>NZ_CP026105.1:1855980-2165311 GCF_002902965.1 Paraburkholderia hospita | reverse complement strand
GCAACGGCTCTTCATGGAAGCGATGAAGCCGCCGTTCTATCCGCTCTACAGGAAGCTGCGCGCCCATCTCGCGAACGATCCTATCGGTGCGATCGGCCTCGTGCGAGCCGGCTGCTCGGTGCCGGGCGTGCCCGACGATCATCCGTCGCTGTCGCTCGAACAGGCGGGCGGCGCGCTGCTCGATATCGGTATCTACGAGATGTTTCTTGCTGTCGACTGGCTCGGCGCGCCGCTCGACGTGCAGACGCTGGGACGGCTCGGGCGGACGGGCGTCGATACCTTCGCGAGCCTCAACAGCCGCCACGAAAACGGCATTGCGCAGATCTTTTGCGGACTGGACCTGTTCGGCAAGGGCGATGCGTTTATCGCGGGCACGCTGGGCCACATCACGATTCACGAGAACTGGTGGAACCCGGCGCGTGCGACGGTGCGCTACGTGGACGGACGCATCGTTGAACTCGATGCGCCGTTCGAAGGCGGCGGCCTCAACTACGAGACCGCGCACTTCTGCGATCTGATTCGCAGCGGCGAGCTCGAAAGTCCCATCATGACGCACGCGAAGTCGCGCCAGATGATCGCGATGGCCGATGCGGCGCGCGCGGCACTGGGGCTCAGGTTTCCATGCGAGTGACGCTGCGCGACGGGCGCGCGCAATGATAGGATCGTCGCCGCCGGTGCGGGTGTGGACGGGTGCAGGTGGGTGTTCGGCCCTGTGTTCGCGCCTGAAAACAAAGGCCGCCAGTTTCGTTTCCCTTCCGTAGACAAGCTGTTTCGAGGAGCGCGATGATGCGCATGCTGGCCAGACTGTGGCGCGAGTACAAGAGTCTCGTCGCGTTTATCGTTCTGATGGTGCTGTTTCGCAGCGCGATCGCCGACTGGAACGTCGTGCCGAGTGGCTCGATGCTGCCGACCATCCGCGAGGGCGACCGCATCCTCGTCGACAAGATGGCTTACGATCTGCGCGTGCCGCTCACGCACATCGCAATCGCACATCTGCATGACCCGCAGCGCGGCGACATCGTGACGATCGATTCATCCGCCGCGCACGAGCTGATCGTGAAACGCCTGATCGGCCTGCCTGGCGATATCGTCGCGATGCGCGACAACGTGCTGTACGTGAACGGCGTGCGCGCGAGCTATCAACCGCTTCCGCTCGCACCGTTGCCCGGCGACGCTGCTTCACCCGGCGATTATCTGACAGAGCGCTTCGCGGGCGTTGCGCATGTCGTGCGGCTCTCGGAAGTCGCGCCGAGCCCGCGCCGCTCGTTCGACCCGGTGACGGTGCCCGCGGGCGAATATCTGATGCTCGGCGACAATCGCGATGACAGCGCGGATTCGCGCTATTTCGGTTTCTTTCCGCGTGAAGAGCTGATGGGCCGCACGCGCCGTGTCGCGTTTTCGCTCGACCCGGATCACTTCTACAAGCCGCGCTTCGACCGGTTCGGCACGCGGCTCGATGCGGTGGCGGCGCGTTGACGTTGCATCTCTAGCGGTGTTCGGTCGCGCCGCGGCTTCGCTCAGCCCCGGCGATTGGCAAGCGCTTGCGCGCACTCGGCGACGAGGGCAGGGCCGCGATAGATGAAGCCCGTATAAAGCTGCACGAGCGATGCGCCCGCATCGAGCTTGGCCTGCGCGTCCGCGCCCGAGAAAATCCCGCCCACGCCGATGATCGGCACCTCGCTGCCGACTTGCACGCGCAGCTTGCGGATCACCTCGTTCGATGCATCGAACACAGGACGCCCCGACAGGCCGCCCGCTTCGTCGGCGTGCGGCAGGCCTTGCACGGCAGTGCGCGAGAGTGTCGTGTTGGTCGCGATCACGCCTTCGAACCGGTGACGCAGCAACGTATCGGCGATCGACTTGATCTGCTCGTCGTCGAGATCAGGCGCGATCTTCAGCGCGAGCGGCACGAGCTTGCCGTGCAGATCGGCGAGACGCTGCTGCTTGTCCTTCAGCGCGGCGAGCAGCGCGTCGAGTTCGTCCGCGCCTTGCAACTGGCGCAGGTTCTTCGTGTTCGGCGACGAGATGTTGACGGTCACGTAGCTCGCGAACGGATAGACGCGCTCGAGGCAATACAGGTAGTCGTCGGCGGCGCGCTCGATCGGCGTGTCGGCGTTCTTGCCGATGTTCAGCCCGAGCGTGCCGCGATAGCGCGCGGCCTGCACGTTCTTCACGAACTGGTCGACGCCCGCGTTGTTGAAGCCCATCCGGTTGATCACGGCATTCGCCTGCGGCAAGCGGAACATGCGCGGGCGCGGATTGCCCGGCTGCGCGCGCGGCGTCACGGTGCCGACCTCGATGAAGCCGAAACCGAGCGCCGCGAGACCGTCGATGCACGCGCCATCCTTGTCGAGACCTGCCGCGAGGCCGACCGGGTTCCTGAACGTCAGCCCCATCACGGTGCGCGGCGAATCGGGCACGTGCGGCGCGAGCGCGCCCGCGAGTCCGGTGCGTCCGGCCGCGCCAAGCATGCGCAGGGTGAGATGGTGGGCGTCTTCCGCGTCCATGCGGAAGAGTTGGGCGCGTACGAGCGGATAGAGGGAACTGAACACGGCGGGGCGCCTGGCGGCTGAAAATGAGAACCCGCTATTTTAACGGTTCGGCGCGGCGGCTATCGACGTTTCGGTTTTGAAGCGAATCGGGACTAAAGGGCGGCTGCGAATCCGCTACTCCGTCCGAGCAATCAGCCTCGCTCGCCACGCATGCCGCGCATGCCCGCTTTCGCGGCATCGACGGGGGAGAGATCCAGCGCGTCAGTGTCGAGCACCTTCCATGCGCCGTCGAAAAGCCCTTCGAGCGGCGTGAAATTGGCCTTGTAGGCCATCTTCGGGCTTTCGCGGATCCAGTAGCCGAGATACACGTGCGGCAGCTTGAGGCTGCGCGCCTGCTCGATCTGCCAGAGGATGTTGTAGGTGCCGAAGCTCGTGTGCGGCAGGTCGGGATCGAAGAACGTATACACCGACGACAGTCCGTCGCCGAGGATATCGATCATGCTGACCATGCGCAGCGTGCCGGGCATGTCGGGATGGCCTGCGTAACCGGGATTGGCGGGCTCGCGGAATTCGACGAGGCGCGAATTGATCCGGCTTTGCAACAGGAACTGTTCGTACTGGTCGCGGCTGTCGCGGTCCATGCCGCCGCCCGCGTGGCGGGCCGACTGATAGCGCATGTAGAGCGCGTAGTGCTCTTCGTCGTAATGCAGCGGCGCGACGGTCGCGATCAGGTTGCCGTGACGTTTCCACACCCGCCGCTGCGTGCGGTTCGGCGTGAAGCGTTCGACGGGCACGCGCACGGGCACGCATGCGCGGCAGCCGTCGCAGTACGGCCGGTACGTGAACACGCCCGAGCGGCGAAAGCCCGCGCGTACGAGTTCGGTATAGACGTCGGAGTTGATCAGATGGCTGGGCGTCGCAACCTGCGAGCGCGCGACGCGCCCTTCCAGATAACTGCAAGGGTAAGGCGCTGTTGCATAGAATTGCAGCGCCGAAAGCGGTGAAAGCGGCAGCTCATTCGGGTGAGTCACGTTAGCAGCTCTCGAAGCGTTTCTGGATTTGCCAATCCGGCTCGCTGCTCAACGGTAGTGTGCAGCATGCCCGGCGGACGCGTCCATGGCGATTGTCATCGTTCACGTGGCGTTGGCCCTCGACGACGCTGCGCATCACACCGCCGGCGCAAAAAGATCGCGCACGACGGTCTTGTCGAACGACCAGGGGATCGGCGCTGCGTCGACGTTCGCGCGCACATGCGCGACGAACGCCTTGCGCGTGATCTCGCGGCCGCCCAGCGACGCCAGATGCGACGTGTTCTGCTGGCAGTCTATCATTTCTATTTCGTGACGTCGCAAGTGGAAGACGAGCGCGGAGAGCGCAATTTTCGATGCATCGGTGACGTCCGCAAACATCGATTCGCCGAAGAACATTTTGCCGAACGACACGCCATACAATCCGCCGACGCGCTTTCCCTCGTGCCACGCTTCGATGCTGTGCGCTTCGCCGCGGCGGTGCAATGCCGTGTAAGCCTCGATCACGTCCGACGTGATCCAGGTGCCGCGCTGGCCGTGACGCGGCGCGAGCGCGCAGGCGCGCATCACGGCGGGGAAATCGGCGTCTACGCGGATTTCCCACGCGTCGTCACGCAGCACGCGCTTGAGCGTCTTTTTCAGCGAAGGCGAGATCTTGAACTCGCGCGGCCGCAGGACCATGCGCGGGTCGGGTGTCCACCAGAGCACGGGCTGACCGTCGGAGTACCACGGAAAAATGCCGCGCCGGTACGCGTCGATCAGCCTCGACGGCAACAGGTCTGCGCTTGCCGCGAGCAGGCCCGGCGCGCCGCTCGCTGTGGACAGCGCGCGTTCGACGGGCGGAAACGGATCGTCGGGGCCTAGCCAGGGAACCATGCGACAGCTGTCGTTGTGGTCAACCGTCGCGCAGCGAGCGGAAGATGTCGCCCGTGTGCAGACCGTAGTTGCCCGACGCGCGGTCGGTGAAGAAGAAGCGCAAGGTTTGCGCGACGGTCGGGAACGCGATGTCGTTCCATGGAATTTCGTGCTCTTCGAAGAGGCGCACTTCGAGGCTCTCTTCGCCTGCTTCGACATCGAGATCGAGCAGCCGCGCGAGGTAGAACAGATGCACCTGATGCACGTGCGGCACGTTCAGCAGCGTGTACAGGTTTTGCACTTCGACGCGCGCGCCGGCTTCTTCCAGCGTTTCGCGCGAGGCGGCTTCCGAGGTGGTCTCTCCCATTTCCATGAAGCCTGCGGGCAGAGTCCAGTAGCCGTAGCGCGGTTCGATCGCGCGCCGGCACAGCAGCACCTTGTCATCCCAGACGGGAACGGTGCCGACCACGTTGCGCGGATTCTGATAGTGCACGGTGCCGCAGCTCGCGCAGACGAAGCGTTCACGGTTGTCGCCGGGCGGGATGCTCAGGCTCACTGCGTGGCCGCAGACGGAACAGAATTTCATAGGAAGCGGATGGGAAACGGTGATGGGAGTGTATCACCGGGGAGCGGCGTGACGATGACGGAGGCGGACGACGTAAGTGCTGCGTGCGCGTGATGATTTCGTGTTGAAGCGAAGGCCGACCCGCAAAACAAAAAACCCGCCATGGGCGGGTTTGATGGTGCGACGGCTTGATGACGCTTGGAACATGTAACCAGTGAGTACTGGTTGCGGGGGTAGGATTTGAACCTACGACCTTCGGGTTATGAGCCCGACGAGCTGCCAGACTGCTCCACCCCGCGTCCGTCGAAGAAAAGATTATAGGGCAACCGCATGCTCAATGCAATCAGTTTTTAAGAATCGACATGAAAGTGTGGAAAGCGACGGTGATCTGGCTTGCCGCGACAAGTGCGTCGAAGGCGCATCGAATGCCCGTCGTTACTGTGAGAGCATGGCCATGTAGCGCACGACACGTGCGCTAGAATCCTCGTTCTTCGGTGCCGAACGAGACTTCTATCGCGTGCGGCACCGCATTCATCAATGCTCTCTCGACACGCCATGGACATCGCTCACGATTTGCAGTCGATCGCTGCGCAGGAACACTCGCTTGTCTTCCCTCATTTCGATGCCGACACCGCGTGGCAACTCGGCGCGTATCTGCGCGAGGTCGCGAAAGCGCGCGGCCTTGCGCTCGCCATCGATATCCGCACGTTCGGCCAGCCCATGTTCTTCTCGTTGCTGGAAGGCGCGACGCCGGACAACGTCAACTGGGCGCGCCGCAAGGGCAACACGGTCGCGTATTTCCGCTGCAGCTCGTATGCCGTCGGGCTGAAGCTGCAACAGTCGAACGCGACGCTGGCCGACAAACACAGTCTTCCCGTGGCCGACTATGCATCGCATGGCGGTGCGTTTCCGCTGACCGTGAAGGGCGCGGGCGTAATCGGATCGGTGACGGTATCGGGGCTGCCGCAACGCGCGGATCACGAACTCGTCGTCGAGGCGCTGTGCGCGCAACTCGGCCACGACTACAGCAAGCTCGCGCTTGCGAAGGCCTGACGCATGCGCGTGCCGCCCTATGCATTGCTCGGCATCGCCATCGTCGCCGAAGTGATCGCGACCTCGGCGCTGCGCGCGTCGGAAGGCTTCACGCGGCTCGTGCCCGCGCTCGTCGTGCTGCTCGGCTACGGCATTTCGTTTTACTGCCTGTCGCTCACGCTGAAGAGCCTGCCCGTCGGCATCGTGTATGCGATCTGGTCCGGCGTCGGGATCGTGCTGATCACGCTGGTCGCGATCGTGATGTATCGACAGGTGCCGGATCTTGCGGCTGTCGCGGGTTTGAGCCTGATCGTCGCGGGCGTCGTCGTGCTCAACCTGTTTTCGAAGATGCAGGCGCATTGACGCCGCGCGGCGCTGACAGCTAGTGAATCACTTGCAGCGAATCACCATCGAACGGTTCTTCACGCTCGCCGACACCACGTTCGTGACGCTGCCGCCTGCCAGGCCGCCATCGTCGCTGTCCTTCGAAACGATGTCGTAACCCGTCGCGCCGCACGCCTTGCCCGCCAGCACGTAGCACGATGCCCAGCTCGAACTCGCGTCCGCGCCGCTGCAGCTGACCGCGAAGCCGGTTTCGCCGTTGGGCAGGTTGATCAGCTTCGTTTCGTTCGACGACGCGCATGCGCCAAGGCTCGCAATCGCGAGTGCGGCAAGCGGCAGCGCGGCAGCACGAATCGCGTGGGAGACAAGAGGGTGGCGCGCGCGCCGTTCGATCGACTTCATTGTGTTTCCTTCCAGAAATAAGCTGTGACGCGAGCACTGCGAACGGGAGCCGCCAGCGTCGTCCTCCCGATATGGGTGACGAGCTACCGCTGGCGTGCCGCATTGCGGACATGACGCGGGCCATGGTGGCTTGACGAGACGTCGGGGGCCTCAGGCTTGCGGTCGGAGGCTCAAGTGTCCCGTTTCGGACAGATCGATTCGGATGCCCGCCTGCCCGACGAGGCGCCGGCTGTCGGCGCCTTCTTCCGTCGCCGCGTCCTCCCAGATACTGATCGCTTTCGGAATGTCGATGCCGTGACTTTCCGCGTATGCGAACCACGCGTTGGCCGCGTCCGGTTCGGCGATCTCGCGCTCTCGAAGCAAATATTTTCCCATATCGTCGGTTCTCGTCCGGAAATTGCAGGCGGCGCGCCCGTGTGCGCTTGTTGGGAGGGCCGCGCAGAACTTATCGCGCGGCGCGAGGACTTACCGTGTATCGCACGTGGCGTGCCGCGTGCTGTCGATTCCATTGCAGCAACATCGAACGAGAGGCGAACATGGCAGAGCGGGTGAGCGGCCCTTATCGGGGCTATTACATCAGCGCATCGGCGCGGCTCGTGCCGCCGCATGAGCAGGCGCGGCGCGCGGGCGAGCGGGAAGGGCTGTATGTCGGAGCGGTCAGTCTGTCGGAGCGCGGGCCCGATGATCCGCACCTGATCGAAACGCTGATCGAAATCGGCGACGAGCATCGCTTCGCGTCGGAAGACGAAGCGCTGGTCTTTGTCGAGAAGGCGGGCCGCGCGTATGTCGACCGGCTGCTGGACGGTGAGTGATTCGGGGCCCTACGCGCGCCGGTCGAGCACACGCATCAGACCGGACGGACGCGCCGCGCCGCTGAAGCAAGCCCGGCAAAACGCGACGTACCCGACGCTGGACCGTCGCATGCCGCTACGAGTACCATTAAGCCCGCTAATTGGGCCAGTGGTCCGCATGCCGGTTCTCGCGCACCTATGCGGCCACTCGCCTGGAACGCCGGATTTTCCCGATGAGGTCACCATGGAGATTCGTTTTCCCGCGGACGCGCCCGCTTACCGCGACTTCAATCTGACGCTGGTGTTTCCGGCGCTGGTCGACGGTGAGCGGGTGCCGTGCGCGATTTCCGTCGAAGCGCTCGAAGATCATTTCGGCGCCGACGCGAACGACACCGACGCCTGGCGCCGCGCATTCGACGCGGGCCGCGAGCGTATCGAAGCCGTCGCGCGCGAACATCTGCTGATCAGCAATGGCACGCCGGTTCTGCTCAAGAGCGGCCACTTTCCGCCGGGCAATCTCGCGAGTGCCTGAACAGCGCACATTACGAAGCGTTTGCGAGGCGGCGTCCGTCACGCCGCCTGCGCGCCAGCGGCCTGTTGCACCGCACGCTGCGCAGCCGCCAGCGACTGCGCAATGCCCGCTTCATACGATGTCTTCCTGACAGGACCAATCAGCCTGGTCAGCGCCGAGTCGTCGAGCACGACGGGGTCCGTCAGCAGGTAATGCATTTCGACCATTTCGCGCAGCAGCGGGTTGAAGAGACCCATGATGCGCAGCATCGTCTTGTTCGCCACCATTAGCTTCGGTTCGCGTTGCGCGAGCGCGTAGGCGCGTTCAGCGATTTCGCGCTGCGTGATGGTGCCCGCGCCTGCCAGATGCAGCACGCGGCCAAATGCTTCGGGCGTGCGCGAAAGGCGTTCGACGACTGGCCCCACGTCGGGCATGAACACGAATTCATGCGGCACGTCGATCGGGCCGATCATCTGCGCCCGTGTGCCTTTCGCCGCGCCTTCGAATACGCCATGCAGGAAGCTGCGCTCGACGCCCGGACCATAGAAGTCGGGTAGGCGCAGCACGAGCGTTTCGAGCCCGTCGTGGCCATGCGCGTCGATCACGAGATTCTCCTGTGCGAGCCGCATCTTGCCTTTGAACGTATGCGGCTCGCGCAGATGCGACTCGGTGACGGGCGTGCTGCGCGCGCGTCCATACGGATAAACGGTGCCGATCAGGATCAGGCGCTGCACGCCGGCCGCGCGCAGTCCGTCGAGCGTCTTTTGCATAAGCACGGGATGCTGTTCGAACTGGTGATACGGCACACCGACGAGATACACCGCCGTCTGCAAGCCGGCTGCCGCGGCGGCGATCGTGGCGGGATCGTCCGGATTCCACGTAACGACTTCCGCCAGAGGATCGTGACCGAACGACGCCTGTAGCGCCTGCCTCCCGCGTCCGATCACCCGATAGCGCCGGCCCGCCGCGCTGAGCGCGTGGGCGATGCTGCGTCCGGCGGCGCCCGCCGCGCCGAACAGCCCGATCTGTACTGCGTTTTCCATGACATCTCCCGTCGACGGCGCCCCGTTCTATCGTTGAGACTGAGCGCAAGAAATTTACTGAACACTGTTCACTGAACGATGTTCAGTTTAAATTGACTTTTCAGTTTGTCAACCGGAAAATCGGCGTCATGGGAATCGCTGAAAGAAAGACTCGTCAGAAACAGGAACTGCGCACGCGCATCCTCGACGCCGCGCGGCGCATCGTCATGCGCGAGGGCTTTGGCGCGCTGTCGATGCGCAAGATCGCCGATGCAATCGAATACTCGCCGGCCACGCTGTATCTGCACTTCGAAAGCCGCGATGCGATTGCGCGCGCGCTGTGCGCGGAGGGCTACGCGCAACTGCTGGCCAGTTTCGAGCCGTTGACGGCCATCGCCGATGCCGCTGAACGGCTCAAGGCGATCGGCCGCGCGTATGTCGCGTTCGGTGTCGCGCATCCGGAAACGTACCGGCTGATCTTCATGGAAGACCCGTCCTATACGGGCGCCGCGCTCGTTGGCGGGGCGGGCGCTGATGGCGGAGGTGACGAGGACCATGCAGACCACGCAGACGATAAGGCGTTCCGTTTGATGGTCGACTCGATCGATGCGCTCAAGGCAGGCGGCCGTCTGCCGGACGCGCCCGATAGCCAGGTGTGCGCCGAGGCGTTCTGGGCGACGATGCACGGCATCGTCGCGTTGCATCTGACGTGCCCCGTGTTTCCGCGCGCGCCGCTCGATGCCGTGGTGGACGCAGCGCTCGTCGCGTGGTTCGGCGCGGGCGACGCGACAACAGCAGCGAATAAGGACGAAGCGTCAGGCGAGGGCGCGACGCCCGCTCAGACGCAGCACGTCGACAAGCCGTCAAAGCCGCGGCGTGCCGCATCATCGAAACCGAAAGCCGCATAAGGCCAGGCCGGCGCATCCACGCCTGCCGGTTTCACTGAAGAAGTCCGATACGCGTGCTACCGTTTGCGTCGCACGCCCATTCAACCGCTTCACGCCCACACCATGTCGATACCCGAATCGCCCCGCGGCTCCGACGAGCTGATCGCCTATGTCGCCAATCGCATTGGCTTCATCGAACTGAACCGGCCGAAGGCGCTCAACGCGCTGTCGCTGGACATGATGCGCGCGATGCATGCGGCACTCGACGAATGGCGCGAAGATCCCGACGTGCTGGCCGTCGTCGTGCGCAGCACGAGCGAGCGCGCGTTCTGCGCGGGCGGCGACATCCGTTACCTGTATGAATCATTCCGCCGTGGCGACGGCGATGCCGTGGACACGTTCTTCATCGACGAATACCGGCTCGACCACGCCATCTTCACCTACACGAAGCCGTATATCGCGTTCATGAACGGCATCGTGATGGGCGGCGGTATGGGCATTTCGCAGGGCGCGCATCGCACGGGCGGCTTGCGTGTCGTGACCTCGACGACGCGCATGGCGATGCCGGAATCGCGCATCGGCCTGTTTCCCGATGTCGGCGCGGGCTGGTTTCTCGCGCGCACACCGGGCGCGATCGGCCGCTATCTTGCTGTGACGGGCGAGACGATCGGCCCGGCCGACGCGCTCTACGCGGGTCTCGCCGACGCCTGGCTGCCCGATCAGGCGATTCCCTCACTGATCGACCGCCTGAAGACGGAGTCATTCGAGCAGGGCGCCGACGTCGTCGCGGCCGTGCTGCGTGAAGCGCAATCGCACAAGATCGTGCCGACGCCCGACACATCGCCGCTCGCCGACGCGCGCACGTCGATCGACCGGCACTTCGCGCTGCCGGACATCGTGCAGATCATCCAGTCGCTCGATCGCGAAGGCGATTGCAACTACGCCGACTGGGCCGACCAGACGGGCGCCGTGCTGCGCGAGCGCTCGCCGCTGTCGATGGCCGTTGCACTGGAGGTGGTGACGCGCGCCGAAGGCACGATGGCGGAATGCCTGCGCCGCGATCTGGATCTGACGCGCTCGTCGTTCGAACGCGGCGACGCGCCGGAAGGCATCCGCGCGCGCATCATCGATAAAGACAACAAGCCGCAGTGGCGCTTTGCGCGCATCGAGGACGTGACGCGCACGGACGTCGAGAAGATGTTCGACAGCCCTTGGCCCGCGAACGAGCATCCGCTGCGCGACCTGCAGGGCTGAAGCAAAAGACGAACGAACGGGCGGGCGGCCTTAGTCCTCGCTCGCCATGAAGGCGCGCATGAATACGAGCGCGCCCCAGCCCCACATCGCATTCGACGCGAAGCCGAGCGCAAGGCGCGGCAGCATGTTGCCCGTCGGCCAGATGCCGCGAAGGGGATCGACGACGAACACGCCCGCCGCCGTCAGCACGATGCCGCCGAACACGAACGCCTGAACCCACGGCGCGGGCCGCTCGGGCGATACGCGCAACAGCCACGCCATCAGCACGCCCCATACCGAACTCCAGATCGCGTTGGCGATGAATTCCGGCAGCCCGATGGGCACGAACGGCGTGGTCGAGAACCCTGTCGGGTCGATGAGGCCGGCGGCGTGCAGGAGCGCGAGTGTCGACTCGTGAAAGAACAGCGACGCCAGAAAGCCGGACACGAACGGCAGGATGATTTTTTGCATGCTTGACAGCGACGGTCGCCGGGCGTCATTGACTTTGCGCAACGCCCGCGCAGGTTGATCGGAACGAGCGCCATTATATGGGTTGCGCGGCGCGGATCAGGTGCGCTGGCGGACGGTGCGCGTGCGCGGCGTATGCTGCAGCGTCAGGTAAAGCACGAAAGTGGAAAACCTAAGCTCAAAAAAATCGTTCAAAAGAAAGAGCGCGGTCCATAGACTGTTTTCCCATGCAGGCGGCGCAGCACGCATGAAGCACGCATGAAGCGTGTGCGAGAAGCACATGCGAGGCGCCGCTGCCCGACACGCAGCGCGCACATTGGATGAGGCGCGCTGCGTGCGCCGATCACATCGATTCACTTGAGAGAACTCGTCGCGATGTCCCATCCGATGCCCATTCGTGCTTGCCCGGCTGCGCCGTCCGCGGCGCGCGATCCAGGCCTGCCGGGCAGGCCGCCTCGCTGTCGCCGCTGACGCGGTCTTCTTCAATCACCCGTTTTCGATGCGCTGCGCGTGCGTGGCAGGGCGTGTCACGCCTTTCGCACGCGCCCGCAAGCAACGCATCCCGTCATCCCTAAGACATCAGACGAACAAGGCAGGAACTGCAGATGAATGTGTTCTGGTTCATTCCGACTCACGGCGACAGCCGCTATCTCGGCACGTCGCAAGGCGCGCGTGCAGCCGACTATGACTACTTCCGGCAGATCGCCGTCGCAGCCGATACGCTCGGCTACGAGGGCGTGCTGCTGCCGACGGGCCGCTCGTGCGAAGACGCATGGGTCGTCGCGTCGAGCCTGATTCCCGCCACCAAGCGCCTGAAGTTCCTCGTCGCGATCCGTCCGGGAATCTCGTCGCCGGGGCTGTCGGCGCGTATGGCGTCGACCTTCGACCGGCTGTCGGGCGGGCGTTTGCTGATCAACGTCGTGACGGGCGGCGATGCCGCGGAACTCGAAGGCGACGGGCTGTTCGTCGATCACGACACGCGCTACGAAATCACCGATGAATTCCTGCGCATCTGGCGCGGCCTGCTGACTAGCGCGCATCAGGGTGAGACCTTCGATTTCATCGGCAAGCATCTGACGTCGAAGGGCGGCAAGGTGCTGTATCCGCCCGTGCAGGACCCGCATCCGCCGCTGTGGTTCGGCGGCTCGTCGCCGGCGGCGCACGAGATGGCGGGCGAGCACATCGACACGTATCTGACGTGGGGCGAGCCGCCCGAAGCGGTCGCGAAGAAGGTCGCCGACATCCGCGCGCGCGCCGCGCAGCACGGCCGCAAGATCAAGTTCGGTATTCGCCTGCATGTGATCGTGCGCGAGACGGAAGACGAAGCGTGGGCAGCCGCCGACAAGCTCATCAGCAAGCTCGACGACGAAACGGTCGCCCGCGCGCAGGCGTCGTTCTCGAAGATGGATTCCGAAGGGCAGCGGCGCATGGCCGCACTGCACGGCGGCAAGCGCGGCTCGCGCCAGGACCTGGAGGTGTATCCGAACCTGTGGGCGGGCGTGGGCCTGGTGCGCGGCGGCGCGGGCACGGCGCTCGTCGGCAGCCCGGAGCAGGTCGCGGCGCGCATGCAGGAATACGCGGACCTTGGCATCGAGACGTTCATTCTGTCCGGTTATCCGCATCTCGAAGAGTCGTACCGCTTTGCCGAGCTCGTGTTCCCGCTGCTGCCGGGTCGGCAGCAGGCGGCGGTGAGCGGCAGCCTGCCGCTGTCGGGGCCGTTCGGCGAAATCGTCGGCAACAACTATGCGCCGAAGGCGTCGCAAAGCTGATTCGTTGTCCGGAGGCGATGCGCAACGACGCGTCGCTTCATGAAAGGAGTGCTGGTTTATGTCGACTGTTTCTGGCAACCGTGCTGCGGGTTTCAATCTCGCCCGCCTGAACCTGGGGCCGCTCGCGCTCAGGCTCGCGCCGTGGATCGTGCCGCTCGTCATCCTGCTCGCGTGGGAAATCGCCGCGCGCAGTGGCGTGCTGTCGACGCGTGTGCTGCCCGAGCCGCTCGCCGTCGTGAAGGCCGCGTGGTCGCTGATCGAGTCGGGCGAAATGTGGGCTGACGTGAAGGTCAGTACGTGGCGCGCGGTGTCGGGCTTCGCGATCGGCGGCGGCATCGGTTTCGTGCTCGGGCTTGCGACAGGTCTGTTCCGGCCCGTCGATATCGCGCTCGACACGACCGTGCAAATGATCCGCAACATCCCCGCGCTCGCGATGATTCCGCTCGTGATCCTTTGGTTCGGTATCGAGGAGGAGGCGAAGGTGTTTCTGGTGTCGCTGGGCGTGTTCTTTCCAATCTATGTGAACACGTATCACGGCATCCGTTCCGTCGACGCGAATCTGATCGAAATGGCACGCAGCTACGGCGTGAAGGGTTTCGCGCTGTATCGCGACGTGATCCTGCCGGGCGCGCTGCCGTCGATTCTCGTCGGCGTGCGTTTCGCGTTCGGGCTGATGTGGGTCACGCTGATCGTCGCGGAAACGATCTCCGCGCAATCGGGCATCGGCTACATGACGATGAACGCGCGCGAGTTTCTGCAAACGGATGTGGTGGTGGTCGGGATTCTGCTGTATGCGGCGCTCGGCAAGCTCGCCGACATGCTCGCGAAAGGGCTCGAGCGGGTGTCGCTGCGCTGGCATCCCGCGTATCAACGAGGAACGAAAGCATGATTGCGAGCACATTGTCCGTATTGATGGGCGGGATCACGGGCGCGGATCTCGAAGACGAGCTTCGGCAGCAGGGCACGCATGAGCTTGCGTCGACGCAAGCACCCGCGCTGCGCGAGATCGCACGTGAAAAGCACGATATTTCGGTCGAACTGCGCGGCGTTGGCAAACGCTACGGCGAGCGCGCGGTGCTCACGGACTTCGATCTGTCGATCAAGCGCGGCAGCTTCGTGTCGATCGTCGGACGCAGCGGCTGCGGGAAGTCGACATTGCTGCGGCTGATCGCGGGTCTCGAAGCGCCGACCTCGGGCACGCTCGACAAACACGCCGACGGCTCGCATCCCTTCGACACGCGGATCATGTTTCAGGACGCGCGTCTGCTGCCGTGGAAGACGGTGCTGCAGAACGTGATGCTGGGCCTCGGCCGTTCATCACGCGACAAAGCGCGCGCGGTGCTCGACGAAGTCGGCTTGCTCGAACGCGCGAACGACTGGCCCGCGCAACTGTCGGGTGGCCAGCGGCAGCGCGTCGCGCTGGCGCGCGCGCTCGTGCATCGGCCGCAACTGCTGCTGCTCGACGAGCCGCTTGGCGCGCTCGACGCGTTGACGCGCATCGAAATGCACGCGCTGATCGAGCGCTTGTGGCGTGAGCACCGTTTCACTGCGCTGCTCGTCACGCACGACGTGCAGGAAGCCGTCGCGCTCGGCGATCGCATTCTGCTGATCGAGGAGGGCAGGATCGCGCTCGATCAACCCGTGCCACTCGCGCGGCCGCGCGAGCGGGCGACGGCGGCATTCGCGCAACTCGAAGAACGCGTGTTGCAGCGTGTGATGAAGACACGCGCAACCGACGAACCCGCACCTCAGGATGCCCGCACCGTGCATGCACGCGATATCCGCTGGGCAGTTTGAACGCTGGCTGGATACTTTTTCATCGACCCACCGGAGCTATCCGATATGAGCATTTCCGCGATCAACGTACGCAACCAGTTCAAAGGCAAAGTGAAGGAAATCATCCGCGGACCCGTCGTGTCCGAAGTCGATGTCGATACGCCGTTCGGCGTCGTCACGTCGGTCATCACGACGCGCTCGATCGACGAACTCGAACTGAAGGTCGGCGCGGAAGTGGTCGCGCTCGTCAAGTCGACGGAGGTGTCGATCGCGCGCCTGTAACGCGCGCTGTTGCCGCTGTTGCTTGTGACGCGCGGCGCTTTGTCGAAGCCGCCGACGCTGCCCGCTATTTCGCGTTCGTCGCGCTGGCGGGCGGGTGAACCGACATGTCGTCGTTGGGCGGCTTGCGCGGCTTCTTGACGGGCATGTTGTCGGGATTGGTCGCGCTCGCCGCGCCCGAGGCCGCCGCGGGCGGCGGTTTCACCATCGTCGTGCCGCCCGTTTGCGGCGCGACGGTCTGGCCCCACGCCAACTGCGCGACACCCGCCGATGCCGCAAGCACGGCGGCGCTTCCTATCGACGCCCATGCATGACGTCTGAGTTTCATCATCGTCGCAATCATTGGGTTCTCTCTGCGGTTTTTTTCTCCTGTTGCTAGGCGCGTGCCAGCCGCTGCGGGCCGCGCGTTCTTCTGCATCGGATAGCGCGTGCGGGCGCGCACCGCGTCCCGTCCCGTCCCGGCAATCCTGGCTGGAAGTGCTAGCATGAATTCAGCATCGACTGGCGCATTGCCATACGGGCGGCGCGCCGCCAACGAATGTGGAGGCTGCGATGACGAAGTCCTTGAGTGCGGTTGCAATCGATACCTTACGGCAACTGAACGACATCGGAACCGGGCAGGCGGCGCCTGCCGTCGAGCCCGTCGTCGAGAAAGAGTTGCTGGGAGCGGGGCTGGTGGCGAAATCGGGGAAGGGCGCGGGCGTCGAAATCACCTGCGACGGCAGGAAGTATCTGTCCGGCGATTGCGACTGATCCGGCGACTGAACCTGAGACGGAGGGACGCGCGATGGAGCCGAAAGGCATCGACATGGGCGACTACCAGGAGCGCTACAAGGAGTTCGAGATGGAGGTCTGCGTCGAGCAGGTGCTGACGGGCGTCAAGGCGCACTTCCGCATACTGAAGGACGACGCGGTGATGTTGGACTGGCGGCTGGTGCCGATCGACGGCTTCTGGCCGACCGAGCACGCAGCGGCCGAAGCGGGCTTCCGCGCAGCGCGCGAAGCCATCGATGTCGAACTGCTGGCCGCAGGCGGATAGTCGTTTCACACGGCGCAAAAAATAAAGCCGGATGCTCTGAGAAGAACATCCGGCTGAACTACACCTGCAACAACAGACTGCGTGGTACTGCCAGGGTACGGCAACTTCCAACTGCTGGTACTTCCAGATACTGCTACTTCGCCATCAACGGTACTGCTTTACTACGGTCAAGCTTTGATTGCGGTACTGCTACATCTGGAACTGCAACTTCAAGACTACCTGCTGCCACTTCTACGACGACTGCAACTGCAAGTACTGCGTGCTACCAGTGCTGCTCGATACTGCTGGGTACTGCCTGCTACGAAACTGCTGTGTGCTTGCGGTCCTGTTTCGGCTTAGTGGCCGAAGAACACCGAGCCCGGGCCCGTCACGGGCTCATGCTTGCCAGCTTGCGACGAACCGTTTTGCACGCCGCCGTAGGCGTTTGCATTGGCTTGTTGCGCTTCAGCTGCCAGCGTTTCCGCGTTCTGGCCTTGTTGCGATGCCGGTGCGCCAACCGTCGGGTTGTAGTGCGGAGCCGGACCGTAGCCGCTTGCGAAAGCGGGAGCAGCCAGGGTAGCGGAAGCGGCGATCAGAACTGCGGCGATAAGCTTGGTCTTCATGGTGAACTCTCCGTAATGTTTTGATTCAGTAAGACGTTGCGGTCTTTGCTTTGCAGCGGTCTGTTCGCAACGTCGATGGAATGCAGTGTATACCCCTACTATCGGTTTTTTGTGCCGATAATTTGAAATTACTATTCTGAGATTAGAAACAATGCTGGGAGGCAGGCTGGGCGGGGTTTTGCCGCGTATGCACCCTTATAAGCGGGGCGTCACGACTCGAAAAACCTTATGTAAATCATGGGCTTCCGGGGTTGCTGCGGCGCAAAATGAGGGGTTTGGGGCGCGCTTGCGGTAAAATTGCGGGCTGAATTCACGCTGTTTTCTTTCTGGTCCGCTGCCTCATGTCTTCGAAGCCTGTTTCCAGTCCCCGTCGCGTATCCGTGGCGCCCATGATGGACTGGACTGATCGCCACTGTCGCTCGTTTCACCGCACGCTGTCGCGGCACACCTGGTTGTATACGGAGATGGTGACGACGGGCGCGCTGATTCACGGCGACGTCGAGCGCCACCTTGCGTTTACCGCCGACGAAGCGCCCGTCGCCCTGCAACTCGGCGGCAGCGAGCCGGACGATCTGGCGCGCTCGGCGAAACTCGGCGAGCAGTGGGGCTACGACGAGATCAATCTGAATTGCGGCTGTCCGTCGGAGCGTGTGCAGCGCGGCGCATTCGGTGCGTGTCTGATGAACGAGCCGCAACTCGTCGCCGATTGCGTGAAGGCGATGCGCGATGTGGTGTCGGTGCCCGTGACGGTCAAGCACCGGATCGGCGTCGATGACGTCGAAGACTACGCATTCGTGCGCGACTTCGTCGGCACGATTGCCGAGGCCGGTTGCGAGGTCTTCATCGTGCACGCGCGCAATGCGATCCTCAAAGGCCTCAGCCCGAAAGAGAACCGCGAGATTCCGCCGCTTAAGTACGACTACGCGTATCGGCTGAAGCGCGATTTTCCGCAGCTCGAGATCATCATCAACGGCGGGATCAAGACGCTCGACGAAGTCGAAGCACACTTGCAGCATGTGGACGGTGTGATGCTGGGCCGTGAGGCGTATCACAACCCTTACGTGCTCGCCGATGTCGACGCGCGTTTCTACGGCTCGACGGATGCCGCGCCGACCCGCGAAGAAGCGGAAGCGAAGCTGATCGAGTACTGCCGCGCCGAACTCGCGCGCGGCACGTATCCGGGCGCGATCGTGCGTCATGCGCTGGGGCTGTATCGCGGCGTGGCGGGTGCGCGCGGATGGCGGCGCGTGCTGTCGGACAGCAAGAAGCTCCAGGCGCGCGATCTCGCAATTTTCGACGAAGCGCGACAGCATTTGCGCGAACCCAGCGAAATCTTTGAATAAAGGGCTTTGCAAATACGGTTCGTGTTTGTATAATCTCGCTTCTTCGTTGCTGAGCGCCGCTCTGCGGCAGGCGGCGAAGATGTAGTGCAGTGGTGGCTGTAGCTCAGTTGGTAGAGTCCAGGATTGTGATTCCTGTCGTCGTGGGTTCGAGTCCCATCAGCCACCCCAAAAGATTCAACTGCATCAAGCAGTTAGGCAAACGAAGCCGTTCCGGAATGCGAAATTCGGAACGGCTTTTTTGTTTTCGGAATCTACTCCGTCGCTTTCGCGACCTTCACCTTGCGGCGATCGTAGTGTCGCGCCGTGGTCGACGGGCTCGCATGGCCGGCAAAGTCGTATGCGTCCGGATCGCTATTTTCGAGCTTCGTTGTGATTGCAACGGGCCGGATGTCTAGCATCGAAAAGTAGGCGGGGTGGTTCGTCAGTTGCAGATCCATGCCGCCATGAATCGGACTGTTGACCCGGTTCGCGATCCGCTGCGCTGCTTCGCGCATCTTCTTCGCCTCAAACTCTTTCGCGATCGCCGGATCGAACGAGCCGATGTATGTGTACATCGCGTCTTGCCAAACCGATCCCCAGCCGCTCTTCGAATACGGCTGCCCGCGGCGATTCGGAAACAGGAACAGGCTCGCCACCTTGCGATCACGCTTCGCGCGCTCGACCACGACACGCAGCCGCGTCGACCAGTGGCGTAACTTCAGCGTCTCGCTTTCTCCCTTCTTGCGCTTTGCGTTGACGACCTTCACGCCTGCGCCCGTGATACCTGACATGTGGTACGGGCGGATCTCTGCCGCGCGGAACCCGGTCAGGTAGCAGAACATCGCTGCGAGTCCCATCGTCCGATAGGCCTGTTCCTGCTTCAGTGCCCAGAGATAGAAGCGGACGACCTGCGAACGCTCGACGGTGCGCACGTCCTTCTCAGCTTTGTTCAGCATCATCCCGACGAACGGGTTGGCCTTAATGACGCCCCAGCGAATGGCGTAATTGCAGATGGTCTGCATCAACGCCAGGTCCTTGTTTGCGCCGATCGGCGCGCCAGCCTTCGCGCGATCGTCGAGGTACTGATAGCCGTGCACCGTCTCCAGCGCTTTCGGCGCCATGCGACCGAAGAACTTCGTGAGACGATCGTACGCACCCTCGCGCACTGCAAGACCTTCCTTCGACTGGTCGCGATAGTGTGTCGGTGCGATGTCGGTCTTGAAGCGATCGATCATCTCGGCGACCGAACCGGCGATGACCTGGCCGGCTTGAATGTCGAGCGCCTTCCGCTTCGCGCTGCGCTCCGCGACAGAGATTGCATGGCGATCGCCGCGCGGTGCGGTGCTCAAAGTCTCGCTCCGGCCGTCCGGGTACTTGTACCAGAACGAGACTTTGCGCACCCCATGGCGCTTATAGAGTCGATCGATGCCGGTCGACTCGTTGATCTGTTGCTCGTCATGCGAAGGCTTGGCGGTTCGGCGCGGCATCGTATTTCGTTGTTTTCGATTCATTAGAGAGACCGAGCTTCTGGTCGCGATACGCGCGCGCGACCTTGGGCAATCCGTTCTTGTCGACGACGAATCGCCAACGGTTGTTTTCGAGCCAGTGCGTCATGGCTGCGCGCTGGTTCGCTTTGCAGCCGACCAGGTCGGCCAGCTCATGCGCGGTGAGATAGTCGCTCATCGATACCCCATTGTTTTCTCGTTGTTTCGATTACCCGTTGTGCTGCTTCAAACATGCTAGATTTAATAAGTGCGTCTCTCAGGTGAGTGACATGGAACCGTGCAACGCTTGTAAAACACTGTCTGGAAAGCTGTCATCCACACCACCTCACGGCGACCTGTACGCAATGGGCCGCGGGATCTTCGGATACCCAAACCACCCGACGAAGCGCTACGATCAGTACAGGTGCACCGTATGCGGTAACTGGATGCATCGTTGCACTCACGATGGCGATCCACCCGGCGTATGGTCCTTGCGCGACCCTGGCGCCTGTAAGGCAATCTCGGACGGACCATCTCAACCTACCGTGCCCTGAGGAAAAGCATCATGGGTGCGGCCGTCTAGCTGGCGGCCGGCCAGCTTCTTGCCGACCTTCACCATGCCGTATGCTTTCTCGGCGTCCGCATAACCTTCGCGATGCCAACTCGGCTTCGTCAGCACTCCATCGAGGTGCACCCACTGGGCAGCGTTGCGCGCCATGTCGCAGTCGTGGTGTCCGTTCTCCGTCGATGCAATCTGCCATTCGCCCCATTGCTTGAACAGGAACGGTACGCCAGCGGCGGCGCACTGATCGCGCAGCGACAAAGCCCAGTCCGGATGCATTGGCCGCGCGCCGTGGCCGCTCTCGCCGCCGACGATGACCCAATCCAACCGAGCGCCGATGATTCGCGGGCGGACTGCTACATGCTGCGTCGAGTAGACGATTTGGCCGCGCAGGGCGTCTAGATCGGACTCGTCTCCATGTGCGAGTGCGTCTAGTTTGACCGGCCCGAGCAACGGCTCCATCGACAAGAATCGAACACGCGCGGGCACTCCCAGAAGCTTCGGAATATCGCGGTCGGCGTCGACTTGGTTGACGATCGTTGCGCCGAGCCAGACGTTGAAGGGAAGGCGCGGCGATTCGAGGCATTCGAGATCGAACCGACGCTGAGCCGTCTCGCTGATCATCGGCATGACGTTGCCGATGCGCTTCGTCAGCAGCAGCCAGTCGAGATCCTGTGTCTTCTCGATCAGGTCAAACAGATCGGCACGCCATGCTGGATCGACGGCGTTATCGAACACGTCAGCGAGCGACGCACAGAAGACACGTTGGCGGCGGCCGTGCTCAGCGTAGAACGCGTCAGCCTGCGCGTTCCACTGCAACGGCTTGCGCCAATTCGCAGGCGACGTGCGGCGCCGCGGCGCGCCCGGTCCCCAGTTGATCGCGGTACCGCCCGCGAAACGAGCGTTGCGCGTCTCGGCATAGCAGTGATCGCAACCGGGGCCAACCTTCTGGCAACCTTCCCACGGGTTGAACGTGTGGTCGGTCCACTCGATTTTGCTGTTCTCGCTCATGCTAGGATTCCCCAAGAAACCGAACGGAGGGTGCGATGCAGGTTTTCTCGTACAAAGGCCGAAGTGTCGAATGCACAGCGCAATCGCAGAAGCGCAGTAAGGTTGAGACGTACGGTTTCCTTGGTCGAATTATTTTCGCGTCCGATCAAGCATATCCATCTCCGTGGGTTTTCGATTCTGCGGCTGGAGAGTCGTACACGACGCCAGAACTCGCGGAGCTCGCGTGCTACGAGCGCGGCAAGGAAATTATCGATTCGGAGGGGTGGGGGGGTCATTAGGCCATCCTCCAGGTTATCGGGACCGCGACGCGCTTCATGCCTTATCTCCCTTCTCTGCGGATGCCGCGATAGCGGCGTCGATAATGTCGTCGAGCTTTTTGCCGTGGTACATCTCGACTAATTCCTGCGCGCTCATGTTCTTGATGTTGCGCAGCCACCGATAACGCTCCGCATCCTTCGCCATTGCGCTGTCAGCGACAGGGGCGGCGTAGAGAGGCAGCACGCGCCAGCCTTGATTCTCGTAGTGCTCGACGGTGGGCTTCTTGGATGTGAGGAAAGCCAACGCGGGCTTCTCGCCTTCAGGTGACGAGCATTCCCACGCAACCGGCTCCAGACTCTTGATGTTGTCGGTCATGCTAGGGTTCCTTGATAACCACGGTGGAGGCAGCTATGACGAGCCAGCTTTCCGAATACCGCCCCGGCATCGAGATCCATGCGAACGTGCCGAATACTCCCGGACAAACTAGCTTCACCGGGTGGATAGTGATCGTCGATAAAACGAACGGTTCTCATGTCACAGAGACCCGGGTCACTCCGAAGTGGGCAAACCCCGCGCACACCGCAGAAGAGGCGTGTCGAATCCTGATTAAATATGGCAGGGAAGTGATCGAGGGAATCGCCCATGGCGGTGATTTCGTCAATAACGGTTGACGAAGAGGTTTGCATCACGCCACACCTCCTTCAGCGCTGTCGCTGGCTGCGAGACGGCGTTCAAGCTCTTTGATGCGGGCTGCCTGCGCGACCATCGCCGCGGCAGGATGATCGGGCAGCGGGCACCAGCCCGGCATAACTTCACCGGCGTCGAGTTCTTGTTGCACGACAGAGCAGTCGTAGATCCCACCGCTGCCGTACTGCCTTTTCGGGCATTCCTTGCAGCCGCGAATGATTGCGAGAACCTTGATCACGCGCCCTCCTTGTCGCTGGCTGTGGCGCTATCAGAGGCGCGCTTGACGCGCTCCGATTCCAGCGCTGCACATGCCATCATGTTGACGTTGAGCCCGAGCGCAACGGCGAACCGCGCCGCGTACACAAGGCTCATCTTGTATCCCTTGCCGTTTTCAAGTTCCCACACGTAGGACTTGGACGAGCCTGTAGAGTCGGCCACGTCTTCAAGCGTCATGCCAAGGGCTTCGCGGCGCGATTTGAGAAGTTCGCCAAGGGTCATTTCGCTGCCCACTCTTCAAAGAGGTTTCGCGCAAAGGCTTGGTATGTGAACGGGATGGTTCGATTGAAAACGGCGGTTATCTGCGCCTTCGACAGCTTCTGCCCGCTAGCGGCTGGAGGGGCGGTGTAGAGCGCCGTCATCTGATCTGGTATGCCATCGGCGCCGGTGAAAACTTTCGCCCATCGTTGTCCACCGCTCCTCAACCGCTCGACATCGTCCGATAGGCAATAAGCTACCGGCTCTGCCGCCGCTTCGGATGCGCGGGCGGATAGTGCGGCGCGCAATTCACGAGTCTCGCGTGCCATTTCCACCATTTCGAGCCGCGCACCTTCCGGGTTGGCCAAGATCATTTCTCGCGTTGCATTCCGCATCGCTTCCCGCGCTCCAGCATCGACGGCTGGCGCGGAAGGGGTGAGAACCGGAACCAGCACGTTTGCGATCCGATCGCGCAGCTGCTGCGCGCCGTGGAACTCGACGGCGATGTCGCGAACTTTATTCACGAGCGCGGCGATTTCGTGGTCTTTCATGGTTATCGTTGTCCTTGCGGTTAGATCAGATCAGGCGGCTTCGGGCGTGATCTTCACGCGGTAGCGGCCTTCGTCCAGGTTCACGATGATCTCGGTGTCGCCGATGGCGATCAGGTGCGCTACGGCGCCGTTGATGCATTGCGCCGTCACGTCCTGTTTGCTGGTCGCGACGCCGTCTTTTGCCTTGCCGATATAGATTCGGTGCGTCAGCGGAGACATCCACATTTCAAGAGGCATCGTTGTCGTCCTTTTGGTCTGGGAAAATAGGTTCCCATTGGCCGTTCAAATACACTTCCTGTGCTCCGATCGTGATCGTGCTGAACCACATCGAGCCGGGTTCGGCTATGCGCCACTCCTGAGCCGCCTCGTCGAACAGACGTACCGAGCCTTCGCGTAGATCATTCATTTGTCGGTGCTCGTTATCAGGTTGCGCAGCCACTGCGCGGCGTATGGGTCGATCTCGTTGTAGTAAGCGGCGCCCGCCATTCATTTCTTCCTCTATGCCTCGATTGCGCTGCAAGGGTGTGAACCGACAGGCATACCGATTGCGCGCCCCATTCGTCTCGCATACCGGCGATCACGTGAAATTGGAACTGTCATGCACGTGCGATACAAACCCTGCGCGCCATATCGCGGCTTCACAATTGACATAGAAGTCACTGCCGACACGGTCGTATCGCTTGAGGGATATGACCGGCGATATTTCGTCTCTTGGTCCATCCTCTCGTCGGATGGCAACTCCGCGCCGATCGCAAGCCTTCCCGAGAAACTCGATTTCTTTTCGCCCGATGCCGCTTTTTCATACGGCGAGAGCCGAGCACATGCATTCATCGACGGTTGCCTTGGACGCCCGTGTACGGAGGGCGAGGAGATATAGAGGTGTTGTATGTAGGCACTCATGACGCAACCTCATGAGCCGACACCACTTGTCTCCTGACCTCTGAGGCTCGCGTCTGCGAGCAGCCGAGGTATTTACGGATCTCCGTGACTGTCCCTCGAAGTCGTCCAGCCTCGATCGCCGCCGCAACGCGAGTAACGTCATCGACGGTCTTCACGGGCGCCGATTCCGGCTCGATCGCTGGTTCGGTAACGGCGTTACTCGGTTCCGTGACCGGCGTTACTGCCGCGCCAGTATTGGGTTTTAGCGATTCAACCGGGCGCAGCGCGAGCAGCCAACAGAAGCACGCGACTGCTTCTAGTACTGCCGCGAATGCGAGACCGGCGATCAGATCGACGCGACCTGACGGGATGCCGAACGCAGTCACAGCGCCCGTTACCGGGTCAGCGACGGCAGCGGCGCGCGCGGCGTCGGCGCGGTCCTGCGCGGCTTCCTGACGCTTTGCCTCGGTCGCCTCGACGTCGATCGCATCCAGCCGAGCGGCGAGCGTCGCGCGCTCAATGCGCAGGCTCGGGCACGGTTCGGCACAGCGGCGCTCGGTGACTCGGGCCAGTCGCGCCACGACTGAGGCGCGGTCGGCGGCGATGACTGCGGGGTTGCGGCCGGTCGTCTCGACTGCCGGGACGGCTGCCGCGCGCACCTCGCCAGCATGCTTCTGAGCCAGGAGGAAAAAGACCGCGTGACCGTAGCAGGTGGCCGCCATGCAGCCGATCCAGAGCACGACGCCGACTAGCCGAACGCGCCAGCCATGCGAACGGATCAGGGCAGGGAGCACGTGAGCGGCGACAACCAGCACGACTCCGACGGCGATCCAGAGCACCCGCTCAGCCAGAAACCCGCCACGCTGCCAGCCTGCCATTACTGACAGACACGCAGCAGTCAGGGTCGCCGGGACTGCGAGTAATGCCGGTTGCGCTCTCATTGGCATGGTCATGTCTCGGCGATCAAATTAGGCTGAATTTAGGCGTGGTACTCTCGATGACTACCATTTGGAGGTCACCATGGCCGAACGAACGGTTCGTGCTGGCAAACACGAATTCAAGATTGCTTCCGTGGCGCTTACCGATGGAGGCTTTACAGCGACGATCAGCTACATCAAACATGAGCGTGATGGGAAATCTGAAAGTCGAGTCGAGAGCGGACTGCGCCACGAATCTGAAGATGAGGCGCTGAGCGCGGGCGAGGAGACAGCACGACTGATGGCTGAGAACGTTCGAGACTGACATCAGTTGATCCTCGTGAACTCAACTACCCAGACCCAAGGGTTAGCATCCCAGCCGAAGCCGCGTGCCGCGTTGAGGCTGTCCCAGAGCGTCCAGAACGAATCACGGGCGTTGAGGCAGACCAGCTCGTCGCATTGCGCGGTTGACCGCAGGTAGTCTTTCCAGTACTCGCCTTCGTTGCGCAGGCTCTCGACGCCTTCAGCCGCTGCGTCGGCTTCCGTGATGTCCTGCAGCCGCTCGACGCGCACGCCAGTCACTTCGAGCGTGATGCGCGACGCCCAGCGCGGCATGTGGATCGACGGACGCCACGGTTCGCTGTCGCGAGCTTGCGTTGCCTGGAATTCGACGCGGCGGCAATACTGTTGGTCCGGTACGTATCGAGCGACGCCCAACTCGGTCGTCTTTCCGGGCGGGTTAATCGCGACGACGCCGCGCCACGTCTCGCGCACCCACAGACGGTCGCCGGGGGCGCCATACGGGCACCTCTCATAGCAGGCCGATCCGTCTGGGTGGATCGATGGGTGCCGGAATCCCGCCCAGAATTCACCGCGTGAGGCCTCGTATCCGAGGTCAGTCGAGTACTCGCCGCTGGCGAAGTAGTCGCCGGTCGTCCACGGACGCGATTTGACGACGCGGCGCGTCTGCGTCTTGCGACCGTCGAGCAGAGCGCGCACCATCGGGCCGCTGAAGAGAATCGGACGTTCTTTCATGGTCGTTCCGTGTGACCTAAACTGAATTTGCTCTGCCGCGAGACCTGCCAGCGTCCGGGGGGATCTGGTAGCTCTCAATCGATCGCTAATCAGGACGATCTGTTGACTGCGGCAGAGTCCTCCATCTCGTTCAAAAAAGAGAGGGTCGGGACTGCACCCTCAAATCGCCGGCTCGGGGGAGCCGCCGCACTCGCAGTTACTCGGGGGAGCCCAGCAGAATCGTTGTCGACGTCTGCTCTTCGATTTGCGACCAGATCGAGCGGAAGGCAGCTTCGAGCACCTTGTGCGGGCGCACGAGCTCGTACCAGATGGTCAGATTGCCGTCTTTGATGCGGTACTTGACGCGAGCTTCGACGGCCGAGGGCTGACCGTTTTCGAACACCGGGATTTCGAGCGTGATCTGCGACGGCATGGCGACTTTGTTGCCGGTCGCGTTGACGTCTTCCTTCCAGACGAAGTTGGTGCTGCCGTCCTGCAGGCGAGCTGCCGACACGAAGTTGCCTTCCTTGCTGGCTTCGAAGTTGAGCGCGACGCTCAGCATCGTCGAGCCATCCGGCGTCACGATGTCGGGCAGGTTGTCTTCGATCAGTTCGGCGAACTGCAGCTGATTGAGGCCCTTGCGATCCGAGCCCGTCCAGATCTTCCATTCGCGCGAGGCCGGTACCGGGAACTCGACGCGATAGCCGCGCCAGTTGGCACCCTTGGATGGATCGCCGTCACCGGCATATTCGTATGCCAAGTGATCGTCGATGACGCCGAGGATCTTCGCCGGGTCGAGGGACGCGTAAATCAGGCTCTCGGGGCGCTTTTGGCGATTGAAGTAGTTCACGAAGCTTGTTGCGTCGCGAAGTTTCACGACGCCGGTCACTCGCGCCGGGTTGTTGAACACCTCGTCGACGATCTGAGCCTTGTAGCCTTCCGGCACGATCACGAACGGCTTGCCATCCTGCAGCGGGCTCTTTTGTGCGCCGGCCAGCGAGGTGCCTGCGGCAAGAACGGCGGCGACGTTTTGTTCGCCCTGGAAATCGTGGAGCATGTTTTATCCGTATGAGAGTGAAGGGTGATTGATTGCCGTGCGGGATTAGCCGATCGAGACGGAACACGGGCTGTCTGCCAGCGAGATACCAGGCAACTCGGTTTGACGCTCGCTGTGACGCGAGAGATTGTTTTCGACGGTCGGGAAGAACACCTCGGCCGTTTCCTTTTCGCGCGGCAGCGTCGCGACGACCTTGCCCGTCACCTCGAGCGCGTCTTGCACTTTTGCGAAGGGCTTCACCTCGAGGGTGATCGTGATCTTCCCGGCCTTGCCGGTGTCGCGGACCATCGCGACCAGCGTGTTGAGTTCGTTGGTCGCCTCTTCGACGACTGCGCCCCCGCGCAACTCCATGAGGGTCTGCGTAAAAGCCTTCTTCATTGCTTTTCTCCGTGATTGAAGGACTGCGCTTATTCGTAGTAACGCGGGTAGGGCGCCGCGTCGCTTTCGTGTTCGTCTTTCGTTTCGAACTGCTGGTCGTACATCGCGCAGCGTCGATTCATCAGGATTGCCGCACCTACCACGATGGCAACGACGAGTAGGAATCCTGAATAGAAGTAAAGGAAGATTTCCATCGGTGAGCCTTTACGGGATCAGGTGCAGCGAACCACGCTGCAGCGTTCAACTTCGGCCGCGCGATGTTCTGACGTGGCGCACATAAGCAGGTAGACGACGATCAACGCGGCTGCACCTGCCCAGATTCGGATTTGTTCGCGCATCACCACACCTTCAGCAGACGGCAGACGCCTTCGACAACGAATGGCAGGGCAGCGAGCATCGCGAAGCAGAGCAGCGGACGCTTCGTCGTGCGGCGCGAGTACTGCGCCAGCTCGGCATCGGTCAGCGGCGGCATAGCGACGAAGTACTCGACTTCGTCGACGACTCGCGTCGCGTAGGAGTGCAGCGGTTGAACGGATTCCATCTCGATCACCTGTGGCTCAGTGAGGGGAGACGCGGACGGCCCTTATCGAAGGCCATCTGGATGTCTACCTTCACGCGGTAACGGACCAGATCAGAGAGGGTGCGGACTGCAATGGAACGACCGACGCGAACCACAAAACGGCAATGGCCGTCGAGGCTCTTTGCTGCTGCACGGTGCATCGCTTTTCTGACGTTCATCTCTCACTCCAGACTATCTGGTGGTGTGTGAGATGCGCTCTAAGTACAAAACACTGCGCTGCAATGTTCTGAGCTTAGGGCGCTCCGCACGTCCGCGCCGGCATCCAGCGCTTGAGATGAAGTATAGAAAAACTAGACAACGGAAGTCAAGAAAATCGAGACTATCTGGGCGAGAAAATTTGTAACAGCGGCGAAAAGCAAAACGGCCCGACAGGATTGGGCCGTTAGTGATTCGCCAGAGTGGGGGATTGTGAATCAGCTTCGCCGCAGCGAATGCAAGGCCGGTGAGCGCAATTGCAGTCGCTATGAACCACTCGAGAAGGGTGGATTCGGTGTCCGGAGATTGGAAAATTCGCGACGGAGGTCACTAACGGATCCCACGAAGGGCCTCCGCCAGTTTGTCAATTGTATCCGACATCGTTCTGTGTATTTTCTTCGAGAACTCAAAGCGCGCACGGTCACCTTCGGTAACGGGATCTCCGCCTTTTGTAGCTTCATCCATCTCCGTCAATACTTCGCCAACGGCCGATTGCAACTCCCCGAACATCTCGCTGTATATTTTCAAGGCGCGGTTAGCTATCGCTAGGTTGCGTTTTAGCTCCGAAATTTCCTTATCTTTGGGGTCTACTTCCATCTGGCGCTCTGTTTGTTCGGTGGACTTTCAATCCGGTCGCCACATTGACGGCTTCGCAATGCCTGCGACGTAATGGATGTGGTCGATGTCAGCTTCCTCGAGCGTGACTTTTCCATGCGCCTCGTTGACGGAGAGCAGGTGATAGCGGCCGGCAGCCTTGTACGCAAGCTCTTTGACCATTACTCGACCGTCCTTCGACGCGACGAGCACCTCGTCGCCAGGCTGAAACGGGTGATTCGGCTCGATGATCACGAACTCGCCGTGCTTGATGCGCGGCCGCATTGAGTCGCCCGAGCATTCGATCGCGTATGCGTTCGGGTCGCTGGTCGGCCAGTCGATGTAACCATCGCCATGACCAACTGGGTATTCCAGTGCCGCCCAAAAACCGTTATCGCCCAGCTGAGCCATGCCTTTCACCGCCAGTGCTTTTCTTTTGCCGAGCGCCTTTGGTCGGTACTCGTCGTTGTACTGGATAGCGGCCTTCTTCTCGCCCACGCGGGCCAGCACCCAGGCGCTGTTGTAGCCAAAAGCGTTCTGGATTGCCACGGCGTCGGCAACGGTGATCGCCGATCCTTTAAGCCAAGATTCCACCCTCTCCAGCGGAATCTGAACTTTAGCAGCAAAAGCTGCCGCATCCATACCCGTTTCAGTAAGCATTTCCTGTACTCGTTCGGCGACGTCTTTCGACTCAAGCGCGACAGTAGGGGAAATGCCCGGCTGAGAGTCCGGCATCGGGTACTTCGTAATGACCGAAATCTCTTGGATCTGAGCATAGCTGGGCTCATGCCTGCCATTTTCCCAAGCAGACACGTTTCCCTTGGTCACTCCCAGCTTTTCGCCGAGCTGTTCTTGTGTTAGGTCGGCTTTCTTGCGGGCGGACCTGATCCAGTTTCTCATTTCCATGCGCGGAGGGTATACAAAATCTAAACCGAGCGGGTCTCGTTTTTCTTTACTTTCGAGTCTACAAAACCTATACTTGGCCGGAAGCTCACTCATTGCCAACCTCCACATGAACAAGCACCCCGTCGCGCTCGCCGCATCTGCCGTTGGTGGCTACAAGGCGCTCGCCGACATTCTTGGCGTTACGAAGGGCGCGGTTCATCAATGGATGTCGGCAGACCGTCGAGTTCCGATCGAACACTGTACGCCGATCGAACAGGCAACCGGCGGCATTGTCACGCGTCAGATGCTGCGGCCGGACGACTGGCAATCGATCTGGCCGGAACTGATCGAGCCGGGCAGACCGGATGCGTCCGACGACGTTCAACCGCCCGTTGGCGGGATCAAGAAGGATAGCAAGATGGCGCGAGCCAGAGCAGTTTCGTAGGTCGGTCATGGAATGAAGGCGTCATTGGGACGCCTTCATTTGAAGCGGTGGCCGAGTCGTAACTCCAGTCGTAAGTCGATTGAATTTTTCAACGGGGACGTATTCATGCAGACACAAGAAACGCCGCACAAGGCACCTGCATATGCCTTGGATCATGCGCCGCCGGACGCTCCGCGTGTGTCGATGCGCTTCCTTCCGCGCGAAGCAATTGCTGCCTGCGCAACTTTCCGTGATGCCGTGCTCCTGGGGTGGAAACACCGAGCCAGGAGCGGCATGACGCAAAGAACGCTGGCCGAGCTGCTCGACGTGAAGCCGTCGCACATGTCGAACATGCTCAACCGAGAAGCCGTCGACCGTCACGGAAAGCCTCGGCAAGATCTGCCGGCGCGCCTGGTCGCTGACTTCGAGCGCGTTGTAGGGAATCGCGCAGTGTCGCAATGGCTTACACGCATGGCGATGCTCACCCTGATGGAAGAGGTGATTCAAAGACAGGAGACTCTATGAAATGACACACGACGAGGCTCTTCGCATAGGCCGACAGGCCGCAGAGGAAGCCCGGAAGCAGGTTGGGGGCAATGACAAAGACGAACTGTTGAAAGGAATTGAACAACAAGCTGCGCAAAAACCCGAAGTGGCAGAAGCATTCCGAGTATTTGGCCATCTGCTACTCGACGCTCATCAGGAAACGAAGCATTGAAGGGATGGCCGCTGAAAACGCGGTCATCTCGACCGGGGATCAGAAGCTGATCTGCAACACAAGGCGATTGAAATGCCAGCCGCCTTCTGTTTCCGATTAGTAGTCCTACGCGGCAGACGCCGCAGGAGATCACCCATGAGAAGCACGAGAAGCATTGCTGTTTTGGGCGCGCTGATGGCGTCCGGGATTGGTGCAATGGCTAGCCGTTCGTTCGGCGGCGACGTTGTCACCATCGGCGACGATCGTCCGCGCACGTCGTCTGTTTCCTCTGCGTTGCGTCGCTACGTCTCGCGCAAGCTGTCGCGATCCAGTCGCAACCACATGCCGCACACCGGCCTAAAGGAGCAGGAGCGCGCAAAGCGCTTCTACATGGTCGACACGCACCCTAACGGCGAAAAGCGTTCGGCGCCGACCATGCAGCAGCACTCAAGCACTTGGTTCTTTTGACCGGAGATCCGCCATGCAGACGGAAATCTACAGTGGCCGCTCGGGCCGCCGCGTCGCCGAGACACAGCAAGACTCCTTTCACGCTTTGGGCGTCAAGGATCTGGCCGCAAAGCAGCGGATGGTTCTCGACGCGTTCGATCACGGTCGGCCGCCGCTGACGCGCGAAGACATTGCGTCGATTACGAACATGAAGCTGAGCAGCGTCTGCGGCCGCGTGCGTGAGCTGCTCGACGCTGAGCGCCTCGTCGTCGTCGGCAAGCGCAAGGACCTCGCCACGCAATCGAGCCAGCAATTGTTGGCTCTCGCGACGAAGGTGATCGCGTGAGCTTCCATCTCGTCAATCTCGCGTGGCAGTGCGACGTGCGCGCGGCGAAGAAGATCGTCCTGCTCGCATTGGCCGACTTCGCTCAGCAATCGACGGGCGAGTGCGCGCCGTCGGTTCGTGTGCTGTCGGCTAAATGCGGTCTGTCCGCGTCTGCCGTGCGCACCCAGTTACACGCCCTGATCGCTGATGGGCTCGTCGAGCTTGTGATCAAAAGTGGTAAAGAGAGCTTCCGTGTGAAGCTGGGGGCGGCCGCGTGAGCGTAAAGATCATGGGCATGGTCTTCGACCGTTATCCGACCGGCGGCGGCGAGATGATTCTCGCGTTGAAGCTGGCGGATCACGCGCACGACGACGGCACCCACATATTTCCCGGCATTGCCAGCCTCGCTGAGAAGACGCGTCAGTCCGAGCGCGCGGTGCAGTACCAGCTACGCAGTATGGAGAAGTCCGGCTGGTTGATTCTCGTCGGCCAGGGGAAGGGCGGTCGTGGGAAGTCCCGCGAATACCGCATCAGTCCTGCATGGATAAACGGTGCAGATCTTGCACCCATTGTGGATAACGAAAAGGGTGAAGAAATTGCACCCATTGATGGCGACGCAAAGGGTGCAAACGTCGACACGAAAGGGTGCAATCCGGAACACGAAAGGGTGCAAAACGCAGCACTAAAGGGTGCAATAGCTGTTGCACCCGAATCATCAGTAACCGTCAAAGAACCATCAGGTAACCGTCAACCCGCGCGACGTGCGTCGCGAATTGCGTTGCATGACGAACTTCTCAATCGCGAACTTCCCGACTGGCTGCCGCGTGAATCGTGGGTCGATTGGTGCGAGCACCGCGAAGCGAAGGAAAAGAAGGTCGGCGTGCCGTGGACGCGACCGGCCGCGAAGGTCTCGGTCAAGAAGCTCACGAAGCTGCACGACAAGGGTATCGATGTCGTTGCTGCAATCGACGAAGCGGTTCTACGTGGCTGGACCGGGTTGTGGGAAGCCCAGGACGCCAGCGAATCCAAGGGCGCCAGCGTGGCTCCGGCGGATTGGTGGAAGACCGCCCTTGGAATCCGTGAGCGTGCGAAGCAACTGGGCGTCGTCGAGCGGCCAGATCAACTGTTCGAACAGTTCAAGGCGAAGGTGTTCAAGGCGGCTGGGCCGGGCGAGTGGCGCGAAGACATGCTGCGCACCGTTGGCCGTGAGAGCGAGGAGCGTTACGAAGCCCTTGATGCCTATTTCAACGACATCCCGCGCGATAAGGCAGCGCTCGCGGAGGCCGCATGACCATCACACGCTTTAACGACCAGATCATCGCCCACGAAGGATTCGAACTGGCCAAGATGCCTGAGGGCGAGCGCGGCTGCATTGGCTGCGTGTTCCTTTCGGGTGAAGAGCCCGGGTGCAATGAGCACGCTTGTTACTCCGGCGCTCTCCCGGACGATCATCCGCTGAGAGGCGCGGCATGGATTTATTGGATTCGCAAGGAGGTTGCGTGACGAGCCGCACGAACTCTATGCGCTATCCGGAAAGTGCCATCCAAGACGGCAAGTTCGGGACGGCACGCGTCGTTGGCTTTGCCGAGCGCGAGATCGAGCGCGTCACGGGGAATGCGCCGGTCCAAGAGCCCGACGACTTCGACCTTTGCACTTTGCACGAGCCGATCGCGAAACGCATGGTGTCATTCACGGTAGATGGCGAGCCGGTGGCGAAGGGGCGCCCGCGCGCGTCGCGCACGGATACCGGTATCCGCATGCGCACGCCGAAAAAGACGAAATCGTATGAATCGAAGATTCGCGCGGCAGCGACCGCCGCGATGTTCGGCGGCATTCCGTTCGGGCGCCCCGTCTCGCTGAAGGTGGAGATTTATCTGCCGATTCCCGCTAGCTGGCCGAAGGCGCGACAGACGAAAGCCGCGCAGGACGTTGTCCGCGCTACGAACAAGCCGGACGCCGACAACGTCGTCAAGGCAGTCAAGGACGCGATGAACGAGATTGTCTACGAAGACGATTCACAGGTGGTCGAGTTGTCAGCCAGGAAGAGATATGGGCGCGAGCCACGCGTCGAGATTGAGGTGAAGGAATTGGATGGGGAGGCAGCGTGATTACCGAAAAAACGACCAATCGCAACCGCACTATGAGCCTGCAACAGCGGATCGTGTGTGAGTTCTTCCAGGCGAACCCTGACGCGACGCGTGTGCAATGCAAAAAGAGCACCGGCCTGTCCGAGAAGTCGGTATCGCAAAAGGTCAGAGCTTTGCTTAAGAAGGGTTATCTCGCTGGCGATCGGCGTTGTTGCATAAATCGGTGTACCGCGCGCCGATCTGACGTTTACGCGCAACGGTAGTGACGGCACCCCTGTTAACTTCGGGGTGAACTGCGTACATTCTCGATTTTTGCCCGGGAAGATGCGCAAAGACGATCGCAAGAGGCAGGAGCCCAAAGGGGTTTATCGAGTCAGGAACTGGGCTGAGTACAACGCGGGCTTGATCGCGAGAGGCGATGTGACCATGTGGATTGACGAAAGCGTCCTGACGCACGTGCCCGGGAAGGATTCGTCCAGACGTGGCCGGCCATGCGTTTATGCTGACGCAGTGATTCAGATGCTGCTCGGGTTGAAACAGGTGTTTCGCCTGCCGCTGCGGGCGCTTCAGGGTTTCGCTCAAAGTCTGCGCGCACTTGGCTTCGCCGGGCTGCCGGTACCGAACTACACGACACTGAGCCGTCGCGCGCAGGAGTTGAAGGTCGCGTTGCCCGCGATCCGCAACGGCGAGCCGCTGCATCTGCTTGTCGACAGCACAGGGGTGAAGCTTTACGGTGAAGGCGAATGGAAGGTGCGCAAGCACGGCTATGCGAAGCGTCGCACGTGGCGCAAGGTACATCTCGCGCTGGATGCGAAGACCGGCCAGGTATGCGCTGCGTTGATGACGCATCAGGACGTCGCCGATGCCGAGGTCTTGCCTGGGCTGCTCGATCAGATCCCTACGGACGACGCGATCGATACCATCGGTGGAGACGGCGCATACGACACGAAGCAATGCCACGTGGCGATTGCCGCGCGCGATGCACAACCGGCGATCCCACCGCGCGAAGGGGCAATGCCCTGGCCGGGGAACACGCCCGGCGCCGCCTGGCGCAACGAGGCCATCGGTGCCATTGCGCGAGACGGCCGAAGGGAATGGAAGAAGCGCAGCGGCTATCACCAGCGCTCGCTGGTCGAGAACCTGATGTACCGGCTCAAGACGCTCACCGGCAATTGTCTGTGGGCGCGCACGATCGGCTCCCAGGCGACCGAAGTGGCGGTTCGCGTCGGCGTGCTCAACCGCATGACGGCGCTCGCACGTCCGCAATCCGCTCGCATTGCCTGAATTCAAGATCACACGACCGCCTTTGTCTTCAAACCCGATTTATGCAACAACGCCCTGGCGATCCGGAAAAGATCAATGCGAAATTCAAGGTCACCGGCAAGAAGTTTCCGGCGTCGACCGAATATGAGTCGAATCAGAAGTGGATCGGACAACGCATGCGTGCCGATGCGCGGATGGAGCGGCAAATGATCGTCCTCGACTCCCTCAGCGCAGCCTTCCACGCAATGGTTTCGACGGGAAGGGCTGCCGCATGAAGCTCTACATCGCGGGTCCAATGACCGGTTACGTCGACCTCAACGATGATCGGCGTCTACAACATTCTGTTCACCGCAGCGACGGCCTTCACCGTCACCGCTCCGGACGGTCAAACCGCAACGGGATCGACGGGTGGCCGCACTGGAGAGCCAGATGAGGACTTTCGAACAGGAGATCAGCGCGTATCGCGCGGAGCTTTTGACGAACACGGAAGCGACGCTCCGCGTCGAGTCGAACACAAAGGAACTGGTCGAGTTGCTGAAGCTCGCTAAGTCGGGCGTCGGCTTCTTCACCGCGACAGGGCGCGTGCTCCGCCGTGTGGTTATCTGGGTCGGCCCGTTCCTCACGGTCGCCGGCGCTCTCTGGGCTCTCGCTCACGGCAAATGGCCGTCACTGGACTGATATGAACCCGAACGACTTCATTTACGCGATCGCGCCGGCGGCGCGCGCGAGCGCGAAGGCGACGAAGATCCCTGCATCGTTCGTCGTGGCGCAGGGCGCGCTCGAGTCAGGCTGGGGCACGTCCGCGCTCTCGAAACAGGCATTCAACCTGTTCGGTGTGAAGGCCGACTCAGCGTGGCATGGCGACGTGCTCACGATGGATACGCGAGAGTTCCTGAAAGGCCAATGGGTGACGGTGTCCGCGAAGTGGCGCAAGTACCCGAACTGGCAAGCGTGCATCGACGATCACGCGGCGTTTCTGCTGAACAACAGGCGCTATCAGCCCGCGTTCGCATATACGAGCGGCTCGACATTCGCGCTCGCGATCGCGGCGGCCGGGTACGCAACCGATCCGCAATACGGCCAGAAGATCGTGTCGATCATCAAGGCGCACAACCTGTCGACGCTGGACTCCGCTCCCGCCTGACGCAGACGGACAAAAAGATGGCCCGACGGCGAATCGCTCATCGGACCTTAACACGCACCGGAAATCGGGGATGACCTTCCGGTGCGTAAATCTACAGGTCCGTCGATCAGCAAACAAGACGAAAAAGTTGCTTCCACCACGACCGCCTTCGGGCGGTTTTTCCGTTTACGAACATGCCAATCATCAAACACCTCGTCGACGCGGCGAAGGGCAAGCATCCCATTGCGTCAAAGCGCTCGACGCATTGGCCGACCGTGCGTAAGCACCACCTCGAGCAAAACCCAACGTGCGCGGTGTGCGGCGGCGCCGACAAGCTTGAAGTGCACCACATCCGGCCGTTTCACCTGCACCCGGATCTCGAACTTGATCGGTCGAACCTCGTGACGTTGTGCGAGGCGAACAAGGGCGGCGTGAACTGTCATCTGCACTTCGGCCACCTGGGAAATTTCCGCAGTTTCAACGTCGAAGTCGTCGCCGACTCGCATCACTGGCACGACAAGATCTCTCACCGGCCGCTGGCCGATTCCTGAAGGAGAAAGCGTGAATAAAACTTCCAGCCTCATCACGGGCGGCCTGACCGTCAGCGCAGCTGAACTCGTGCCCGCAGTCGAATGGATCCTCGGCGGTTGCCGCGGCCCGGTACCGGCCAGCGTTTCTTCGCTCGTCGCCGGTCTGGTGGCCGCAGGCATCCACGCGGCATACAACGTCGTCGCCGCGCGCGCGGCAGCAAAGACGCAATTCGCGACGGCGCCGCTCATCAATCCGGTGAACGTCATTTCGCCCGCGGTGTCGGTGCCCGCCGGCGCACACCAGTAAATCCCCGCCGCACCCGCGGCAAATTTCAAAGGAAACCGAGATGAAAAAAATGCTGCTTGCGGCAGGCCTCGCCGCGCTCATGTTCTTCGCTGGCTGCGCGAATGCGCCGCAGGTCGCCAGCAACTTCCAGGCGCAAGTCGCCAAGGCTTGCGCAGTAGTTCAGCCGACGCTGTTGTCGGTGCAGGCCATGACGGTCAGCGACCCGACCCAACAGGTCATCATCGGCCAGGTGGTGAAGCTCAACGGCTCCGTGTGCGCCGCCAATGCATCGGTCGATCCTTCCAACGTGGTCGCACTCGTTAATACGTCGATTCCGGCCGCCGTGCAGGTGATCGCGCTGCTGCCGATCGACGATGCCGCGAAGTCGGGTGCGCAGATCGGGCTGATGGCGTTTCAGGTGGCTTTGTCGGCCGCGCTTGCGCAGTACGGCACCCCGACGACCGCCGCGCCGGCGGCCGCATTCGGAGCGGCGACGCAATGAGCAAGTTCCTGACTTCGCTGGTGATGGAGAACGCCACCGGCATCGATGACGGGAAGTGGCGCCTGACAGCGCCGCTGATCTACGACTCGGATGTCACGGGGAAGGTGATCGTCGTGCCGACCGGCTTCGTCACGGATCTCGCATCGGTGCCGCGCGTGCCGATCGCGTACATGCTCGCCGGTGGGACCAGCAACGAGGCGAGCGTCGTGCACGACTACCTCTATACCGCTCACATCGTCGACCGCGAGACGGCCGACGCGGTGCTGCGGGAGGCGTCGGCTGTGACGGGCGTTCCGGCGTGGCGCCGCGCGATCATGTGGGCGGCAGTGCGTGCGTTTGGCGGCTCGCATTGGGATGAGAAGCCAATCGCTGCGTGATAACAGCCCATAGCCTGTATTTCATTTTTACAGGCTATGGGCTGTATTTAATGGCTGGCTGGCCGAGGGGGACGATAAACGAATTGATCTCGCTTTGCTCGAGCGGGTCCCGACCGCCAATGCACACGACGTGCCCGATTTCCGTCACTCCGCGTCCGTTGCCAGTCATGGCGAGTTTCATTCCGTGGTAGTCGCCGACTCGATAGACAGTGGGTTCCGGTGCCCTGCCGAAAGTAAAACCTTGAGCGCACGCGGGTGCCTTGGGGCTGGTTTGAATAACAAGCAGGTCACCCTCGGCTTCCAAGATTGATTGGAGCCGTGCGATATATTCAGACAGCTTCACCCTTTCTCCTCGGACTGCCGAAAAGCGGCGCGACAATCTTACATTTCCCGCTTCCTCATTCGCGTCGATTTGCTAATGGCGTCGAATATGAGCCTGCAGGCCGCGGGCTGTACTGCGCCATCTTATGTGTTCGTCAGCGCTTCATTGAACGCCAGCACTTTGTCAGACATGCTTTCTGACAGGGCAACCAGTTCCTCCCCATCCTCGACGGCAGATGGAGGTGGGACGGGTCGCTGATCCTCGAAATAGAAGTCCATAGCAGTGGCCAACGCATCTGCGGCCATGATCACGGCTTCATCGATCGTGTCACCTTGGGTGATCGCCTCGGGAATGTCCCGGAACGTTACAACGAATCCGCCTTCCTCGAACGGTTGGAATCTAGCCGGGTACCTCAACATGTTCGTCTCCCTTATGTTTTGCCAAAGCCTAAAGCAGCCTGCCTACAGTAGCCAGCATTCTTCACTTTAATCCAGTTGAGCGAGCGGCCGCGCATATAGACGGACCATGTTCGCTTTGCCACCATTCCCTCGAAGTCGTTGAGCTGCACCTGCTCGAACACAAGCTCCCCGACGCCTTCAACATGCGTCGTATAGGCGAGGTGCGGCGTGTCGTCAAAGCTGTCGCGAAGCTGTTCTTTGCGCTCGAATAGCGGTCTGTCTCGAACGTCCCGCTTCCCCGACGAGAGCATGTCAAACACGTATAGCCGCGCCGGGCACTTTTTTGCGGCAGCCGGAACGTTCCTGGGCAATAGTGTGCGGGCCCGTTGCTGGAGGCTGGCAAATTCGATTGCACCTCGACCGCTACCGACGGTTAGCTCAGCATCCCACACAAAATCGCCGGGCACGGCTGCGATTGCCTTCACAATCTCTGGAAATGAGGTGTTGAAGAAATTGCCTTGGCGGCTGATCAGATCAACCTGTTCGCCATACTTCCTGACGAGGCATCTGAAGCCGTCAAGCTTCCATTCGAACACCCAGTCGCGGTTCGAGAACGGACGCGTTTGCAACGTCGAGTGCATCAGATCTGTAGCTTCAATCATCACCGCCATCGGAATCGTCATCGCGTCGCCGGGCAGGCGCAATCATCGGTTGCGTCGTATCGATCCCTGCGAGTTCGAGCGCAGCGTCTATGACTTCGATCTCTGGGCGAAAGTCCAGCGTCCATTCCTCGCCCTCGCACCTGATGATATTGCTGTCATGTATGACGAGTGTATAGCGAGCGAGAAGGAGCGCTTCGACGATTTTCGCCTGACGCTCAGCTTGTTGGATGAACTCGGTAGTATTCACGGCACCACCTCCTTGCCGTAGGTGCCGCACGAATCGAGCCTGATTCACTACGCAGGTACGTCGACCGGAATGCGGGCCGGTGCAATGTCCGGCGTGACGCTACGGCGCACGCGGTTGCGACTGCGGCTGCTGATGAGCGCGGTAGCCGGTTGGAGGTCAATGTCGAGCGAACCCTCGAAGCGCGGGCCTTTGCGCTTCAGGATCTCAACCGATGCGCCTACTTCGGAAGGTCTCACCGCGACCCTCAGGTCCGCCGGCGATGCGTCGCGGGCTTCGCTCAAATGGCGCATGACGAAGAAAATCGTTGTGCTCGATCTTGCGGCAAGAAGGAGACGGCGTAGAGAGTCGGTGCGCACGTGCTTTTGCCAGAGCAACACTGCGGCGCACGTGCCGGCGGTCAGAGCCTGTTCGGCTGACCATAGCTGATCGCGTGCTTGCTGCGCGCGGACTAGGATGAGCCGCTCCGGCGAGATGCCGGCATACGCTAAGCCGTGTGCCGACGGTTCAGCCGGTGGGCTGAGCAACAAGATTGGCGCCGATAATTTCGCGAGCGCTGGCGCGATCAGCCGCATTTCTCCGCACCCGTGGGTCTGCGCCAGTATCTCGATGAGTGAGCTGATAGGCCATCCTCCGCCGGGCAATTCCGCCGATAGGGACGGGTATCCGGTCTCGACTGTCGAAATCCGGCCGCGCGCCAACTGTGACGCGCGCCAGAGCGACGGGTGAATGCTTTCAGGTTGTGGGGCCGGAACAGTGCTCATGACCGCCTCTGATACTGTGCGGATATACAGTATAGACCACTCTCCCGCATGCGCTCCCTATTTGCCGCAGATCAAGTGCGCGACCTGCCCGAACGCGGTCCTAATGAATGGCCATGCGCCAAGGACGAACATAACGGCTGATGTCCATCCAGCGATGCTAGCTGCGACGAACCACCTTTCTCCCTTGCGGGTCATTTCGAACGCACGCCTCGCTTCCAACTCATCGGCGTCAAAGCGCTTGATACGCTCGAATATTTCGATGTTCCTGCCCAGCCATCCTTGCGCGTTGAAATACATATCAAATCCGGCAGCCATGAGTCCGACCATAAATAGAGCGGCCGATGGGTAATTTCCTAGCATCGCTTTCGCCACACCGTCGCTCGCGAAGATTGCCGCGACGCCGGCGAGGCCAGCGCTGTTTAGCAGCGCCAGAGTCTTTACGGTTTCGAGAATCCATTCTTTGAAGAGGCCGTCTGTTTGCTGTTTCCACTCAAAAAGCGACGCTCGTACCCTACGTCTACTTTCCTCTTGCAGGTCCATTTTTGCCCCCGGTCTGATGTTCAATTTGTGTCTAATACCGAATCAAGGAAGTCGTCCACATGCCGGCTTGAGACGCTCAAAAAAACAGCATGCATTAGACGAATCTGATCGATCGCCAATACTAATGCGCTTCTCTGGCGAGTGAAACCCCGCATGGGGTGCAGGAATGCGAGCGTCTTTTTTGCGCGAATTCGGCGAAGAAAATTTCAGAACGACTGCCCTGAAACCCGCATAAAACCGTTGTTGTCAGAGTGTATTTTGTTCCGAGATTATTTAGGCCGATCCTTCCCTGTCAAGGCTTAGGGCGATTTTGACGGCTGGATTGTGATTCCTGTCGTCGTGGGTTCGAGTCCCATCAGCCACCCCAAAGAATTCAGAAACGGCATTGCGAGAAATCGCAATGCCGTTTTTGTTTTGGCGTCCGTGACATGCGACGCGCTGTCGTTCAAAGAATTGAACGCGCGCGCATCAGGTCAACCGCAGATTCATCCCTTCCGCAACGGCTTCAGCAACTCCTTCAAGCCGTTGTGATCGATCTCGTGCATCAACGCGAGCAGCCTGCCGATCTCGCCAGGCGGAAATCCTTCGCGCGCAAACCAGTTCAGATAATGTCCCGGCAGATCGGCGATCACGCGGCCTTTGTATTTGCCGTAAGGCATCGTGCGCGTCACGAGTAATTCAAACTGTTCGACATTCATTTCAAGTCCACCTGTTCAGCGCCGGGCATCTCAAACCCGTTTCCGCCGATGATGCCCGCTTACATGCGCGCCTGCATCGCGTTCGAGCCCGAACACATCGACGATCGCCACCAGCCCGACGGCCGCCACCAGCAGGAAAGCAATGCTGAAATCGGCCGGCGTCACCGACTGCGCTTCATGTCCATGCAGCCACGCTGCAACCCGCAGTGCGATCGCGCCGAGCGCGACGCCCATACCCATCGTCATTTGCGAGAGTGTGCTCGATAACGTCGATGCGCCGCTCATCTGCGGCTTCGGTACATCAGCGAACGCAAGCGTGTTGACCGCAGTGAACTGCAGCGAGCGCGACAAGCCGCTAGCAAACAGCACGACGGCCATCGGGACGAGCGGCGTCGCAGCCGTCAGCAGACTCATCGCCGCAATGCTGATCGCCGCGAGCGCGCCATTCACGAGCAATACCGGACGAAAGCCAAAGCGCCGCATCACGGGCGTCGTCACGAGCTTCATCGACAGGTTGCCAGCGAACACGATGAGCGTCAGCAGCCCCGAATGGAACGCATTCATGCCGAAGCCGAGCTGGAACATCAGCGGCAGCAGAAACGGCACGGCGCTGATCGACACGCGAAACAACGAGCCGCCGCCCATCGCGACAGCAAACGTCTTCACACGAAACGCCGACAGATCGACAACAGGATGCGCGCTGCGGCGCAGATGAAAGAGGGCGCCGATGCCCGCGCCGAACCCGCCCGCGAGAAACGCGAGCGCTTCGCGCCACGGCGCATCCGAGCGTCCGAGCAGTTCCATCGCATACATGACGGCCGTGCCCGCGATGCCGCACAGCGCGAAGCCGATGCCGTCGAACGGACGTTTCTGCGATTCACCTTCCGCGCCGATAAAGCGCCACGCGAGCACGATGCCGAGAATCCCAAGCGGCACATTCAGATAGAAGATCCAGCGCCACGACGAGTACGTCGTGATGAAGCCGCCGAGCGGCGGTCCGAGCACGGGCGCGACGAGGCCGGGCCAGGTGATGATCGAGATCGCGCGCATCAGGCCGTCCTTGGGCGTCGCGCGCAAGACGGCGAGCCGCCCGACGGGCACCATCATCGCGCCGCCGATGCCCTGCACGATGCGCGCCGCCGTGAACTCGACGAGCCCGTTCGTCATCCCGCATACAACCGACGACGCCGTGAACACCGCGAGCGCCGCCGTGAACACGTTGCGTACGCCGAAGCGGTCGGCGGTCCAGCCGCTGATCGGGATGAACACGGCGAGCGTCAGCAGATACGACGTGATGCCGATGGAGAGATCGACGGCATGCACGTTGAACGACTGCGCCATCTGCGGCAGCGCGGTCGCGATGATCGTGCCGTCGAGGTTCTCCATGAAAAACGCCGCGGCCACGAGCGTCACGATCAGCGACTGCCGTCCGTGCGACGGGACGGATGACGTGGACGGCGTATCTGACATCGACATGACTCTCCGAACGTTGTAAGCGCATCGAAACCGGCCACGCGCCTGGCCAGATGCCTGGTCATGTGCCGGCGCGGCCAGCCGCTATTCTAGCCACGCACGCGGTTCGCGCGGACATGGTAATTTCGCCTTTTCCCGATTTATCACCCGCAAGAACACGAACAGGAACCAGGCGATGGAATACCGCAGACTCGGCGATACGGATGTGAAGGTCAGCCTGATCGGTCTCGGCACGATGACGTGGGGCGAGCAGAACACGGAGCGCGACGCGCACGAGCAGATCGATTACGCGCTCGACCAGGGCGTTACGCTGATCGACGCCGCCGAGATGTACCCGGTGCCGCCGCGTCCGGAGACGCAGGGCTTGACGGAGCGCTACATCGGCACGTGGATCGCGCAGCATCGCAGTATGCGCGACAAGATCGTGCTCGCGACGAAGATCGCAGGTCCCGCGCGTCAGCCGCACAACCCGCGTCACATTCGCGGCGAGGGCAACCAGTACGACCGCAAGAATCTCACCGAGGCGCTGAACGACAGTCTCAAGCGTCTGCAAACGGACTACGTCGATCTGTACCAGCTGCACTGGCCCGATCGCAGCACGATGACGTTCGGCCGCCCGGCGTATCCGTGGATCGACGATGCATACACGGTGCCCATCGAAGAGACGCTCAGCGTGCTGGCGGATTTCGTGAAGGAAGGGAAGGTGCGTCATATCGGCGTATCGAACGAAACGCCTTGGGGCGTCGCGCAATTTCTGCGCGCGTCGGAGAAGCTCGGTTTGCCGCGCATCGTGTCGATCCAGAATCCGTACAGCCTGCTGAACCGCACGTTCGAAGCGGGGCTGTCGGAGTTCTCACATCGCGAGCATGTCGGGCTGCTCGCGTATTCGCCGCTCGCGTTCGGCTGGCTGTCGGGCAAGTACGAAGGCGGTGCGCGTCCGGCGGGCGCGCGCATCACGCTATTCGAGCGCTTCCAGCGCTACAGCAAGCCGCAAGCCGTGCAGGCAACGACACGTTACGTCGAGCTTGCGAAGCGCCACGGCCTGTCGCCCGCGCAGTTCGCGCTCGCATTCGTCAACAGCCGGCCGTTCCTGACGAGCAATCTGATCGGTGCGACGTCGCTCGATCAGTTGAAAGAGAATATCGCGAGCGCCAATGTGAAGCTGTCGCCGGAAGCGCTTGCCGAAATCGACGCGCTGCACGAACTGCAGCCGAACCCCGCGCCCTGAGCGGCACGCCGCGCGCCGCGATGCCAATGTCGCGGTGCGCTGGCGGCAAGTGCACGAACGCACCCAGCGCCACGTTCAACAGCACGCGGTCGTGGATAAAAACCACCCGTCGCGCCGCTTTCGTCCCCACTTTTTACGATCCCGTTCGATCCGTGTAGAGTGACCGCTGCCGCGTGCCGATGCGGCAGCCCAGACGGCGCGCGAGCCCGCGCATGCCGTACGAGCGGCAACGTAGTCAACAACACAACGACCAATCCCCACGACGATGAACGCTACGCGTCCCACCACTTCGTCCGCCGCCTCGACCTGGCCGATTTTCGTGCTGCTCGCCATCGTCGGGCTCTTCTACGTCAAATGGTTTCCGTATTACAACCGCGCGTTCACGGCGGCATCGACGCATTCGATCGGCGCGTCGATCCTGATGGGCAAGGCGTCGAGCCCGCCTGCGCCGTCGTGGAGCGCGGCGCTGGCCTACGCGCTCGCGTACGGTAAGGCGATCTGGCAGGCGATGGTGCTCGGCCTGCTGCTCGGCTCGGCCGTGCAGGCGCTGCTGCCCGCGCATTGGGTCGCGCGGCTGCTCGGCAAGACGGGCTTCGGCAGCGTCGCGGCGGGCGGCCTGCTCGCGCTGCCGGGCATGATGTGCACGTGCTGCGCGGCGCCCGTCGTCGCCGGACTGCGTGCGCGGCAGGCTTCGCCGGGCGGCGCGATCGCGTTCTGGCTCGGCAATTCGGTCCTCAACCCCGCGACGCTCGTGTTCATGGGCTTCGTGCTCGGCTGGCACTGGGCCGGGTTGCGGCTCGTGCTCGGCATCGCGATGGTGTTCGGCCTCGGCTATCTGGCGAACCGGCTCGTGACACCCACGGAAGCGCAAGCGGCCGACGCGCACCTCGTCGAACTGGTCGGCGAGCAGCGTGACGGCAATCCGTTCGCGCGCTGGCTGTCGATCTTCGCGCGGATGGCCGTACGCCTCGTGCCGGAATACATCGTGCTGGTCCTGCTGCTCGGCGCGGCGCGCGCGTGGCTCTTTCCGCAAGTCGGGCCGGAGATCGGCAACGACATCGTATGGATCGTCGCGCTGGCCGTCGCGGGCACGCTGTTCGTGATCCCGACGGCGGGCGAGGTGCCCATCGTTCAGGCGATGCTGTCGCTCGGTATGGGCGTCGGGCCTGCGGGCGCGCTGCTGATGACGCTGCCGCCCATCAGCGTGCCGTCGCTCGCGATGCTCGCGCGCTCGTTCCGGCCGCGCGTGCTGAGCGTCGTCGCCGTCGGCGTGGTCGCGTTCGGCGTGCTGGCCGGGCTGCTGGCCGTGGCGCTCGGCTTCTGAGCAAGCGCTTGTAATTAAAACGCGGCGTCGCGGCGGCGAATCTCGTCCTAAACTGGGGAGGCAAGCGCGCGATCGCATGCATCGCCTGGTTGCATGGGCGTTGCCTTGTTGCACTGCAAGACGCAGGCGGACGGACGCAAATGCTACGATGGCGCCCGTTCATGCTGCCAACGCGGCGCAAGACAGGACGAATCATTCAGCTGCAGAAAACGGCGTGCAAGCGCCAACCAGATAATTCAGGACATCGCATGGCCCAACAAAAGACCAATCCGAAACTCGAGCAGGCGCTGACGCGCGGGGATCTCGCTATCCGTCAGGCCAACTCGGCACGCGCAACAGCCGTGCTGCGCGCATTGGGCAAGATGATCATCGACGCATCGGCGACGATCGGCGTCGAAGCGCATACGTCGATTCCCGACGGCGACCGCATTTACGATCCCGTCGACGGCATGTGGCCGCAGGCGCTGCTCGTTTCGCTCGATGGCCCCGTCGAGGAAGCCGATCCGGAAGAGTTGCGCACGATCCGTTTGCGCTCCGACGATCCGGGTACGATGTTCCGCGTGGAATGGCATCGCGCGGACGGCAAGATCGGTCGCCAGGAAGGCGGGCCGTTCGCGACGGTCGAGTTCATCTCGGACGTCGACGTGCCGTGGTCGGACGACGAAGAGTGATCTGATTGAATCGGCTTGAGGGCGCCGCCGCGTATGAACCTGCGCGCGGCGCCCTCAGCGCATCATGCGGCGGCGGAACAGCACCGCCGATACGCAGAACGGCACCACCACATACGCGGCCAGCACGGCCACGTGCAGCGCCGCGTCGTTCATCGGACGGTCGAGCAGCGCTGGACGGATAAGGTCGACGGTGTGGGCGAGCGGCAGCAGTTGCGCGGCGAACTGCGCAGCGTGCGGCAATTGCGACAGCGGAAAGAACACGCCCGAGAGCAACAGCATCGGCGTGAGCACCAGCGTCTGATAGAACATGAAGAAATCGTACGAGGGCGCGAGCGCCGTCACGATCATCGCCGTGCTCGCAAACGCAAGCCCCGCCAGCACGATGACGGGCAATGCGATGAGCATCGACGGAAAGCTCGCATAACCGAGCGCGCCCGCCACGACCATGATGGCGGCGCCCGACAGCACAGCCTTGCTGGCCGCCCACACGACCTCGCCGAGCACGATGTCGCCGAGTGTGAGCGGCGTGTGCATGATCGCTTCCCAGGTGCGCTGTACGTGCATCCGCGAAAAGCCCGAATACATCGACTCGAAGCTCGCCGACATCATCACGCTCGACGCCACCGTGCCCGCCGCGAGGAACGAGATGTACGAGACACCGTCGACATATCCGACCATGAGCCCCAGGCCGAAGCCGAGGCCGAACAGGTAGATCATCGGATCGGCGAGATTGCCGAACATCGACGCGAGCGCGAGCTTGCGCCACACCAGATAGTTGCGCCGCCAGACGGCAATCCAGTTGACGGCGTTCGCGGGCAACGCGGCGAAGCGCTCGCGTGTCGCGGCGTGCTCGGGGGTGTTGTAGGTGCGTAAGTCCATGTGTGCGGTGCGCCTGATGTCGTTGGCAAATTATTGTGTGCCCGTCAGTCCTGCATTTCGCGGCCGGTCAGACGCAAAAACACGTCTTCGAGATTTGCCGGCCGGTGCAGATAACGCAGCCCCGCGCGCTGTTTCAGCCGCGCATGAACCGGTTGCGGGTCGTCGACATAACAGAAGAGCGTCTCGCCGCTGATCTCGGTGCGTACCGACAGCGGCGCCAGTTCGTCGCGCAGCTTTGCCGGATCGGGGCCGTACACTTCGATCACGTCGCAGCCTATTTCCGAAGCGATCAATTCATTCGGCGCGCCTTCCGCGATCTTGCGTCCTTCCTCGATCACGCACAGCCGGTGACACAGACGCTCGGCTTCTTCCATGAAGTGCGTGGTCAGCAGAATCGTCTTGCCGCGCGCGAGCAGCGAGCGCAGCCGCTCCCAGATCAGATGGCGCGCCTGCGGATCGAGGCCTGTCGTCGGCTCGTCCATGATGAGCACGTCAGGGTCGTTGATGAGCGCGCGCGCGAGCGTGAGCCGCCGTTTCATCCCGCCCGACAACTCGCCGACGCGCGCATCCGCCTTGCTTTCGAGGCGCGCGAATTCGAGCAGCGTCGGCACCATCGCGCGACACTGCGCGGCGGACAGGCCGAAGTAGCGGCCGAACACGAGCAGGTTTTCGCGGACCGTGAAATCGGGATCGAGATTGTCGAACTGCGGCACGACGCCGACGCGCGCCCGCGCGAAGCGTGAGCGCACTGGAATCGGTTCGCCGCACAAACGGATGCTGCCTGCATCGGGTGCCGCAATGCCGAGCAGCATGCGCAGCGTCGTGGTCTTGCCTGCGCCATTGGGACCGAGCAGTCCGAAACATTCGCCCGCGCGCACATGAAACGACAAGCCGTCGACGACAGTTTTCTCGCCGTAGCGCTTCTCGACCTGATGAAATTCGATTGCAGCTTCAGACATACGAAGACGGATGTTCCCTGAATAGGTGCGTGTCGGGTGCAAAGCGGGGTGCAAAGCGCGAGACGGCTGCCTATTTTAGGGCATCGTGCGCGCCACGTTTGGCGCATGGATGCGCATCGCTGGCGGATCGTGTGCACGATCTTGCACCGCGTCATGGCGGACTGCGCGGGCCACCGCACTTAGCGTTTTCCATCCCTTGCATGTGGAATTGCGGCGCACCATGATTCAGATGAGACCGCGATAGTCGCGGGCATGGGGGGAAGCAAAATGGCGAGCTACAACAAGATTCTGCTGTGCTACGACGGCTCGCGTGAAGGCCGCAAGGCATTGCGTTGCGGCGCGAATCTGGCGCTCGATCTGGGCGCGGAAACGCATTTGCTGTCGGTCGTCGACATGCGTTCGAGCATCGCGCAAAGCGCAGGCCTGCTGACGGACGTCGCATGCGGCAGCTTCGAAAAGACCGCGCGTGAAATTCTGCAGGAAGGCGTCGACTGGCTCACGGAACGTGGCGTGAAGGCGACGGGGCATTTCGCGTTTGGTCATCCCATCGACGAAATTGCGTCGCTAGCGACCGAGTTGCACGCCGATCTCGTGGTGGTCGGGCATCGTTGCCGCACGGGACTGTCGCGCTGGTGGATGGGCGCGGGCAATACGCCGCTGCTGGACCGCGTGTCGTGCAGCATTCTGGTCGCGTGCTCGTCGGCGGCTGAGGAGGAGCAGGCGGCTGCGTGAGGCAGCCGCCATCTGGCGCACGTGTTGTGAAGAAGCGTCAGCCGTTCAGATCGACGGCTGACAGCTTCCACGTGAAAAGCCCCTGCCTACGAAAAATCGCCGCATAGCGCGTGTCGCCGACACCGTGCTGATAGCTCACAACGAACTCATTGACACCGCGATATCCCGCCGTGGTTTGCGGCGGCTGCGGCGGCGTGTTGCTATTGGCACTAGCCTGGCTAGATGCGGGCGCAGGCGTTTGTGGCGAGTTGGGCGCCGGATTGTCCGCTCGAGCAGCGGGCGGCGGAGGCGGGCGCTCTCCCGGTTCGCCGCGCGGCGGAATGCCGTTGAGCAACGCGGCGACACCATCCGGCGTCGCATAGGCATCGACGAGCGGACCAATCAATGCAACGCCGATCATCGCGCCGATGGCAGCTAGCGGATTGCCGTTGTGCTGCACGTCGAGGCGGCGCGTCAGCAATCCCGTGACCTGTAGCTTGAGGCTGTCGCGCAGCGCCGGATAATCGACGTACGCGTTGACCGTTTCGACATCTCGGGAATCGGCGGCGCGTTTGAGCCGGTCGAGCGCGATATACGGCGATGCGTACGCATAACCCAGCGCGGCCACGACGACGATCACGATCAACGCGATCAGAATCGACCGGCCAACCCGGCCTTTCATCCTTATCAAACCTGCCATTGTGCAGAACGCTCCGTTTTCAATATCGATCAGGTGTGGACCCGATCGGCACCGAAACGATCCCGCAAGTTTGCAAGCAAGCGTTTCTCAGCGTGAATGTCACACGCCTGTACCGCGCTCACGCCGCCTGCTGGGCCAACTGATCGCCTTGCTCCGCAATCGCGCGATCGATCATATTGCACACGGCGTCCACCGTGCCGACCATGATGAGTCGCGACGACCCGTGGTAGACCCGCACGGGCGCGCGCCGCGCCGGTTCCGCATTGAGGCCCGAGTTCAGCGACACGCGTGCGAATGCCGGCTGCGCGGACGGCAGCGGTTGGGGTTCTTCATCGAACAGCGATGCCGTGCCGCCCGTGACGTTCGACGCAAGCGCCGTCAGCGAACCACAAGGGACAAGCTCGCGCAGATGGCGCAGACGACCGAACTGGCGAAAGGGCAGCAAGCGGGCAAGGCGTTCCATGAGTCTCTCCAGACAGTGTTCAGCTAATTAGAATTCCGTCGGTCGGATCAACCCGACCGCGATGCCTTCCAGCGCGAACTCCGCGCTGCCGGCCTGAACAAAAATATTTTCGTAATCGGGGTTCTCGGCGATCAGCTCGATGCCGTTGGGCCGGCGCTTCAGGCGCTTCACGGTCACGTCGTCACCCAGACGCGCGATGATGATCTGGCCGTCTTTCGCTTCGCTCTTTTTCTGCACGGCGAGCAGGTCGCCGTCGAAGATGCCCGCGTCGCGCATCGACAGGCCGCGCACCTTCAGCAGGTAGTCGGGCTTGCTGGAGAACAGCGACGGGTCGCACGTATAAGTCTGCGAGATATGTTCTTGCGCGAGGATCGGGCTACCGGCTGCCACGCGGCCCACGAGCGGCAGTGACAACTGCATGATGCTCGCGTGCGGCAGCGTGAACTGGTGCGGGGAATCGTCCTGGCCCGCGAGCAGGCGGATGCCGCGCGACGCGCCCGCCGCCAGCTCGATCACGCCCTTGCGCGCCAGCGCCCTCAGGTGTTCTTCCGCCGAGTTCGCCGAGCTGAAGCCGAGTTCGGCCGCGATCTCGGCCCGCGTGGGCGGGAAGCCCGTGCGCTCGATGGCGCGGCGGATCAGTTCGAAAACCTGTTGCTGACGTGCGGTGAGTTTGGTCATGGCGCCACTGTATGGATAGACAGGTGACTGTATTTTTATACAGTATTCGGCGCATTTCAAGCTTTACTTTAAGTTCGTCGCGGCGGGTGTCGTGTGAACGTCGAAAGGCGACGCTGAAACGACGCTACGGACGCGCTCGCGGACGCAAACCATTCCTTTACCACTATTGCGTATTAAAAAATGAAGAAACATTATTTTTAATGATGAAGCCACCTGGATAGACTGCCTTCCATTGATGCAGCAGCAACGCCCACGCAGCGGCAGAGGCGCTTGCCGCTTGCGCAGCAGCGAAACGCGGCAATCAGCGGAAACCAGGCAGTCACACCAACAAGACGGAGAAGGTCGATGGGCATTCGGATCACGGGGTTGGCAGGAGCACAGAAGGCAAAGCGCGGCAGCGCGAAGCGGTTGGTCGCGGCGCTCGCGCTGGGCGCTGCGTCGGCGGTCGGGATGATCGCGCAGGCGCATGCGGACACCACGCTGCTGAATGTTTCCTACGATCCGACCCGCGAGCTGTATCAGGACGTCAATCAGGCCTTCGGCAAGGAATGGAAGGCGAAGACGGGCGAGTCGGTCACCTTCAAGCAGTCGCACGGCGGCTCGGGCGCGCAGGCGCGTTCGGTGCTCGACGGCCTGCAGGCCGACGTCGTGACGCTCGCGCTCGCTTATGACATCGACGCGCTCGCGAACAAGGGCCTCATCAACAAGGACTGGCAGAAGCGCCTGCCCGACAACGCGTCGCCGTACACGTCGACGATCGTGTTCCTCGTGCGCAAGGGCAACCCGAAGCACATCAAGGACTGGGACGATCTCGTGAAGCCGGGCGTGTCGATCGTGACGCCGAACCCGAAGACGTCGGGCGGCGCGCGCTGGAACTATCTGGCGGCATGGGCGTACGCGTCGCATCTGCCGGGCGGCAACGACCAGAAGGCGAAGGAATTCGTGTCGAAGCTGTATAAGAACGCGGGCGTGCTCGACTCCGGCGCGCGCGGCGCGACGACGAGCTTCGTGCAGCGTGGCATCGGCGATGTGCTGATCGCATGGGAAAACGAAGCGTTCCTGTCGGTGAAGGAATTCGGCACCGACAAGTTCGAGATCGTGGTGCCGTCGGCGAGCATTCTGGCCGAGCCGCCCGTCGCCGTGGTGGACAAGGTGGTCGACAAGCATGGCTCGCGCAAGCTCGCCGACGCGTATCTGAACTTCCTCTACAGCGAGCAAGGTCAGGAAATCGCCGCGAGGAACTTCTACCGTCCGCGTTCGAACAAGGTGCCGGCCACGCTCACCGATAAGTTTCCGAAGCTGAAGCTGTACACGGTCGACGACTCGTTCGGCGGCTGGACGAACGCGCAGAAGACGCACTTTGCCGATGGCGGCGTGTTCGATTCGATCTACCAACCGCAGTGAAACCACGCAGCGGCAATGTTTGAACAAAGGCGCGCCCTCGGGCGCGCTTTCGGCAATGGTGCGACGGCACGCGTTGCAACGCATAAAACCTGAAAGAGCTTTCGCATGACGACGTTGACCTTTCGCAAGCCGAGCGCGATACCCGGCTTCGGCCTGACGCTCGGCATCACGCTGGCGTATCTGAGCCTCGTGGTGCTAATTCCGCTCGCGGCCACTTTTCTCAAGACGGCCACGCTCGACTGGAGCCAGTTCGTGCGCGCCGTTACGTCGCCACGCGTGCTCGCGTCGTACCGGCTGACGTTCTTCTCGGCACTCGGTGGCGCGCTGATCAACGCGGTGTTTGGCTTTCTGGTCGCGTGGGTGCTGGTGCGCTACAAGTTTCCGTTCAAGCGCATCATCGACGCCGTCGTCGATCTGCCGTTTGCGCTGCCCACATCGGTGGCGGGCATCTCGCTCGCGGCGATCTATTCGGGCAATGGCTGGGTCGGCCAGTTTCTCGAACCGCTCGGCATCAAGATCGCGTTCACACCGGCGGGCGTGCTGGTCGCGCTGACCTTCATCGGCTTGCCGTTCGTCGTGCGGACTGTGCAGCCCGTGCTCGAAGAGTTCGAGCGCGAGCAGGAAGAGGCGGCCGCGTGCCTGGGCGCCTCGCGCTGGCTGACGTTCCGGCGCGTCGTATTTCCCAGTGTGTTTCCCGCGCTGCTGACGGGCTTTGCATTGGCGTTCGCGCGTGCGTTGGGCGAATACGGCTCGGTGATCTTCATCGCGGGCAACGTGCCGATGAAGTCGGAGATCACGTCGCTGCTCATCATCACGAAGCTGGAGCAATACGATTACGCGGGCGCGACGGCGCTGGCTGTCGTGATGCTGGTGGTGTCGTTCCTGATGCTGCTGCTGATCAACACGCTGCAGTGGTATCTGCAGCGGCGCACGACCCGCGGCCGCACGGCGCCTACGGTGCCGGTTGTGTCGTCGGCTGCGCTGACGGGAGGTGCGCAATGAGCCAGGATTCCGTAGTGCTTTCCGGCTCGGGCGCAGGCAACACTAACGCCGTGCGCCGTCCCGACCCGGTGACCGAGCCGCGCGTCGTGCGCTGGATTCTGACGGGCATCGCGTTGCTGTTTCTCGCGCTGTTTCTCGCGCTGCCCCTCGTTGCCGTGTTCTATCAGGCGTTCAGCAAGGGCGTTGCGTACTACTTCGAGTCGCTCGCGGATCCGGATGCCGTGTCCGCGATCAAGCTGACGCTCTTGACGGCAGCGATTGCCGTGCCGCTCAACCTCGTGTTCGGTCTCGCGGCATCGTGGTGTATCGCAAAGTTCGAGTTCCGCAGCAAGGCGCTGCTGACGACGCTGATCGACCTGCCGTTCTCGGTGTCGCCTGTGATCTCCGGCCTGATCTACGTGCTGATGTTCGGCGCGCAAGGCTGGTTCGGACCGTGGCTCGCCGATCACAACGTGCAGATCATTTTCGCGGTGCCGGGCATCGTGCTCGCGACGATCTTCGTCACATTCCCGTTCGTCGCGCGCGAGCTGATTCCGCTGATGCAGGCGCAAGGCAACGACGAGGAAGAAGCCGCGCACGTGCTCGGCGCGTCGGGCTGGCAGATCTTCCGGCGCGTCACGCTGCCGAACGTCAAATGGGGTCTGCTGTATGGCGTGATCCTGTGCAACGCGCGGGCGATGGGCGAGTTCGGCGCGGTGTCGGTGGTGTCGGGCCACATTCGCGGACAGACGGACACGATGCCGCTGCACGTCGAGATTCTCTACAACGAATATAACTTTTCGGCGGCCTTCGCCGTGGCGTCGCTGCTCGCGTTGCTCGCGCTCGTCACGCTCGGCCTGAAGCTGCTCGCCGAGCGCCACCTGTCGGCGGAACTGGCGAGCGCGAGCGACGTGCCTGCGCATGCCGGTCCCGTGAGCAAGCCGTCCACGCAGTCGACGAATACCGCCGCACAATCGGTCCAGTAAGGAGAGTTGTCAAAGATGGGCATCACCGTACGCAATCTGCAAAAGCGCTTTGGCGATTTCACCGCGCTCGACAACGTCTCACTCGATTTTCCGCCGGGCGAACTCGTCGCGCTGCTTGGACCTTCGGGCTGTGGCAAGACCACCTTGCTGCGCGTAATCGCGGGCCTCGAATACGCGGACGCGGGCCAGGTCGTGCTGCAAGGCCAGGACGTCGCGGAAGTGGGCGCGCGCGAGCGCAACGTCGGCTTCGTGTTCCAGCATTACGCGCTGTTCCGTCATATGACGGTGTTCGAGAACGTCGCGTTCGGCCTGCGCGTGAAGCCGCGCAAGGAGCGTCCGTCCGAAGCCGTGATCCGCGAGAAAGTGCATGAACTGCTGAAGCTCGTGCAGCTCGACTGGCTCGCGCAACGCTATCCGTCGGAGCTGTCGGGCGGCCAGCGGCAACGTATCGCATTGGCGCGCGCGCTGGCCGTCGAGCCGAAAGTGCTGCTGCTCGACGAACCGTTCGGCGCGCTCGATGCGAAAGTGCGCAAGGAACTGCGCAGCTGGCTGCGCCGTCTGCACGACGACCTGCATATCTCGACGATCTTCGTCACGCATGACCAGGAAGAAGCGCTCGAAGTCGCGGACCGTATCGTCGTGCTGAATCACGGGCACGTCGAGCAGGTGGGCAGCCCGCAAGACGTCTACGATCATCCGCAGACCTCGTTCGTCTACGAGTTTCTCGGCGCGGCGAACCGGCTGCATGGCAGCGTCGACGGCAGGGGTTTCGTCGTCGATGGCGCCGCGCAGCCTATCGCGATCGAAGCGAACTTCCAGGGGCCCGCGTTCGCTTACGTGCGTCCGCACGATCTCGTGCTGTATCCGCAGGCTTCAGGACATCGCGACGGCATCGTCGTCGGCGTGCGGCGCGTGGTGACGCTGGGCGGCTCGGTGCGTGTCGAGCTCGAAGGGCGTGCAGGTCACGTGCTCGAAGCGGAACTGGATCGCGAAGCATGGCGCGAATTGCAACTCGGTGTCGGCGATGGCGTGACGGCCGTGCCGCGCGCGTTGCGTGTATTCCCTGCACATTGAACGGCGCACCAGGCAGCGTCATTTCAACCCAGGCATTGAACAACAAACCTACTCTGGCTGAACCGGAGACATCGATATGAATTTCCAGCAGCTGCGCTTCGTGCGCGAAGCCGTACGGCAGAACATGAACCTGACGGAAGTCGCGAACGTGCTGTACACGTCGCAGTCGGGCGTCTCGAAGCAGATCAAGGATCTCGAGGACGAACTGGGCGTCGATATTTTCATTCGACGCGGCAAGCGTCTGACGGGGCTGACGGAGCCGGGCAAGGCAGTGCATCAGCTGATCGAGCGGATGCTGCTCGACGCGGAGAACCTGCGCCGCGTCGCGCGCCAGTATGCGGATCAGGATAACGGCCACCTCGTCGTCGCGACGACGCACACGCAGGCGCGATACGCGCTGCCGAAGGTGGTCCGCCAGTTCACTTCGGTTTATCCGAAGGTGCATCTCGCGCTGCGCCAAGGCAACCCGCAGCAGATCGCGCAGATGATCATCAACGGCGAGGCCGACATCGGCATCTCGACGGAAGCGCTCGACCGTTATCCCGACATCGTCACGTTCCCGTGCTATTCGTGGCACCACGTCGTGGTCGTGCCGAAGGGGCATCCGCTGGTGGGCCGTGAGAACATCACGCTGGAAGAGGTCGCCGAATACCCGATCGTCACGTACGACCAGGATTTCACGGGCCGCTCGCACATCGATCAGGCGTTTGCGAAGGTGGGCGCGCTGCCCGACGTCGTGCTGACGGCCATCGACGCGGACGTGATCAAGACCTACGTCGAACTCGGCATGGGCATCGGCATCGTCGCCGCGATGGCGTTCGATCCGAAGCGCGACACCGAACTCGTGGCGCTCGACACGCAGCATCTGTTCGAAGCGAGCACGACGCGCATCGGTTTGCGCAAGGGTGCGTTCCTGCGTGCCTATGCGTACCGGCTGATCGAGATGTTCGCGCCGCAACTGCACGAAGCGGATATCGCGAGCCAGTTGCGCGAAGCGGCCTGATAGTGGGTGTTTTGCGCGCGAGCTTCATCTAGAGGCTCGCGTTTTCATCGATGGCGGCGGCGTGCGCATCGCTTACAATCGCCGCCATGAATACCTCTACTTCTGCATCGCGCGCGCTGCCGCGCATCGCCGTGCTTGCGACGGGCGGCACGATCGCGGGCGCCGCGCCCGACGCGACCAATACATCGGGCTATCAGGCGGGCGTCGTCGGCGTCGGGCAACTGCTCGCCGCCGTGCCGTCGCTGGCTGCTGTTGCGAATGTGCAGGCCGAGCAGGTCGCGAGCGTCGACAGCAAAGACATGACGCTCGCGTTGTGGAGCACGCTCGCGCAGCGCATCAATGCGCTGCTGGCTTCCGATGAAGTCGACGGCGTGGTCGTCACGCATGGCACCGATACGCTCGAAGAAACCGCCTATCTGCTGCATCTGAGCGTCAAGAGCGACAAGCCTGTCGTGCTGACGGCGGCGATGCGGCCGTCGTCGGCACTGTCCGCCGATGGCCCGCTGAATCTGCTCAACGCCGTGATCGTCGCGGGCAACGCCAAAGCCCGCGGGCAGGGCGTGCTGGTCGCGTTCAACAACCGCATTCACAGCGCACGCGACGTCGTGAAGACGAGCACGTACGCCGTCGATGCGTTTCAGTCGCCCGAAATCGGCGCGCTGGGCTGGGTGCAGGATGGGCGCGTCGAGTTTCAACGCAGCGTCGTGCGGCCGCATACGGGCGCGACACCGTTCGTGATCGATTCGAACAGCGCGGCATGGCCGTTGGTCGAAGTCGTGACGAGCTATGCGGGTGTGTCGCGTGTGGCCGTCGATGCGCTCGTTTCAGCGGGCGTGAAGGGCATCGTCGTCGCGGGCACGGGCAACGGCTCGATTCACTCGACCGTGCAGACGGCGCTCGCCGAAGCGGCGGCAAAGGGCGTCGCGATCGTGCGGTCGTCGCGTGTCGGCTCGGGGCACGTGATGCGCAATGGTGCAGCCGCCGACGATGCGCTCGGCTTCGTTACGGCAGGCGCACTCAATCCGTACAAGGCGCGCGTGCTGCTGATGCTCGCGCTCGCGGCAGGCCATACGACGCCGGTTGCGTTGCAGCAAGTCTTCGATACGTACTGATTCCATCCGCATCACAAGACGACGCGATCGTTCCTCGCGAATATAACGCGTCGCTCGCTCACATTCCCTCGCCTGGAAGGCTGCTTCGCGGATGCCGCGTGGCAGACATTCGTCCGACGTTTGGCTGAACATCGTCTATAACAGTCAGTAGCCCGCCGCACGGCAAGCTTTCAGATGGCATCGCGCAAACGGGTTCCGTTGCACTTGCAACGGCTTGCGATGCCATCACACGCTGCATCATGACGTTCATGTCTTTCCCGTACCCGTCGTTGCAGGTCCAACAAACCGCATCAAAATGACAGGAGACATACCGATGAACGCATCCCTGAAGCTCTTGCCGCTCGCCATCGGCGCAGCATTCGCGATCCTGCCTGCCGCTTACGCCGCGCAGGACAACGTGCAGACGCTGTCGAACTTCAAGACCACGGGCAACACGAAACCAGCCGAAACGGTGCCGCAGACGGGCGCGCGCGCCGACGCGCTGCGCGAAAACCTGAAGGCGATCAAGCTGCCGTCTGGCTTCAAGATCGAACTGTATGCCATCGTGCCCGAGGCGCGCGCGATGACAATCGAGCCGTCGACGGGCGTGGTGTTCGTCGGCACGCGCAAGGATCGCGTGTGGCAGGTGACGGACCGGACCAAGCGGCGCGTTGCCGACGACGTCGTGCAGTTTGCGAGTTCCGTTACCTTCAAGGTGCCCAACGGCGTGTGCTTCTCGCCGGATGGCGTGCTGTACATCGTCGAGCAGAACCGCGTGCTGGCGTTTCCCGCTGCGCAGTTCTTCGGCGAGGGCGGCCCGGACGTGGCCGCCGCTGTGGTCGTGCCGCAGGGCAAGCTGATTCCGCCGCAGTTCGAAAGCTTCAATCATGGCGCGCGTTATTGCCGCGTCGGGCCTGACAAGAAGCTGTACATCGCGCTCGGCCAGCCGTGGAACGTGCCGCCCAAGGACAAACTCGCCGAGCTCGACAAGAACGGACTCGCGGGCATCATCCGCCTCGACCAGAACGGCAAGAATCGCGAAGTGTATGCACATGGGGTGCGCAATTCGGTGGGCCTCGATTTCAATCCGAAGGACAAGTCGCTGTGGTTCACCGACAACCAGGTGGACGGCATGGGCGATGACATCCCGCCCGGCGAACTGAATCACGCGACGAAGGCGGGCGCGAACTTCGGGTTCCCATGGTATGGCGGCGGCCATGTTCGCACGGAGGAATACAAGGACCAGACGCCGCCTGCGGGCGTGGTGTTCCCGATGGTCGAGTACGCTGCGCACGCGGCGGATCTTGGCATGTCGTTCTATACGGGCAAGATGTTTCCGGAGAAGTATCAGGGCGGCATCTTTGATGCGGAGCATGGTTCGTGGAATCGGACGAAGCCGATTGGTGCGCGCATCATGTACACGCCTGTCAAGGACGATGGCTCGGTCGGGGAGACCGAAGTTTTTGCGGAAGGGTGGTTGACGCCGAACGGTGAGTACATGGGACGTCCTGTCGATGTGCAGCAGTTGCAGGATGGGTCGTTGCTCGTGTCGGATGATTACGCTGGCGCGATTTATCGGATTTCGTACGCGAAATGAGGCGTTTTTTTTTGCTACCGATAGCGGTCGTGTTCGTTGTTGCAGGGTTCGCCTGCGCGGCGAATGCAGCCGATCTTGCCAAGGGGCGCGCCAAGGCTGTGCAGTGCCAGGCGTGTCATGGGATGGATGGCATCGCCAAGATTCCTGAAGCGCCGAATCTGGCTGGGCAGAATGAGGATTATTTGATTAAGGCGCTGAAGGACTTCAAGTCGGGGGCGCGGCAGAATGACATGATGTCGCTGGTCGCGAAGCCGCTGTCTGATGGTGATATCGCCAATCTGGCGGCGTTTTATCATGGCCTTCGGTGAGGTTTTTGTTTGTCTTCGACGTTCTAGTGTGGTGTGCTTGTGTTTTTGCTGGCATCCGCGTTACGGTGTTTGCCATTCAAGCGTCGCCCCTGTGCGGGGCGGCACCTACTTTTCTTTGCCGCCGCAAAGAAAAGTAGGCAAAAGAAAGCGGCTAACACCGCCAATCTTTCTTCTTGCCTGAGGGCCCCCAGACGGTCCCACACTTCACACGGCAACGTCCTTCTTCGCGTGCGTTGCCAACGCTTCGAATGACCGCCTCACCCACTTCAAACACCCGCACAAGGGCTCGCGGCAGCGAATGGTTTGCGCCGCCCAGGTGGCAAACTATGTGTAGGTTGTCGCGGCGTACAGCTTGGTGCTCTTACATGGTGGAACGCCGGCGCTATCGGTTCGGAGTGAGGCGTGTGAGGTGCTACGGCCTACACACAGTTTGCCACCTGGGCGGCGGAGGAATATCTGGCACTGCGTGCTGTAACGCGGGGGTGTGAAGCGGGTGAGGCGCTCATTCAGCGCGTTGGCAACGAACGCGGAACAAGCAGATCGCCGTGTGAAGTGTAGGACCGGTTGGGGGCCCTCAGGCAAGAAGAAATGTTGGCGGTGTTAGCCGCTTTCTTTTGCCTACTTGTATATTCCCCTCCGTGGCACCGACCCGATCAGTTGTCGCCACACGGACAGTCAGCTCGTCTGCCTATAGTGCCTTGAGCTCGCAGAAAAGCCTGAGCGACTGTCCTTCTCATCGTCTTAACCCGAACAGTTGACTGAGCCTCGAGCTCGTATTTTCCTGCAAGTATGGGTACCGTGATGAACCAGACTTCTTCGTCCCTTTATATCGGCATCGACGTCAGCGGTAGCACGCTCGACGTTGCCATCCACGACACGACCGAACATTTCAGTGTCGACAATGAAACCGCCGCCATCGAACAGTTGGTCCAGCGTCTGATCGCGCTGGGTCCCACCCTGATCGTCATGGAGGCCACCGGCAAGCTCGAACTCGCCGTGCTCAGGGCGCTCTGCCAGGCCGGCCTGCCCGCTGTCGCGGTTAATCCCCGACAGGTGCGCGACTTTGCCAGAGCCACCGGCAAACGGGCGAAGACCGACCGCATCGACGCGTTCGTCATCGCCCATTTCGCCGCCGTCATCAAACCCGTCGTGCGCCCGCTCAACGATGTGCAGACCGAGCAGCTGCAAGCCCTGCTGCTGCGCCGTGCCCAGCTCATCGACATGCTCGTGGCCGAAAAAGCCCGCCTGGAGCGCGCTCATGCCGCGGCTAAGGAAAGCCTGAATGACCATATCAAATGGCTCAAACAGCAGCTCACCGTCGCCGACAGGGACATCGATTCGTTCCTGCGCGCTTCGCCCGCGTGGCGTCAGAAGGAGGACCTGCTGCGCTCGGTGCCCGGCATCGGTCCCGGCGCCGCGGCCACACTGATCGCGTTCATGCCACAACTCGGTTCATTGAACCGCCGCGAGATCGCCGCGCTGACCGGTGTTGCTCCGTTCAATTCCGATAGCGGCAAGCACACCGGCAAGCGTCGCATTCAGGGCGGTCGTGCCATCGTGCGGCGCGCGCTTTATATGGCTTGCATCCCCGCGCTGCGCTTCAATCCGACCATCAGGGCCTTCTACGACCGTCTGCGTCAGGCCGGCAAACCCTTCAAGGTGGCCATGACCGCGTGCATTCGCAAGCTCATCGTGACGCTCAACGCCATGGTCCATAACTCAACACCCTGGAACCCATCGACGAACTAACCGGCGGTATAGCTTTGCCTGGATGCTGTGCCTGAACGCGATCACTCGCGTGGTTTGCGCTCGCCTGTACGGAACCGGCAACCACATTGAGAATCCAGCACCCCGGAACAGCCTCCCGCTTGACTTCCAATACGGTTGCTTTTCTTTGCGGCGGCAAAGAAAAGTAGGTGCCGCCCCGCACAGGGGCGACGCTTGAAGCACGAAGGCAAAGCGCGGATGCCAGCGCAGAGACAAACACCGTAACGCGGATGCCAGCGCAAAGCCAGGCACACAACATCAACGCCGCCAGCGCAAAAGCAAAGCCCCCACCAGCGTCGCAGACAAAAAAAACCAAAAAACCAAAAAACCAAACCACAGCAGGACACCCGACGATGACGTCTGACCGACCAAGGCTTCCCCGTCATCGCCGGGTGCCGCTGCGGACCCCACTTGCCGCTCTCAGCCCAGAGCGACATGATTTGCCCAATCCGATGCGTGCCGCGCGCCGGACCAGGCGCCCCACTTGTGCGCCACCGTGTTTCGCACACGGCAGCCGTCGTTGCATTAAAGCGTCACAGGCTCGCTCAAGCCGCTTTCTGATCTGCTGCAGGCGCCTGTGCGACTTCAAAATTCGCCATGATTTCGAGCGCGCGAACCATCGCCGAGTGATCCCATGCCTTGCCGCCATTCGCCGCGCACACGCTGAACAGTTGCTGGGCACTGGCCGTATGCGGCAATGCGATGCCAAGCTTGCGCGCGCCATCGAGTGCGAGGTTCAGATCCTTCTGGTGCAACTCGATCCGGAAGCCCGGGTTGAACGTGCGCTTCGTCATCCGCTCGCCGTGCACTTCGAGAATGCGCGACGACGCGAAGCCGCCCATCAACGCTTTGCGCACGCGCTCCGGATCGGCGCCCGAACGCGCCGCGAACAACAGCGCTTCCGCGACGGCTTCGATGTTCAGCGCGACGATGATCTGGTTCGCCACCTTGCAGGTCTGTCCCGCGCCGTTGTCGCCGATCAGCGAGATGTTCTTGCCCATCAGGTCGAACAGCGGCTTGGCCAGATCGAACGACTTTTGCGGGCCGCCGACCATGATCGTCAGCGTCGCATCCCGTGCGCCGATTTCGCCGCCGGAGACGGGCGCGTCGAGATAGTCGCAACCCAGTTCGTTGATCTTCTTCGCGAACGCCTGCGTGTCAAGCGGCGAGATCGAGCTCATGTCGATCACGAGCTTGCCCTTCGTCAGGCCTTTCGCCACGCCGTCATCGGCGAACAGCACGTTCGCGACGTCGGGCGTGTCGGGCACCATGATCACGACGATATCGGCCGCCTGCGCAACAGCCGTCGAATCAGCGACCGACGTGGTCGTGTTGGCGAGATCTTCCGGCACCGGGTACGCGCCATTGACGAACAGCGTATGACCGCCCTTGATGAGGTTGCGCGCCATGTGCGCGCCCATGATGCCGAGGCCGATGAAACCGATCTTTGCCATTGAATGAGTCTCCAGTAAATAAGGTTCGAAATGTGCTCGTGTGTCGTTGCAATCAGGCGCCGATATCAGGCGGAGGCATGAGCGCGCTTCACGCCCGCGACGCTCTCCAGCCAGCCGAGGCCTTCCGCCGTCGTCGTGCGCGGCTTGTACTCGCAGCCGATGTAGCCCCGATAGCCGAGCGAATCGAGCAGATCGAACAGGAACGGATAGTTGATTTCGCCCGTGCCCGGCTCGTTGCGCCCCGGGTTGTCGGCGAGCTGGATGTGAGCGATCTGCGCGAAATTCTTCTTGATCGTCGCGGCGAGTTCGCCTTCCATCCGTTGCATGTGATAGATGTCGTACTGCAGGAACAGGTTGTCGGAGCCGACGGCCTGAATCACATCGAGTCCTTCCGACGAGCGGTTCAATGCGAAGCCCGGAATGTCGTACGAGTTGCACGGCTCGACGAGCAGCCTGATGCCTTCGTTCTTCAACGCGGCAGCGGCAAAGCTCAGGTTGTCGACGATCGTCGCGCGCGCCTTGTCGGCATCAACGCCCTTCGGAATGCCGACGAGGCAGTTCAGTTGCGGCACCTTCAGCGCCTTCGCGTATTCGATGGCACGGCCCACGCCTTCCTGAAACTCGCCGACGCGATCCGGCAGCGAAGCAATCCCGCGTTCGCCCGCTTCCCAGTTGCCGGCGGGCAGGTTGTGCAGCACGAGCTTCAGCTTGTTCTGCGCGAGCCGCTCGGACAGTTCGGCGATCTGATACGGATACGGGAACAGAAACTCGACGGCGTCAAAGCCCGCGTCGGCGGCCGCTGCAAAGCGGTCGAGGAACGGGACTTCGTTGAACAGCATCGTGAGATTCGCGGCAAATTTCGGCATGTTGCTTTTTCTCTCTGGTCGGTCAAATTGAACAGCACGGCGCGGGCGGATGCGTTTCACTGGAAACGCGTCCGCCCGGATGAGGCGGGTACGGCATTTAGTCGAGCAGGCTGACCGCGCTCGGCGCATCGGCGCGCGTCACGGCGAGATCTTCGAACTCGTTGATCGCGTCGATCTCGGCGCCCATCGAAATGTTGGTCACACGCTCGAGAATCACTTCGACGATCACCGGCACGTTGTACTCGGAGAGCATCGACTGCGCTTTTTCCAGCGCCGGCTTGATCTCTTCCGGCTTGAACACGCGGATCGCCTTGCAGCCGAGGCCTTCAGCCACCGCGACGTGATCGACGCCATAGCCTTCGAGTTCCGGCGCGTTGATGTTGTCGAACGCGAGCTGCACGCAGAAGTCCATGTCGAACGCGCGCTGCGCCTGGCGGATCAGGCCCAGATACGAGTTGTTCACGACCACATGCACGTACGGCAGCTTGAACTGCGCGCCCACGGCCAGTTCTTCGATCATGAACTGGAAGTCGTAGTCGCCCGACAGCGCGACGATGGGGCGCTGCGGATCAGCGGCACGCACGCCCAGCGCTGCCGGAATCGTCCAGCCGAGCGGGCCGGCCTGGCCGCAGTTAATCCAGTTGCGCGCCTTGAACACGTGCAAGAACTGCGCGGCGGCGATCTGCGACAGGCCGATCGTGCTCACGTAGCACGTATCGCGGCCGAACACCTTGTTCATCTCTTCGTACACGCGCTGCGGCTTGATCGGCACGTTCTCGAAGTGCGTCTTGCGTTGCAGCGTGCGCTTGCGTTCCTGGCATTCCTCGACCCACGCGCCGCGGTCCTTCAGCTTGCCTGCTGCCTTCCATTCCTTCGCGACTTCGACGAACAGTTCGAGCGCGAGCTTCGCGTCGGACACGATGCCGAGATCCGGGCCGAACACGCGGCCGATCTGCGTCGGTTCGATATCGACGTGCACGAACTTGCGGCCCTTCGTATATACCTCGACGCTGCCCGTGTGACGGTTCGCCCAGCGGTTGCCGATGCCGAGCACGAAATCCGAGGCGAGCATCGTCGCGTTGCCGTAGCGATGCGACGTTTGCAGGCCGACCATGCCCGCCATCAGCGGGTGATCGTCGGGAATCGCGCCCCACGACATCAGCGTCGGGATCACGGGCACGCCGATCGTTTCGGCGAACTGCACGAGCAGATCTTCAGCGGCAGCGTTCAACACGCCGCCACCGGAGACGATCAGCGGCTTCGCGGAATCGTTGAGCAGCGTGAGCGCGGCTTCGATCTGCTTGCGCGTCGCGGCGGGCTTATAGATGGGCAGCGGCTCGTAGGTCTCGATGTCGAACTCGATCTCGGCGAGTTGCACGTCGATGGGGAGGTCGACCAGCACGGGACCGGGACGGCCCGAGCGCATCAGATGGAACGCCTGCTGGAACACGCGCGGCACGAGGGCCGGTTCGCGCACCGTGACGGCCCACTTCGTGACGGGCTTGGCGATCGATTCGATATCGACGGCCTGGAAGTCTTCCTTGTACAGACGCGCGCGCGGCGCCTGACCGGTGATCGCGAGAATCGGAATCGAGTCGGCGGAGGCGGAGTAGAGGCCGGTGATCATGTCGGTGCCGGCGGGGCCCGACGTGCCGATGCACACGCCGATATTGCCGGGCGCTGCGCGCGTATAGCCTTCCGCCATGTGCGATGCGCCTTCGACGTGGCGCGCCAGCACGTGACTGATGTTGCCTGCCTTGCGCATGGCCGAGTAGAACGGGTTGATGGCGGCGCCGGGAACGCCGAAAGCCGTGTCGATGCCTTCTTTTTCGAGCACGAGTACCGCTGCGTCGACGGCTCTCATCTTGGCCATGAATGTCTCCTGGAAGTCTGTAAAGCGGATGGGTGTTAGGCACACTTTAAGACTGCATCTAAGGTTTGATAAGATCATTCACGGTCGCTTATTCCAAAACAAAAAGTATGGAATACGGGTGGGACGCCCATTGGGGCGCGTTGCGGCGAGACGCCCGTGCACAGCACCTGGAGACGAAAAATGGATCGCTTTAAACAGATCGAAACGTTCGTGCGCGTCGCGGACGCGGGCAGCCTGGCGTCGGCGGCGCTGGAAGAGGGCGTGTCGCCCGTGATCCTCGGACGCCGGATCGACGCGCTCGAAAAGCGCCTGGGCGTCAAGCTGATGTACCGTTCGACGCGCCGGCTGGTGGTCAGCGAAGAGGGCGCGGCGTTTCTCGAACGTTGCCGCGGCCTGCTCAGCGAATGGGACCAGGCGGAAAACGAGTTGATGGCGGGGCGGCGGTCGGTCAACGGGCATCTGATCGTGTCGGCGCCTGCCGCGTTCGGGCGTAAGCATGTTGCGCCGCTCGCGCCCGAATTTCTGAAGGACAAGCCCGAATTACAGGTTTCGTTCAATCTGACCGACCGCGTCGTCGATCTGGTGCGCGAGGGCTACGATCTGTCGATTCGCATCGGCGGGGCTGTCGATCCGAACTTTGTGGCCGTCAAGCTTGCGACGAACCGGCGCGTCGTGTGCGGGACGCCTGAATACTTCCGCAAGCATGGCAAGCCGAAGGCGCTCGAGGATCTGCCGGCCCACAACTGCCTCGCGTTCAACCTCCAAGGCGGGCAGAACCGCGGCTGGTACTTCCGGCGCAATGGCAAGCTGACGACGGTGCGCGTCGGCGGCACGCTCGATTGCAACGACGGCGAGTTGCTGCACCGCTGGGTGTCGGAAGGGCTCGGGCTTGGCTGGCGCTCGACGTGGGAAATCGATCAGCAACTCGCGAGGGGCGAGCTCGAGACCGTGCTCGATGAATATGCGCTGCCTGATTACGACATTCTTGCTGTTTATCCGCAGCAGCGGTATGTGCCCGCGAAAGTCAGGTATTTCATTGATTATCTGAAAGAGGTTTATGCGCGGCCTGATTACTGGGTTAATGCGGGGTGATGTGGGGTTTTTTCGCCTTGCGGTGGGAGTGTTTTGGTGTTTTTGGCGGTTGCGCCTTCGTGGCGCGGGCGTTGCCGTTCGGTGTTTTGGTATTTGCGATGGCATTCGTGAGGCGGTGGGTTTGCTGCGCAGACGGTTTGGTGTTTCGGCGTTTGCGCTGGCATCCGCGCTATGCCTTCGTGCTTCAGGCGTTGCCCCTGTGCGGGGCGGCACCTACTTTTCTTTGCCGCCGCAAAGAAAAGTAGGCAAAAGAAAGCGGCTCACACCGTCAGTTCTAGTTATTGCCTGAGGGCCCTCAACCGGTCTTACGCTTCACACGGCAGCATATCTGCTCGCGTGCGTTGCCAACGCGCTGAATGAGCGCCTCACCCGCTTCGAACTCCCGCACAAAGGCCAACGCCAGCGAATGGTTGCTGCCGCCCAGGTGGCAAACTGTGTGTAGGTTGTCGCGTCGTATAGCTTGGCGCTCTTACATGGTGGAACGCGTGCGCTATCGGTCCGAAGTGAGGCGTGTGAGGTGCTACGGCCTACACACAGTTTGCCACCTGGGCGGCGGTGGAATATCTGGCACGGCATGATGCAGCGCGGGTGCGTGAAGCGGGTGAGGCGCACCGCAAGAGCGTTGGCAACGAACATGGGTCACGTGATTGCCGTGTGAAGCGTAGGACCCTTTGGGGGCCCTCAGGCAAACACAAGTGCTGGCGGTGTGAGCCGCTTTCTTTTGCCTACTTTTCTTTGCGGCGGCAAAGAAAAGTAGGTGCCGCCCCGCACAGGGGCGACGCCTGAAGCACGAAGGCAATACGCGGATGCCAGCGAAAAGGCCAAAACACCGAACGGCGACGCGTGAAGGGCGAAGGCAAAACGCGGATGCCCGCGAACACCAACCCTGGCAAAAAACAAATCGCATCGCAGGATGCCGGCGCAACCCCAGGCGAACCACCAAAACCCACCCCTACCCAACCAAAATAGTCCCACTCATCGTCTCATGCCCCGACCCACAAAAAATATCGCACAAAAAATCGACAGTCCCAGCCGGTCCAGCCTGCGCCGGTAGGCGCACAACAGCCCCAGGCGGCACATCCGCCCGCACGTTGAACTGCGGAATCGCAAACCCCATAATCGTATCCACCGCGGTCAGCTCAAACACAACATTCTCATGCGGCGCGAGCTTGATCTGATTCGGCGTGAACACGAACTTGCGCGCACTAACCTTGATGACGCGCGGTTCGGCGGCGCGCGCGTCGAAATGGCCCGCGACGGCCAGCACCGCGCCCATCGCGGCAAGCGTGAAAACGCGGCGTCGCTTCCTGTCGACGGCAAAAGTCGGCATGGTGATCTCCCCGTTATGACGCCTTGATCGGCATTTCATCGAGCGCAAGCGCGCCCGACGGCCTCGCGACCTGCACTTGCCGCCAGCCCAGCCCGCGATACGGCGCGGACGCGTCCCACGGCACCGGCAGCTTCTTGGGCTGCGACATCGCAAGCGGCAGCGGAAACATCAGCGAGCGCGCCGCGTGATGCGCAATGTTGCCCGTCACCATGTGATGCTCCTGATGGATGTGGCCATAGAACACGGTCACGTTCTTGCGCCGGCTCAACACGTCGATCACCTGCGCGCCGTCGCGCGTCGCCCAGTCCCATTGCGGCGCGAGATCGAACAGCGGCCGGTGCGTGAAGACGACGATGCGCGCGTCCTGCGGCTGCTTGTCGATATCGGCTGCAAGCCACGCGATCTGCTGCTCGCCGACGCGGCCCGCCGGGTCCGACACGTTGTCGATCGTGATGAAGTGCACGCCCTTGTGATCGAACGTGTAGTGCGTCTGCCCGAAGTGCTCCTTGTACGCCGCGCCCGCGTCGAGGCTCGCGTCGTGCTCGCCAGGCATCAGGTACAGCGGCTTCACCTTCAGTTGCGCGATGATTTGCTGGAACTGGAGCATGCGTTCGTGGCGCAACGCGGTGTCGTCGGTGGTGTGCGTCAGGTCGCCCGTGAAGATCACGAAATCGGGCGGAGACGGCAACGCGTTGACGGCGGCAATCGCCTTCGGCAGCGTGCCTTTCGAATCGGGATTCACGCCGGGGCCTTCGAAGCCCCAATGAGCATCCGACAACTGGACGAAGTAGAAATCGTCGTCGCGTCCATACGAGAAGCCGGGCAACGCCGACGCGAATGCCGCACCGCCGACGGCCGCAAGGCGCAGGAAATCGCGCCGCTTCAGACATTTCAGATTGTTTTGCATGATTCTCCTCGCGAGTGAATGACTCATTTGCGGTACTGCGAGGCCATGCTTTCTATTCCCAACTTTATTTTTTACGGCAGGCGCGAATACCGGGAATAAACTGGATTCGAAATGGGTTTTGCAGCCGTGAAGTCTGGGCAAGCCTGGAGGCGATCGGTGGATGAGACCGGAAAACATGCTGGGGGCGACGCGCGCGCCGAGGCCGCGCGCAGTCTGCGCTTTCAGCAGATGGCGCTGCCGCATCTCGATGCGGCGTACAACCTTGCGCGCTGGCTATGCGGCAACGGACACGACGCCGACGACGTCGTGCAGGAAGCGTTCATGCGCGCTTACCGTTTCTTCGACACGTTCCACGGCGAGACCGCGCGGCCCTGGCTGCTCGCGATCGTGCGGCGCACGTGGTACACGGAATGGCGCAGGCGCTCGGGCGGCGTCAACGCGACGATCGAGTTCGATGAGAACCTCGACGACGAGACGTTCGAAGGCTGGAGCGCGAACTCGCCCGACCCCGAAGCGCTGCTGATCCGCGAGGAAAACACGCGGCTCGTGCACGAGGCGCTGGACATGCTGCCTGTCGAATATCGCGAGGTGCTGATCCTGCGCGAGCTGGAAGAGTTGAGCTACCGCGAGATCGCCACGATTGCGGATCTGCCCGTCGGCACCGTGATGTCGCGGCTCGCTCGAGGGCGACGCAAGCTCGCGACGGCGTTGACGACCTTGCAAACGAAGGGGAGCGCGCGGCCGAGAGGCGGCGCGCGCGATGGGGGCGCCGCGCAGCGTGGGCCGGACGGGGCAGACGATGTGCCGGGCGCGCGGCCAGCCATGCGCGCATCGGCCCGGACCGAGGGTCCGGGTCGTTCGGCGCACGCCGGCAGCGGCGCGCTGCCCGGCGGATCGCCCGATACCCCACGTAAAACCGAAGGCGGCTGGTTGCCGCACGCTCCCGGCGCGTTGCCGGGCGGACTCGCACAGGAGGCGCCAGATGGACTGTAACGAAGCACGGCCGCTTCTCGATGCGAATGCGGACCACGAACTCACGCCGCCGCAATCGCGCGACGTGCAGCGGCATATCGAAAGCTGCGAGGCATGCCGGAGGGAAAGCGAGATGGTAAGGGCAATGAAGGGCGCGGTGCGCTCGGCCAACTACTATCGCGCGCCGGATGAACTGCGCGCGAAGATCATGGCGGCGCTGCCGCCGACCGAGCTTGCCGCTCCGCAAGGGGCGGTGCGCGACAGCGAAATGCGGCCCGAGCCACGCGCGAGGCAGCGCAAAGGCTGGTTCGACTGGGTGCGGCTGCCGCAACTGCCGCAGCTCCCGAAAGGCGGCGGCTTCGGGCCGCTGGCGGGCGAGGGCGCGGGCGGCGCGATGAGCGGCGGCGGATGGCACACGGGCGCGGCCTGGCGCGGCGGTCTCGCGCTGGCGTTCTGTGCGCTCGTCGCGGCGGGCATCGCGGTGACGCTGCACCGGACGGGGGAACCGATGCCGTTGGTCGACGAACTGGTGGCGAGCCATGTGCGTGCGCAGCTGTCGGGGCACGATATCGACGTCGTGTCGACGGATCAGCACACGGTCAAGCCGTGGTTCAACGGCAAGCTCGACTACGCGCCGCCTGTGGAGGATCTCAGCGCGAGCGGCTTCCCGCTGGCTGGCGGGCGGCTCGACTATGTGGGGCATCGGCGGGTGGCTGTACTCACGTACCGGCATGCCAAGCACGTGATCGACGTCTACGTGTTCCCCGAAGACGACCGCGCGGCGGGCAAACCGGGCGCGGCGATCGTGCAAGATGGCTATGCGGTGGCGCGCTGGCGCGACGAAGGGATGATGTGGTGGGCCATCACGGACGCCGCGCCCGAGTCGCTGACGGCGTTGCAGGCCGCGCTGACGGCCCGGCTGCACGGCGGGGAGCCGGGGGCCCCTTATTCCGGCAGTTGAGGGCGACTGAAGACTTTTGATGGCATTTGAAGGGCGGCTGGCGGCATGTTTTTGTGCCGCCAGCCGCCCTAAATCATTGAAAACACGCCCGAATCCGGCGGATGCCACCTGCTTTATCTTGCAAACAGTGCCGATTCAGGTTATATTCTTCGGCTTCTCACTTGCCACACCGGTTCGACGCCCGGGTGGCTTCTATCCATAAGTCAGCACAAGGAGTGAACATGCGTCATTACGAAATCGTCTTTATCGTGCACCCCGATCAGAGCGAGCAAGTGCCCGCCATGATCGAGCGTTACAAGACCACGATCACGTCGCACGGTGGCCAGATCCACCGCATCGAAGACTGGGGCCGTCGCCAACTGGCCTACATGATCGAGAAACTCGCGAAGGCTCACTACGTCTGCATGAACATCGAATGCGACCAGACTACGCTCGACGAACTGGAACACGCGTTCAAGTTCAACGACGCCGTTCTGCGTCACCTCATCGTCAAGATGAAGAAGGCCGAAACCGGCCCGTCGCCGATGATGAAGGAAGTGCAGCGCGAAGAAGCCAAGAAGGCGGCTGCATCGCAGCCGACGGAAGCGCAGGCTTAAAGCAGAACCATTAAGCCATCAGAGTCACGCGGCGTGCTCTCATTCAGCGTCCGTAAAAGGAATCGATGAACCGGCTGCAACTCACGGCGAGCGTCGTCGAACGCGAAATAGTGCGGTACACCCCCGCAGGCGTTCCGATTGCAGGCTGTACGTTGCAACACCGCACGCAGGTCGTCGAAGCGGGCGTTGCCCGAACCGTCGAGCTGATCATGCAGGCGGTCGCGGCCGGCGAGGCGAGCGGCAAGCTGGAGCGGGTTGAAATGGGCGTCGAAACGCTCTTCACCGGCTTCCTGGCGAAGAAAAGCCGCAACGCGAGAACTCTGGTGTTTCACATCACAGAATTGCAGGACATTGGAAAGGACTGAACATGCCCCGCCCGACTGGTAAGAAATTCGACAAGCGTCGTCAGCAACAAAACCCGCTCTTCAAGCGCAAGAAGTTCTGCCGTTTCACGGCTGCAAATGTCGATCAGATCGACTACAAGGACATCGATACGCTGAAGGACTTCATCGGCGAGAACGGCAAGATCACGCCGGCACGTCTGACGGGTACCAAGGCCCATTATCAACGCCAGCTCGACACGGCGATCAAGCGCGCACGTTTCCTCGCGCTGGTGCCGTACACCGATCAGCACAAGGCCTAACCGGACGACGTCACAAGGAGCATCTGGATGCAAATCATTCTTCTCGAAAAAGTCGTGAACGTCGGCAACCTGGGCGACATCGTCAAGGTCAAGGACGGCTATGCACGTAACTTCCTGATCCCGAACAAGAAGGCACGCCGCGCAACGAAGGAAGCGATCGCTGAATTCGAAGTTCGCCGTGCAGAACTGGAAAAGGTCGCAGCTGAAAAGCTGACGGCTGCTCAGGCACAAGGCGAAAAGCTGTCGGGCCTGACGGTTCAGATCGCGCAGAAGGCTGGCGTCGACGGCCGTCTGTTCGGCTCGGTGACGAACGCCGACATCGCCGAAGCACTGGGCAAGCAAGGCTTCGCAGTTGAAAAGGCGCAAGTGCGTCTGCCGGAAGGCCCGCTGAAGATCGTTGGCGACCATTCGGTTCACGTCTCGCTGCACACGGACGTCACGGTTGACGTCACGGTGTCGGTGCTGGGCGAGCACGTCTAAGCAACACAGGAAACACGATCGCCAGGCAGTTGCTGGTGATAAAGGGCAGGGGCCGGGAAACCGGCCTCTGCCTTTTTTATTGTCGGCGTTGGCTTTCCGCGCGCTGCGGCGGTTCGATTTTCAGGATGCTATCCCGCCGTCCCACTTTGCCTGATAATTCCACCCCATGAACGCACCGTCGAAAGATCCGCAAATTGAGTCGCTGAAAGTCCCGCCCCATTCCATCGAGGCCGAGCAATCGGTGCTGGGCGGTCTGCTGCTCGACAACGCCGCATGGGACCGCATTGCCGACTTCCTCTCGCAAAGCGATTTTTACCGCTACGACCACCGCCTCATTTTCGAGCACATCGGCAGGCTGATCGCGTCGACGCGTCCCGCCGACGTCGTGACCGTCTATGAAGCGCTGACCACATCGGGCAAGGCCGAAGAGGTCGGCGGACTCGCGTATCTGAACGCGCTTGCGCAGAACACGCCGAGCGCGGCGAACATCCGGCGTTATGCGGAAATCGTGCGGGATCGTGCGGTGCTGCGCCGGCTGGTATCAGTCGCCGACGAAATTTCCGCCGATGCCTTCAATCCGCAGGGCAAGGAAGTTCGCCAACTGCTCGACGAAGCGGAATCGAAGGTGTTCTCGATCGCCGAAGACGGCGCGCGCGGCACGCAGGGCTTTCTCGAAATCGGGCCGCTGCTGACGCAGGTTGTCGAGCGCATCGATACGCTGTACCACACGGCCAATCCGAGCGACGTGACGGGCACGCCAACGGGCTTCGTCGACCTCGACCGGATGACCTCGGGCATGCACGGCGGCGAGCTGATCATCGTGGCGGGGCGCCCGTCGATGGGTAAAACAGCGTTCTCGATGAACATCGGCGAATACGTGGCCGTCGAATACGGTTTGCCAGTCGCCGTGTTCTCGATGGAAATGCCGGGCACGCAACTGACCATGCGTATGCTTGGCTCGGTCGGCCGGCTCGACCAGCACCGCATGCGGACTGGGCGCCTGACGGACGAAGACTGGCCGAAGCTCACGCATGCCGTCCAGAAAATGAGCGAGGCGCAGCTTTTCATCGACGAAACGGGCGGCCTGAACCCGATGGAACTGCGCTCGCGCGCGCGGCGTCTGTCGCGCCAGTGCGGCAAGCTCGGCCTCATCATCATCGACTACTTGCAGCTGATGAGCGGCTCGTCGTCGGGCGAAAATCGCGCGACGGAAATTTCGGAAATCTCGCGTTCGCTGAAAAGCCTCGCCAAAGAACTCGACGTGCCCGTGATCGCGCTGTCGCAGCTGAACCGCGGTCTCGAACAGCGCCCGAACAAGCGGCCGATCATGTCCGATCTGCGCGAATCGGGTGCAATCGAACAGGACGCGGACGTGATCCTGTTCATTTACCGCGACGAAGTCTACAACCCGGACAGCCCCGACAAGGGCACCGCCGAAATCATCATCGGCAAACAGCGTAACGGTCCGATCGGCCCAGTTCGGCTCACGTTCCACGGGCAATTCACGAAGTTCGACAATTTTGCGGGCGCGCAGAATTTCTACGGCAGCGAGTAGCACACTCCGCGCGAGCGGGGGCACCGGGTTGCGCCCGCCGTTGCGCGCGCGCACAAAACACGGCTGCGCGCCGCACCCGGAATGGTCCGGAACGGTACAATGTTGCGGTTTTATGACAGCGCCACCGTGACCATTTTCTGGGACCCCAATGTTCGGTCGATTCATGCCCACCGAGGGCAAATTTTTTGAAATCTTCAACGCTCACGCGAAGCACATTGTCGCGGGGAGCCACGAACTCGAACTGTTGATCGACAACCTCGGCGACGCCGAGATCCACAAGCAAAACGTGCAGACGGCCGAAAAAGCGGCCGACAAACTGACGCACGAAACCATCGATCTGCTGCACAAGACTTTCATCACGCCGCTCGACCGCGACGAAATCCACAAGTTGATCACCACGATGGACGACATCCTCGACCTGATGGAGGACGTCGCCACGGCCATTTCGCTGTACGACGTGCGGGCGGTGACGTCGGAAGCGAGCCAGCTCGCGCACATTTCGACCGCTTGCTGTGAGCGTGTGCAAGCGGCCGTCGCCATGCTGTCGGACATGAAGCAGGCGCGCGAGATCCTGAAGGCGTGCGAAGACATCGACCGTCTGGAATCGGACGCCGACCGCGTGCTGCGCTCGGCCATGTCGAAGCTGTTCCGCGAAGAGGACGACGTCAAGACGCTGATCAAGCTGAAGGCGATCTACGAGCTGCTCGAGTCGATCACCGACAAGTGTGAGGACGTGGCGAACATCATCGAAGGCATCGTGCTGGAAAACGCCTGATGCATTCGATACAACTCGCTATCTGGACGGTCGCGACGCTCGTGGTCGTCGCGCTCGTCTTCGACTTCATGAACGGCTTCCACGACGCAGCGAACTCGATCGCCACCGTCGTGTCGACGGGCGTGCTGAAGCCGCAACAGGCCGTTGCGTTTGCGGCGGCGTTCAACGTCATCGCCTATTTCATCTTTCACCTGAAAGTCGCGCAGACGGTCGGCAAGGGCACGATCGACCCCGGTATCGTCGATCACTACGTCGTGTTCGGCGCGCTGGTCGGCGCGATCGGCTGGAACATCGTCACCTGGTACTACGGCATTCCGTCCAGTTCGTCGCACGCGCTGATCGGCGGGCTGGTGGGCTCGGCGCTCGCCAAGTCCGGCTGGGCCGCGCTCAACTGGGACGGGCTGCTGAAAACAGTCACGTTCATCATCGTGTCGCCGCTGCTCGGTTTCGTGCTCGGCTCGTTCTTCATGCTGCTGGTGTCGTGGATCTACTTTCGCACGCCGCCAAGCAAGGTCGACCGGCGCTTCCGGCGTCTGCAACTGGTGTCGGCGGGACTGTACAGCCTTGGTCACGGCGGCAACGACGCGCAGAAGACCATTGGCATTATCTGGATGCTGCTGATTGCGACGGGGTACGCGTCGGCCGCAGCCGACGCGCCGCCGCTGTGGGTGATCGGCGGGTGTTATCTGTCGATGGGCCTCGGCACGCTGTTCGGCGGCTGGCGCATCGTGCGGACGATGGGGCAGAAGATCACGAAGCTCAAGCCCGTCGGCGGATTCTGCGCGGAGACGGGCGGCGCGATCACGCTGTTCATCGCGTCGTTCCTCGGCATTCCCGTATCCACCACGCATACGATCACGGGCGCGATCGTCGGCGTCGGCGCGACGCGGAAACTGTCGGCCGTGCGCTGGGGCGTCGCCGGCAATATCGTCTGGGCGTGGGTGCTGACGATTCCGGCGTCCGCCGTGCTCGCGGCGGCCGGCTGGTGGCTCGGCCATCGCTTCCTGTAAGGCTGCTTTAAAACGGCGCGCCGCGTTCAGATCAGCGGCGCGCTGCCTCCATCCATCGGGACGATCGCGCCCGTCACATAACTCGCGCGGCGGCTCGCCAGAAACAGCGCAACGTCTGCTATCTCCTCCGGTTTCGCGAAACGTCCGAGCGGCACGCGTGCCTCGCCACGCGCCTGCGCTTCGGCGGTTTCGATCCCTTCGCGCGACGCTTCCAGTTGCAGGGCTTCTTCGACACGCTCCGTCAGCGTCGCGCCCGGATTGATCGCATTGATGCGGATGCCGTAGCGCGCGTAGTAGTGCGCGAGGCCGACGGTAGCGAGCATCAGCGCCGCGTTGGCCGCGCCGCCCGCGATATGGATGTCGCTCGCGATCTTGCCGCCCATGCCGATGATGTTGACGATCGTCCCCGGCTCCTTCGCCGCGCCGGACTTCACGCGCTCGGCCATGCGCCTGAGCACTTCTTGCTGCGGGTAGATATACGGGAAGTATTTGGCTTCCATCGTCGCCTTGAACGCCGCGGCGTCGAGCGTTTCGGGGTTGTAGCGGCGCGCGGCGCCCGCGCTGTTGATCAGGATGTCGATCGGGCCGACGGCGCTCGTCGCTTCCTCGACGACATCGGCGGCGCTATGCGGTTCGTGCAGATCGGCGCGTGTCAGGTGAACGTGCAGCCCTTCGCTCGAAAGCTGCTCGCGGGCGCGGGCGAGGTTGGCGGGATCGCGTGACACGATCGCGACTTTTGCGCCTTCCATCGCGAACGCCCGCGCGCACGCGAGGCCGATGCCCTTGCTGCCGCCCGTTATCAGAACCACTTTGTCTTTGAGCCCGAGATCCATCGTTGTCACCCGCCGTTAGGGAAATATCGTCAAAAGATAGCAGAGGTGTGGCGGCGCGGGTGAATCGAGCGTCAATGACCAGTGCACGAATCAGTACTTGGCAAAGCCCGCGATCGGGTCGTCGTTGGTTTGCGTCGGCGCGGGAATGGGGTGCGAAGCCGTCGACGCACGCATGATCTGTACGCCGCCCGATTCGCGGTTCTCGCCGGAGAACTGCGCCTGGCGGGCCTGACGCGCCGCTACGGCGGCGGGAGGCGGTGGTTCGTAGGCATCGGCGGCGGCGTCGATGGCATCGGGGGCGGAAGCGGGCGTTGGCGCGGCGCCGTACACGCGTGAGGGCGTGGCATCCGCGGGCGTGGAGGCAACGGGTGAAGCGACCTGCGTCGGCGACATGGCGCCCGCTGCACGCGCCTGCATTTGAGCGGCGCTCATGCCGGGAGGCGGCGGTTCGAACTGATCGACGGATGCTGACGCCGTGGCGGCTGGTGCGGCGACGCTTTGATTCGCCACGGGCGCGGGTTGGGCACGACTCTGCGCCACGTAAGCGCCGGACGCGCCGCGGGACGAACCGTACGCGCTGCCGGCGACGTCGGGTGCGACCGGTTTAGGCGCTGCTTCTGCCGCCGCAACGGCGGGTGCCGGAGTGACAGGCGTCGCGGCCTCATAGCTCGGTGCATCGAACGGCGTCGTTGTCGGCTTGTTCAACGCGGGCGCCACCCGGCGGATGCCGTCGAAGCGCTTCGCCCAGTAGGAATTGGTCAGATAGTCGAGCCGCACGGTGCCGCCCGTCGACGGTGCGTTCACGAAACGCAGCTTGCCGACATAAATCCCGACATGCGAATGCGGTCGCCCGGTCGTGTTAAAGAAAATCAGATCGCCCGGCGCGATTTCGTCGGGTTCGATGGAATCGCCGCGCGAGCTCATATCGGCCGTCGTGCGTGGCAGGTTCACGGAAGCCGCGCGCTGCACGACGTAGTGCACGAGCCCGCTGCAATCAAAACCGCTATCGGGCGTATTGCCGCCCCAGCGATAGGGCACGCCGACGAGACTCATGGCCTGAATGGAGATTTCCTCGCGCCCGATGCTGTGATCGACGAAACGGGGAAAGCCCGGTGGCGCAGTGCGATACGCGCCGCCCGATGACGCATACGACCCGCCCGAGCTGCGCACGGTCTTCTGCGGCGCGCCTGAGCAGGCGGCGAGCAGGGCGACGAGCAACAGTGACAGGGCGAGGCGAAGCATGAAAGCGGAGGCGAGCGACGACGCCCGCCAGAAGCCGGTGATGCCCGATGGTAGCCCGTCTGACAGGCCTCTCGCAAGAAATGTTGATGAGTTACTTGAAGTTTACGCGCTAAATGTCAATTTTAGGCGGGCGGTCATATGCCAATCGCATGGGAGTCTGAAAAGGCGAAACACAAAGAAAAAGCCGCTTCCAGAGCGAACCGGAAGCGGCTTTTGAACCAGCAAAGACAGCGCGTTAGAGAATATCCGACGCGTAATCGGCCAGCCGCGAGCGCTCGCCGCGCGCCAGCGTCACATGCCCGCTGTGCGCCCAGCCCTTGAAGCGATCGACGACGTACGTGAGGCCCGAACTACCTTCTGTCAGATACGGCGTATCGATCTGCGCAATATTGCCAAGGCAGATGATCTTGGTACCCGGACCGGCGCGCGTGACGAGCGTCTTCATCTGCTTCGGCGTGAGGTTTTGCGCCTCGTCGATGATCAGATACTTGTCGACGAACGTCCGGCCGCGCATGAAGTTCATGCTCTTGATCTTCAGGCGCGAGCGGATCAGTTCCTGCGTCGCCGCGCGGCCCCATTCGCCCGCTGCGTCATCCGTTTTCTGCAGCACTTCGAGGTTGTCGTCGAATGCGCCCATCCACGGCTGCATCTTTTCCTCTTCGGTACCGGGCAGAAAACCGATGTCTTCGCCGACAGGAACCGTCGCGCGCGTCACGATGATCTCGTTGTAGCGCTTGTCGTCGAGCACCTGTGCGAGACCAGCCGCCAGTGCGACCAGCGTCTTGCCCGTGCCCGCCTGGCCAAGCAGCGTGACGAAGTCGATCTCCGGATTCATCAGCAGGTTCAGCGCGAAGTTCTGCTCGCGGTTGCGCGCCGTGATGCCCCACACGTTGTTCTTGTGGTGGCCGTAGTCGCGCAGCGTCTGCAACAGCGCCGTCTTGCCGTTCAGCTCGCGCACGATCGCGTGGAACGCCGGCTCGCCGTTCTGCGGCTCCAGATAGACGAACTCGTTGACCAGTATCGACGCGCACTGCGGGCCCGTCACGCGGTAGTACGTGGTTCCCGTCTTGGTGTCCTGCCAGCTCTCCATGTCCTTCGCGTGCTTCGTCCAGAAGTCGGGCGCCAGCTGACGGATGCCGGAGTAGAGCAGGTCCTTGTCTTCGAGAACCTGGTCGTTGAAGTAGTCTTCGGCGGGCAGGCCGAGCGCGTGCGCCTTGATGCGCATGTTGATGTCTTTCGACACCAGCACGACCTGGCGGTCCTCGCGATCGCGCTGCAACGCGCGCACGACGCCGAGAATCTGGTTATCCGCCTTGCCTTGCGGCAGGCCTTCGACGGGCTCGATATGCGTGAGCTTCGTCTGGAAGTAGAGGCGTCCCAGCGCTTCGCGGCTGCCCAGACGCGCGAGCGAAATGCCTTCCGACATGTCACCTGCATTCGCGACGAGCGAATCCAGCGTGCGGCTCACCTGACGTGCGTTGCGTGCGACTTCCGACATCCCCTTCTTGTGATTGTCGAGCTCTTCCAACGTCATCATGGGCAGATAGACGTCGTGTTCCTCGAAGCGGAAGAGGCACGTCGGATCGTGCATCAGCACGTTGGTGTCGAGCACGAACAGCTTGCGAACCTCCACCTGCGCACCCTTGGCCGTGCCTTTCTTCGTTCCGGTGCGGGTCGACTTGGCGCTGGTGGCGGCGGGCGCTTCCGCTTCGGCGGAACCCTTGCCACGCGCGACGACAGGCGCTGCCGTCACGGCGACTTCGGCCGGCGCGGCGGGGACGGGCTGCAGCAACGCGGCGGTCTGCTTCGACTTGCGACTGCGGGACGGTGTGGCTTCGGCAACGGGCTCGGCGGCGCTATGAACGGGGCGCAGCGTGGTGGCCGCGTTGGCGGCGTGCGTCATCGGTGCGGCGACGTTGGCGCGGCCATATTCGGCCGATGCGGCTTGCTCCCCTTCATACGCCTGTTTTCGACCAGGCTTTGCAGGCTTCGCCGTGTATTCATCAGGCGGCAACAGATTGCCGAGCTTGCTGGGTGGGGTAGGCAAAGGCATGGTTTCCCTCGAGTAAAGCGGGTCACAATTCTTCGCCGCCTGCCGCAAACTGTCGTGCGTCGTGCGCCCGCAATTTGCGTCCGGTGGCGCGTGTCGGATTAGTAATGCCGGTTCGCCTGGTCTTCGATCGGCTCCTTGACGAAAGTGCGCTGCGAACGACGCAAACTGCTGCGCGCAATTAAAAAAGCCGCCGCCCCGGCAGACGGGGCAAGCGGCTCGACTTCGGTCATCGCATTGCGCCTCATGGCTCGCCTCATGGCCGACCTGTCAGCGGCGGCGACGACGCGATCTGCAGCGCAACTGCGGAAAAAAGTATGTGAACAGGCACTCATTGCGGCCCAATATAACGCGCCTCAAAGCGCTTGTACAGCCTCCAGAATCTCGTCGACGTGACCTGGCACTTTCACGCCGCGCCATTCGCGGCGCAGCACGCCTTCAGCATCGATGACGAACGTGGAGCGCTCGATTCCCCGTACTTCTTTGCCATACATTTTCTTCAATTTCATGACGCCGAAGAGCGTGCACAGCGTTTCGTCCGGATCCGATACCAAGGTAAACGGCAGTTCCAGCTTGGCCTTGAAGTTATCGTGCGAGCGCACGCTGTCGCGCGACACACCGATGATCTCCGCGCCCGCCTTCTTGAACTTCGGATACAGGTCGCGGAACTGCAGTCCTTCCGTCGTGCAGCCGGGCGTGTTGTCCTTCGGGTAGAAATACACGACGACTTTCTTGCCGCGCAGGCTGGACAGCGTGAAGTCGCCGCCCGTAGCCGGGGCGGTGAAATCGGGAACGGCTTGATCGACTGCGATGGGCACGAGGTCCTCCGGTTTGTTATCGGTTGTTATCGGTGTCGGCGGCGGCGTGGGCCGCGCCTGAGCGCGTTCTTCGGGGTTGCTGGGTGTTCTTCGGGACGTGTCGCGCGTTCGGCCAATGAGGTCTTTGACATTGGGCGAACGCGTGTCGAATGACGCCCGGCCGCCGTGCGGCTAGTCGGGCTGAACGATCAGTTCGCCGGAACGGCCCGGAATCTCGCCCCACGTCACAGGGTACGACGGCAGTGTGTCACGGTCTAGCGTGGCGTGATAATCGCCCATCGTGGCAAATGTGTGACCTTGCGCGCGCCAGCCGGCAAGCAGCTGCTCGAACACGGGCGCAAGCTTCTGGCCTTCGAGTTCCGCGTGCAGCGTGAACACCTGATCGTGCGGATTGTTTTCCGTGCGCTTCAACATCCACGCGGCGACGTTGTGCGTGTCGATGCCGTCGATGCCCAGCACTTCGTCCAGCGTAGGCAGCGTGGTCGGCATCTGCACATGCGAAAGCGTGCGGCCGCCCACCACGGGGAAGTACGGCGCATGCCCGCGTCCATCGGACGCGTACCGCATGCCCCACGCGTCGATCTGCTCGAACGCATGGCCGTTCATCTGCCAGCCGGCCGCGCCGTGCGTGACGGGCGGCATGCCGAAGATCTCGGCGAAGCGGTCGTGGCTCTTCTGCATCTGCGCGACGGTCCAGTCGCGCGGACGCGAACGCACGTTGTCCTGCCAGTACACGTGATCCCACGTGTGAATGCCGCATTCGAAGCCGGCTTCGTGGATCGCGCGCATTTCGGAGCGGGCGCGCGCGCCGATGTCGGGGCCGGGCAGCAGCACGCCGTACATCAACTGCTTCACGCCGTAATGCTCGACCACCGACGTGCGCGACACCTTCTTCAGAAAGCCCGGCCGCAGCACGCGCCGCATCGCCCAACCGGTGTGGTCCGGGCCGAGGCTGAACAGGAACGTGGCGCGCGCCTTGTAGCGGTCGAAGATACGCGCGAGATTCGGCACGCCTTCACGCGTGCCGCGCAGCGTATCGACATCGATCTTCAGGACGATCAGAGCCAAGCGCGGCAGCCCTTACTGTTGTTCGACGAGGGCGCGTGCTTCGGCGACATGGCCGCGGTACGCTTCGAAAATCTTGCGCAGCGCTTCGTCGAAAGTCGAATGCGGCGCCCAGGAGAGTTCCTGCATCGTGTTGTCGATCTTCGGCACGCGGTTCTGCACGTCCTGGTAGCCCGCGCCGTAGTAAGCGCCCGACGACGTCTCGACCAGTTGCACCTTCTTTGCCGTTTCCGCGTACTCGGGGAATTCGGCGGCGAGCGCAAGCATCTTGTGCGCCAGTTCGCGCACCGAGAAGTTGTTCGTCGGGTTGCCGATGTTATAGATCTTGCCCGTCGCGATGCCGTCCTTGTTATCGATGATCTTCATCAGCGCGCTGATGCCGTCGTCGATATCCGTGAACGCGCGCTTCTGCGCGCCGCCGTCAACGAGGCTGATGTTCTCGCCACGCACGATATGGCCGAGGAACTGCGTGACCACGCGCGACGAACCTTCCTTCGGCGTGTAGATCGAGTCGAGGCCCGGGCCGATCCAGTTGAACGGACGGAACAGCGTGAAGTTCAGGCCTTCCATGCCGTAGCCCCAGATCACCCGGTCCATCAGCTGCTTCGAGCACGCGTAGATCCAGCGCGGCTTGTTGATCGGGCCGTAGGTGAGGGCGGACTCGTCCGGGTCGAATTGTTCGTCGGAGCACATGCCATAGACTTCCGACGTGGACGGGAAGACGAGATGCTTGCCGTACTTCACGGCCGAACGGACGATGGGCAGGTTCGCCTCGAAGTCCAGTTCGAACACGCGCAGCGGCTGCTTCACGTACGTAGCGGGCGTGGCGATCGCGACCAGCGGCAGGATCACGTCGCACTTCTTCACGTGATACTCGACCCACTCCTTGTTGATCGTGATATCACCTTCGAAGAAATGCATGCGCTCGTGGTTGACGAGATCGCCGAGGCGTTCGGTCTGCATGTCCATGCCGAACACTTCCCAATCGGTCGTTTCGAGAATGCGCTTGGACAGGTGATGGCCGATGAAGCCGTTCACACCCAGAATCAGGACTTTTTTCATGTGTTACGGGAAGATTGAGTGAGCTGGGTGAATTCGGCGGGGGTGACGACGCGCTCGTTGCCGTCGCGCAGATGCCGCAATTCGTGGATCACGATGATGCGGCCGTCGCCGCATGTCGCAAAAAAGCCATTATCGCCTACGTGGATGCCGGGCGGCAAATCCCCGTCTGGCGCGCCGGGCGGTGCCAGGCGCGCCCGCGCGACGATAAAGCGCGCGCCGTCCGGCGCGTCGTCGATGTCAGTAAACGCTCCCGGATACGGCGGCGCGACGGCGCGAATCAGGTTGTAGACCTGCTGGCCGCTCTGGCTGAAGTCGATGCGCCCGTCTTCCGGCTTGCGTCCGCCGAAGTAGCTGCCGTGCGCGAGATCGTTCGGCAGGTGCGGCGCCTCGCCCTTGAGCAGCGCGGGCAGCGCGCGCCACAGCGTCTGCTCGGCGGCCACGGTTACCTTGTCGAACACCTGCGCGGCTGTATCGTCGGGCAGGATAGGCACGGGCGTCTGCGCAATGATCGCGCCGGCATCCGGCTTCGCGGCCATCTCGTGCAGCGTCGCGCCCGTCTCGGTTTCGCCGTTGAGCACGGCCCAGTTGGTCGGCACGCGGCCACGATATTTCGGCAGCAGCGAGCCGTGCATGTTGTACGCGCCGCGCGGCGCGACGGCCAGCAGATCGACGGGCAGCATGTGCCGGTAATAGAACGAGAAGATGAAGTCCGGCCGCGCCTCGACGACGCGCGCGCGCAATTCAGGGCTCTTCGGATCAGCGGGCGTGACGACGGGAATGCCGTGCTCGGCCGCCACCGACGCGACGCTGCCGAACCAGATGTTTTCCGTCGGGCTGTCTTCGTGCGTGACGACGAGTGTGACGTCGACGCCGCGCGCGAGCAGCACCTGCAGACAGCGCACGCCGACGTTGTGATACGCGAAAACGACGGCGCGCGGCTTCATCGGATGAGCCCCTGGTCGTCGCCGGTGACGGGCGCGGCTTGCACGCCCGGGATGACCGACTGGCGCGGCTGCGCGGCAACCGGTTCGCCGTTGCGTTGTTCGAGGATGGTCTGCACCAGATAGCGAGGCCGCGCGCGCACCTGCTGATAGATGCGGCCGATATATTCGCCAAGCAGCCCGAGCGCGAAGATGATCACGCCGAGCATGAAGAACGTGATAGCGAATAGCGTGAACACGCCTTGCACTTCCGCGCCGATGATGAAGCGGCGAATCAGCAGCAGCACGAACAGGGCGGCCGAACCCATTGAAAGAATCACGCCGATGAACGACAGCCATTGCAGCGGCACGACCGAAAAGCCCGTCACGAGGTCGAAGTTCAGACGGATCAGGCTGTACAGCGAATACTTCGACTCACCCGCGAAGCGCTCTTCGTGCGCGACGTCGATCTCAACGGGGTTTTGCGCGAAGGTGTAGGCGAGCGCGGGGATGAACGTGTTGATTTCGCCGCAGCGGTTGATCGTGTCGACGATATGGCGGCTGTACGCGCGCAGCATGCAGCCCTGGTCGGTCATCTTGATGCGCGTGATGCGCTCGCGTAGACGGTTCATCACCAGCGACGCCTTGCGCCGCCACAGGCTGTCCTGGCGCTGCATGCGGATCGTGCCGACGTAATCGAAGCCTTCACGCATCTTCGCGCACAGCTTGCCGATTTCTTCAGGCGGATTCTGCAGGTCGGCGTCGAGCGTGACGACGATCTGGCCGCGCGACTGCTCGAAGCCCGCGAGAATCGCCATGTGCTGCCCGTAGTTGCCGTTCAGCAGGATCACGCGCGTGGTGTCGGGACGGGCGCGGAACTGCTCGGCGAGCAGCGCCGGCGACCGGTCACGGCTGCCGTCGTTGATGAAGATCACCTCATAGCCCGTGCCGAGCGCGTCGAGGGCCGGGTACAGTCGCGAGAACAGCTCGCCGAGCCCCGCTTCCTCGTTGTACACGGGGATGATGACCGAGAGTTCGGGAGCGACCGTGCGTGGGTCCGTTTGATTCATTTCCGCTGGGTTTCCGCTTGGTTGACCGCTTGATTGACCAGATTATCGGCCGTATTGTTCGCAAATCTCGTTGACGGCGCGGCACACGCGCGCGACGTCGCCTTCATTCATCTGCGTGAAGAGCGGCAGCGTGAGCGTGGTCGCGCCATAGTGCTCCGCATGCGGATACATGCCCTCCTTGTAGCCCATCGCGCGGTACAGCGAAAACAGGTGGATAGCCGGGTAATGCGTGCCCGTGCCGATGCCGCGTTCCTTCATCTGCTCCATGAACGCTGCGCGGCTGAGCGACAGGCGCGCGAGCGGCAGCGTCACGAGGAACATGTGCCAGTTGCTGTTTTCGAAGTCCGCGAGCGGCAGGCCCATGCCGAGCTTCACGGCCGCGCCGCCTTCGAAACCATCGAAGTACGCGTGCGCGAGCTTCTTGCGCTGCGCGTTGAAGCGCTCGATGTGCTGCAGCTGCCCGAGGCCGACGCGCGCCGCGACGTCCGTCAGGTTGTACTTGCCACCCAGCAATTCGCAATCCATGCCGTCGAAACCCGTGCGCACGATGCCCTGCAGCCGGTATTTCTGCGCGAGGACGGCTTCTTCCTCGTTGTTCAGCACAAGTGCGCCGCCTTCGATCGAGGTCAGGTTCTTGTTGGCGTGGAAGCTGAACGACACGATGTCGCCGAGCTTGCCGATACGCTCGCCGTTCCACGTCGAGCCGAACGCCTGCGCGGCGTCTTCGATCACGCGCAGCTTGTGCGCGCGGGCGATCGCGTAGAGGCGGTCCATGTCGACGGGCAGGCCCGACAGGAACACGGGAATGATCGCCTTGGTGCGCGGCGTGATCGCCTTTTCCATCAGATCCAGATCGATGTTGCGCGTGGCCGGGTCGATATCGACGAACACGGGCGTCGCGCCCACCTCCAGAATCACGTTGCTGGTCGACACCCATGACGCCGGCGTCGTGATGACTTCGTCGCCGGCGCCGACGCCCGCGATGCGCAGACCGATTTCCAGCGTCGCCGTGCCCGAATTGAACGTACGCACCGGGCGGCCGCCGCAGTATTCCGACAATGCCTTTTCGAACGCCTGGTTCTGCGGGCCCGTCGTGATCCAGCCGGAGCGGAGCACGTCGACAACACCGCGGATCGTTTCTTCATCGATCTCGGGACGGACGAACGGCAAAAACGGAACGGATGACTGGGTCATGGATGGTTTTGCTCGATATTAAAAAGGGTCGCCGGCTGCTTTTCTAAACGAAGCCCGGCATTTAGCTTTCATTAAGCTTAATTTGCCGCGGCTGCGCTGATCAGTGCCGGAACGCGGCGGCGATAATGTGCGAGTTCCGCTCCAATGTCCAGCGCTCGAAACAATTTGGAATACGTTAGCAGACGCCGGCGTGCTTGCCAGGGGCGTTTCTTCTATGTCCGGACCGCGCCGGTAGGCCGTGCCGTCAGCTACGCGCGACGAGCACCACGCCGACCAGGATCACGCCAATGCCGATCAGGCGTTGCGCCGACAACACCTCGCCGAACAGATACCACGCGGCGAACGCGTTCACAACATAGCCGAGCGACAGCATCGGATAGGCAATCGACACGTCCACACGCGACAGCCCGACAACCCATACGACCACGCTCAGCACATAGCAGGCGAGGCCGCCGACGATGGGCGGCTGCGTCGCGATGCGCCAACCGATCGGAATGACGTTGGCCATCGTGAAGTCGAAATGGCCGACGGCATTCGTGCCGGCCTTCAGAAGCAGCTGGGCCGTCGCGTTCAGCGCGACGCCAGCGAGGATGCAGAAAAGCGAAATCGGGTTCATCGAAGGATAGTTCGAGTGAGGGAGGAGGTCATTGCTGCGGTTGGGGCTCTGAAGCCGCGGCCGGCGCGGCGCCTTGCGAGGCGGCGCCTGCTTCAGCGGGAAGCGGCTTTTCGACGATCACGCGGCGCGAATCGCGTGCGACGACGGTCATCGGCAGATGCTGCTCGCTGAATGCCTTGTAGCGATCCGGCGACATCAGTGCCAACGCGTATCGGTCGGCCTTCCAGCGCTCGATCCATTGCGGGATCGTCGGCACCCATTTTTGCGGTTCCACCGACACGCCAAACGCCAGTTCGTCCGCATGCTCGACCATGATCATCGTGTGGTCGATGTAGAAGGGCAGCGTGTGATCAAGCACGCCGACCGAGTAGAACGGCGTGTCGGCGGGCAGCTTTGCGAGCGCCGCCTTGACGTCGGGCGCCAGCGGCGCGCCCGACGACAGCCGGCCGAACGCGTCGTGGCCCGTGCCGGCGATCGTCGCGAGCAGCACCCAGCCGATGCCGAACGCCGTCGCGGCGCCGACGATGCCCGTCGATGTTGCGCTCCCGCTCGCCACGCCCGGCGTGGTGGCCATGGCGCCGGCGGGCAGACCGTTCTGCGCGCCGCTCGCGGCGCCGCGCCTGCGCCGGTTGATCCAGATCGCGACGAGCGTAAACACGAACCCGATCGCGAGCGCCGCGAACACCCATGTGCGGAATTCCAGGTACAGCGCATTCGGATTGCGCCGGTCGCCCAGGCGCCCGAGAAACACTGCGCCGAAGCCGCCCGCCACGAGGAATAGCGCGTAGCCCGTCAGATGCCGGTGAAACTGCTCGCGCGTGACGAGGGGCAGATACATGCCGATCACGAGCGCGATCGCGGGCGCGATGGGGAGCGTGTACGACAGCAGCTTCGAATGCGACGCGCTGAAGAACACGAAGATGAACGCGGTCCACACGAACAGCAGTGTGACGGGCGCGAAGCCATTCGCCTGGCGCGGCATGCGCAGCGCGTGCCGCGCGCTCTGAAATGTGACCGACAGCCACGGCAGGAAGCCGACCAGCATCACGGGCACGAAATACCAGAGCGGGCCGGGGCGATTCTGCTCGGGCGTCAGATAACGCCTGAACTGCTGGACGACGAAGAAGAAATTGAAGAACTCGGGGTTGCGGTCCTGCACGAGCACGAACCACGGCGTGACGACCGCGAAAAACACGATCAGCCCGCTCACGAGGTACAGACGCTTCCAGAGCGCCCAGTCGCGCGCGACCACCGTGTACAGCACGAGCACGGCGCCCGGCAGGATCAGCCCGACGAGGCCCTTGGACAGCACCGCGAGCGCCATCGACGCCCACACGAGCCACATCCACAGCCGCTGCTCACGCGCGGCGAGCCCCGGGCGCTGCGCGAGCAGCAGCGCGCACAGCGTGACTTCCATCCAGAACGACAGGCCCATGTCGAGCGTGTTGAAATGGCCCATCAGATACCAGTACGGTGCGCTCGCGAGCACGAGCGCGGCGAAGAAACCCGTCGCGACGTTGAACACGCGCGCGCCCGTGTAGCCGATCAGCAGCACGCCCGCGAAGCCGGTCAGCGCGGTGTAGAGGCGCGCCTGCCATTCGCCGATGCCGAACCACGCGAACGACAGCGCGTTCGCCCAGGTTTGCAGCGGTGGCTTCTCGAAGTACTTGTAGCCGTTGTAGCGCGGCGTGATCCAGTCGCTGGTGACGAACATTTCGCGCGCCATTTCCGCGTAGCGGCCTTCGTCGCTCGGCAGCAGATGACGCCAGCCTAGCGGCACGAACCAGATCACGGCCAGAGCGAGCACGAGCAGCAGGACCGTCGTGCGATTGAGCGTCAGCCCGGACGGCTTGTCGTTCATGTGTTTTTCAACCTTTGTCGGCGCCGCTGTCGCGGCTTCTTTCTTATTCCGTTCGGACGGAATCTTTGCTGCGGCGCGTTGAGGCAGCGCGCAGCGCGAATTCCGCTGCCGGCGTGCCGCAGGGCGCGCGCGGACAGGGTGTGGCGCGACTGAGCTGCAGCCGATGCCGCGCAGTCCGCCGGCGCGGATTGTCCGTGCCGGGTCCTTAACACAACCTTATGCAACCTGATTGGTGGCGTGCTTCGTGGCCTGCGTTCGCCCGCTTTCGGGCGCCGGGCCGCGCAGTGTACTTGATCCGCAAGGCAGCCAATCCAAAAACGCCGCGGCGTCCTCTGGAAGAGCGGGCGCAGACGCAGCCTTCAGCCTTCGATCAGCAGCGCGGCGGCGACCTTGCGGCCTTCCGCCATCAGGATGTTGTAGGTTCGGCAAGCGGCCTTGAAGTCCATCGTCTCGACGCCGATCCGGTGGGCGGCGAGCGCGGCCGTGAGGCGCGGATGCGGAAAGCGCAGGCGCTCGCCGCTGCCGAAGATGACGACTTCCGGCGCGGGCTCGATCAGCAGCGCGAAGTGCTCGGGCGAGAGGGCCTCGAACGACGACACCGGCCAGCTGATGACCGGCTTTTCCGGCATCACGATGATGCTGCCCGTATGACGTTCGAGATTGATGTCGACATAGCCGGCGCCGTAGCCCGTGACGGTGTTCAGGGCGCCGCTTGAATCCTGGTGTAATTTCAAACTGGTTTTCCGTGGTCGTCGTTAGACATGAAGTCGCGGTTCGACCGGCATACGCAAGCTCGGGTTCAATGCCACAGGGACAGTCGAGACTCCGGGCAACCCGCGCGAACGGCGGCTGCGGCACGTCGCGCGCGTGGGCGGGCGCTTGCTGCCGCTTGGCTAACACTTGCCGCCGCGTGCTCCAGGCTTGCAGAGCCTTGCGTGGTGCATTGCGGAAGTCGGTCAAAATCCGCTAAATTATAACTTTTTGTGCGACGCGAGTCGCATCGACTGGACGGCGAAAGCCGTCCCATTGGTGGCACCTTGTGGCCACCCCTTGTGTAGCAAGCGAAACCGAGCGCCGTCTGGCTTGGAATTGCGGCCTTACACGCTCGCAGGTCTTAGGACCCACGAGCGTAATTGCATTGACCTGATTTCCGTCAGGTTCCGCCCGGTTAGCGGCCTCACCTCCGCTAACAAGGCGGATTGGGGTATGTGATTTTAAGGTATGTCGAGCGCAAGCTCGGTGTGTCATTGTTCCAGCCCGCGGCTTAGTGCGGGACAGGGAACCTGCTGTACGACCAGCAGTAGCCTAGGAGAACATGCGTCACTGGTAACGGTGGGGTCTGAAGCTTCTCTGACAACGTAGCCCCCGGATGGTTTCGGGCGAATGCTTGCCGTGAGGTAGGCATTCGGAGACTCCCAGCAGCAAGGGGGGTCGAGGAGCTAGGCTGGCTGATAGGGTTAATGTAAGTGAACTGCTGTTAAACCTCGTTAATAATGCAGTGCCAAAGCTGCTGATAGGCACTAACCAAAAGGTGTGCGGTCGGTCAATCCGCTAGAAGGTCGGATTGCGTCGTCGTTGGACCGTCGGGGAATAGGCAGAACCTACGTCAGTCGTGTGACATGCCGGGAACGCGGTAAGCCCGTATCGTTGCCAGCGCGGTTTGGCTGGCAGGTGGACCGTAAGGAACGCTGTTGACGGTGCGGGTATGGGAGGACGGAAAAAGCGAATGCCGGGCTGTAATGGTCCGGATAGGGGTTGGGACATTACCCCACGCGAAAGCGGGCAGACTTCCGTCTGGTCTACCGTCGCAAGATGGCTGACAGACCTTGATGCTTTGGTAGACACGGGCGTTCGCGCTCGTGAGTCGTACATGGATGACATGTGGGCGCATGCGGCCACATTTGTTCAACTGTTGTTCCCCAGCGGGGTGTGTCTACCCCGTTGGGGAAGATGCGCCTTCTGCTGCGGGAATGATCAACCCAAGGTAGGAGAGCAGCATGAAAGTATCCGTCCGACAGGATGGATCTGCGCTTTCCCACGTGCCTGACAACTGGTACGCCGTAGATTGGCGTCGGGTCGAACGGAACGTGAGAGGGATGCAGATTCGAATTGCGAAGGCGACGCGGGAAGGTGACTGGCGCAGGGTGAAGGCCCTGCAACGGATGCTGACCCGCACGTTGTCCGCAAAGTTGTGTGCGGTACGACGTGTTACGCAGAACCAGGGTGCGCGAACGGCGGGAGTCGATCGCGAACTGTGGGATTCGCCTGAGAGCCGATGGGAAGCCATCGGCCGGTTGAAGCGGCGTGGATACAAGCCTCTGCCATTACGGAGAGTCTTTATCCCTAAGGCCAATGGGAAAGAGCGCCCTTTGGGCATTCCGACCATGCGGGACAGGGCGATGCAAGCCCTGTATCTGCTGGCACTGGAGCCGGTGTCGGAATCGACGAGCGACCCGAACTCCTATGGGTTCAGGATTAACCGCTCGACGGCCGATGCCATGTCGCAGATATTCGTCGCTATGTCCCAGAAAGGCTCTGCCAAATGGGTATTGGAAGCGGATATCAAAGGCTGCTTCGACTGGATCAATCACGACTGGCTGATTGCGAATGTCCCAATGGACAGAGGCATTCTGCGGAAGTGGTTGAAAGCTGGCCTGATTTACAAAGGGCAGTTGCAGGCGACTGAGGCCGGTACGCCGCAGGGAGGAATTATCTCCCCGACGTTGGCTAACGTGACGCTGAACGGGCTGGAACGTGAACTAAATTCGCACCTCGGTGCGAAGCTAGGGATCGCAAAAGCCAAGAAGCTGAAAGTGAATGTGGTGCGGTACGCGGACGATTTCGTCATCACCGGCGACTCGAAAGAGGTGCTGGAGAGTGAGGTCCAGCCCTGGGTGGAAGCATTCCTTGCGGTTCGGGGACTGCGACTGTCGGAGGAGAAAACGCAGATCACCCATATTGCTGACGGTTTCGATTTCCTTGGGTGGAATTTCCGGAAATATTCGGGAAAACTGCTCATCAAGCCGAGCAAGAAAAACGCGCAAGCGTTCTATCGCAAGGTGTCGGAAACGATCAGCGGCAATAAGACGGTGAGGCAGGAGGATCTGATCCGGCTGCTGAACCCGATGTTACGGGGCTGGGCGCAATATCACAGTCCCGTCGTGGCCAAACAGGCGTACAACCGCATGGAGTATCTGGTTTTTCGGAGACTCTGGTGGTGGTCTAAGAGGCGGCATCCGCAAAAGAACGCCCGGTGGGTGGGACAGAAGTATTTCCACTCAGTCGGCGAACGTCAGTGGGTGTTCGCTGCTCCTGTGGTTTGGAAAGACGGCAGCAAGGGGCTATTTGAGCTATACCAGATCAACGGTACGGTTATCAAACGGCACAAGAAGGTGAAAGGGGACTGAAGTTGACCCAGAAAAACGGACATCTATCCTTTGGAGAAGGAGGTGCCGATTATGGGCAAGCATCGTACCCCGTACCCGGCGGAATTTCGGGCGCAAATGGTCGAACTGGTGAAGGCTGGACGCAGGCCGGAGGAACTGGAAAAGGAGTTCGAGCCGACTGCACAGACCATCTACAACTGGGTGGCGCAGGCTGATCGCGACACAGGCGTGCGGCATGACGGTCTGACCACAGCCGAACGGCAGGAGCTCGCACGGTTGCGTCGTGAAGTCCGGCAATTGAAGATGGAGCGCGACATACTCTCTCACGCGGCAGCCTGGTTCGCGAGGGAGACGGGATCCATTCCACCGAAGAGCGGTACGGATTCATGAAAGCGAACCGGGCCCGCTGGCCCATTGCGATGATGGCACGGCTGCTCGGCGTCTCGACAAGCGGCTATTACTCGTGGTTGGTGCGAGAGCCGGCGATGCACACACGTAGCGATGCGCAACTGCTCGCGCGTATCCGCACGCTACATGCGAGCTCGCGCGGCACGTATGGGGCACCGCGTATCCATGCGCAACTCGCGCGCGAAGGCGTACACGTGGGGCGCAAGCGGGTGGCGCGCCTCATGCGTATGGCGGGTTTGTGCGGGGCAAGCCGGCGGCGCTGGCCGCGCACCACACGGCCACGCGCAGGCGCCCGGCGTGCGCCTGATCTGGTGCGCCGGCACTTCAGTGCCGACGCGACAAACGTGCTGTGGGTCGCAGATGCGACCTATGTACCCACGGGCGAAGGATTCCTCTATCTGGCGGTCGTGCTGGATGTGTTCAGTCGTCGCATCATCGGCTGGGCGATGTCTAACCATCTGTACACCGAACTGATGTTACGCGCGCTGGACATGGCGTTGCAGCAACGACGCCATGACGGTGTGATTCTACATTCCGATCAAGGCTGTCAATACACGTCCATTGCCTTTGGACGGCGATGTCGCGAAGCAGGCGTACAGCCGTCGATGGGCACGGCCGGCGATGCCTATGACAACGCGATGTGCGAGTCGTTCTTCGGCACACTCGAAGCCGAACTGCTCTGTCGCGAACACTTCGCGACCCACGAACAGGCACGGCGGCGTGTGTTCTCGTTTCTGGAGAGCTGGTACAACATACACCGCCTGCACAGCAGCATCGGCTACTGCTCGCCGCTCGAGTTCGAAAATCTGCATGCGCAAGATCAAAGCTTATCGCCGCGCGGGTTGCCCACCGCCGGGCAGCGTCGTGGTCGTGACAGGCGACCCGCCGCCCGACCGTGGACAACCCGCGATTCAACCTTATCGGGAGGTGCCACACCGCATTAGACTCAACTGCAAATCTATCCGTCGAACCGGGTCAACTTCAGACTACCACCCCTTTGATCCGACGTGGGAGCAGTATGGCGAGCAGTTGCGTCAGGAACGCATGTGGGAATCCGTGCGGTACCGGAAGCAATGGGCGACGCTATTTATGTCACAGAGCGGGTTATGTGCGCACTGTGGTTGTGCTCTGACGGATGACACCGGCTGGCACGATCATCATCTGGAATATCGGATGCATGGCGGGTCGGACGCGTTGTCCAACCGGGTACTGCTTCACCCACACTGCCACCAGCAAGTGCACGCTGGTAGACTTGTAGTAACGAAGCCGGCCCCGTTGTAAACGGGGCATTGTTTGTAGGCTCGAGCTGTATGCGGTGAAAGTCGCACGTACAGTTCCAAGGGGGCCCCTTTTCCGAGAGGAAAGGGGGCTACCCTACAGCCGCCCGGCGGCTCCCTTCAGGTTCGCGCGCTGCCACAAGCCGCGCCCGCAAGGCTGGCGACCGCGCCCGCCGCTGCCAGTGGGGTGCATCGCGGGGTGCTCCGCGGATGCCCGCGGGCTGCCCGGAAAGCGTCGGCGAAAGGCGCTACCGGAACGCCTGTCCGGCCTCCGACGGCCGCGCGCCGCCCACGTCCCGTATGATGCTTGGTGCCGGTCCGGCCCGCGCCGCGCGGCCCGGGACCGCCCGCCGCGCAATCCCGTCTCATCGCTTGCCCGCTGCGTGGGGCGAGTGCTCCGTGGTCCCGGTCACCCGGTGGTCCCGCTCATTTACCCAGGACGAAGTGCCCGTCGTGAAACCGATACTCAAATCCAACAAGCTGTTGAACGTCTGCTACGACATTCGCGGGCCCGTTCTCGAGCATGCGAAGCGCCTCGAAGAAGAAGGCCATCGCATCATCAAGCTGAACATCGGCAATCTGGCGCCGTTCGGTTTCGAAGCGCCGGATGAAATCATCCAGGACATGATCCGCAATTTGCCTACGTCGTCGGGCTATTCGGACTCGAAGGGCGTATTCGCGGCGCGCAAGGCGATCATGCATTACGCGCAGCAGAAGGGCGTCGTGGGCGTCGAACTGGACGACATCTACATCGGCAACGGCGCCTCCGAGCTGATCGTGATGGCCTTGCAGGCGCTCCTGAACGACGGCGACGAAGTGCTGCTGCCCGCGCCCGACTATCCGCTGTGGACGGCGGGCGTGAGCCTGTCGGGCGGCACGCCAGTGCACTACATCTGCGACGAGTCGAACGCATGGATGCCCGACCTCGACGACATCCGCGCGAAGATCACGCCGAACACGAAGGCGCTCGTCGTCATCAACCCGAACAACCCGACGGGCGCGCTGTACTCGGACGAGCTGCTGCTCGGCCTGATTGCGATTGCGCGCGAGCACGGCCTCGTGATTTTCGCGGACGAGGTCTACGACAAGATCATCTATGACGGCAAGACGCACACGTCGATGGCGTCGTTGTCCGAAGACGTGCTCACGGTCACATTCAACAGCCTGTCGAAGAGCTACCGCTCGTGCGGCTATCGCGCGGGCTGGATGTGGGTGTCGGGACTGACGGGCGAAAACCGCCGCCGCGCGAAGGATTACTTTGAAGGGCTCGGCATTCTGGCGTCGATGCGCCTGTGCCCGAACGTCCCCGGCCAGTATGCGATCCAGACGGCGCTGGGCGGCTATCAGAGCATCAACGAACTGATCGCGCCGGGCGGGCGACTGTACAAGCAGCGCGAACTCGCGTACGACATGCTGACGGCGATTCCCGGCGTCACCTGCGTGAAGCCCGAGGCGGCCCTGTACATGTTCCCGCGTCTGGACCCGAAGCTGTACCCGATCGAAAACGACCAGCAGTTCATTCTGGATCTGCTGCTGGAGGAGCGCGTGCTGCTGGTGCAGGGCAGCGGCTTCAACTGGAAAACGCCGGATCACTTCCGCGTCGTGTTCCTGCCGAACGTCGACGATCTTGCCGATTCGATCCACCGGATCGCGCGCTTCCTCGACGGCTATCGCAAACGCCACGCGGCCTGAGCGCGGACACTCCGCGCCCGAACCGATTTACCAATCTCTCACTCGACACACACGCTGCATGGAACCGATCAAAGTTGGACTGCTGGGCTTCGGCACGGTAGGCAGCGGCACCTTCACGGTACTGCGCCGCAACCAGGAAGAAATCAACCGACGCGCGGGCCGCGGCATTGAGATTGCGCGCATTGCCGTGCGCAATCCCGCCAAGGCAACAGCCGCGCTCGGCAGCGAAGCGGGTACGGTCGCGATTACCGACGACTTCGGTTCGGTCGTCGACGATCCCACTATCGACATCGTCGCTGAAATGATCGGCGGCACGGGCATCGCGCGCGAACTCGTGCTGCGCGCGATCAAGAACGGCAAGCATGTCGTGACGGCCAACAAGGCGCTGCTCGCCGTGCACGGCACGGAAATTTTCGAAGCGGCGCGTGCCAACGGCGTGATGGTCGCGTTCGAAGCGGCCGTCGCAGGCGGCATCCCGATCATCAAGGCGCTGCGCGAAGGGCTGACAGCCAACCGCATCCAGTACATTGCGGGCATCATCAACGGCACGACGAACTACATTCTGTCGGAGATGCGCGACCGCGGCCTCGACTTCGCGACGGCGCTGAAGGCCGCGCAGGAACTCGGCTACGCGGAAGCCGACCCGACCTTCGACATCGAAGGCGTCGACGCCGCGCACAAGGCGACGATCATGAGCGCGATCGCGTTCGGCGTGCCTGTGCAGTTCGACAAGGCCTACGTCGAAGGCATCAGCAAGCTCGCTGCGATCGACATCAAGTATGCGGAAGAACTCGGCTACCGCATCAAGCTGCTCGGCATCGCGCGCCGCGCCGACAACGGCATCGAGCTGCGCGTGCATCCGACGCTGATCCCCGAAAAGCGTCTGCTCGCGAACGTGGAAGGCGCGATGAACGCCGTGGTGGTGCATGGCGATGCTGTCGGCACGACGCTGTACTACGGCAAGGGCGCGGGCGCGGAGCCGACGGCTTCCGCCGTGGTCGCCGATCTCGTCGACGTGACGCGCCTGCATACGGCTGATCCGGAGCATCGCGTGCCGCATCTGGCGTTCCAGCCGGACCGTCTGTCGAGCACGCCGATTCTCCCCATCGACGAAGTGACGAGCGGTTACTACCTGCGTCTGCGCGTCGCCGACGTGACGGGCGTGCTGGCCGACATCACGCGCATTCTGGCCGACACGGGCATCTCGATCGACGCGCTGCTACAGAAGGAATCGGAGCAGGTGGACGTATCGAAGAAGGGCGAGACGGACATCATCCTGATTACGCACGAGACGGTCGAAAAGAACGTCAACGCGGCGATCGCGAACATCGAGGCGCTGAAGACGGTCGTGTCGAAGGTGACGAAGCTGCGCATGGAAGCGCTGAACTGACGTACCGCACACACGTAAAGAGGCTAGCTCATGAATTACATTTCCACGCGCGGCGCCGGTATCGGCGAGCGCCACACGTTCTCCGACATCCTGCTCGGCGGTCTCGCGAAGGATGGCGGTCTGTATTTGCCGAACGAATATCCGAAGGTCTCGGCGGATGAACTCGCGCGCTGGCGCGCGTTGCCGTACGCGGACCTCGCGTTCGAAATCCTGCGCAAGTTCAGCGACGACATTCCCGACGAAGACCTGCGCGAACTCACGCGCCGCACTTACACGGCGCAGATGTACTGCAACGTGCGCGACGAGGAGAACGCTGCGCAGATCACGCCGCTGAAGACGCTTGGCGTCGAAGGCGGCACGCCGCTGTCGCTGCTCGAACTGTCAAACGGTCCGACGCTCGCATTCAAGGACATGGCGATGCAACTGCTCGGCAACCTGTTCGAGTACACGCTCGCGAAGCACGGGCAGACGCTGAACATTCTCGGCGCGACTTCGGGCGATACGGGCAGCGCCGCCGAATATGCGATGCGCGGCAAGAAGGGCATTCGCGTCTTTATGCTGTCGCCGCATAAGAAGATGAGCGCGTTCCAGACGGCGCAGATGTATTCGCTGCAAGACCCGAATATCTTCAACATCGCGATCGAGGGTGTATTCGACGATTGCCAGGATATCGTGAAGGCCGTATCGAACGATCACGCGTTCAAGGCGCAGCAGAAGATCGGCACCGTCAATTCGATCAACTGGGCGCGCGTCGTTGCGCAGGTTGTGTACTACTTCAAGGGCTACTTCGCGGCGACGAAGAGCAACGATGAGCGCGTGTCGTTCACGGTGCCGTCGGGTAACTTCGGCAATGTGTGCGCGGGGCATATCGCGCGCATGATGGGTCTGCCTGTCGAAAAGCTCGTGGTCGCGACCAATGAGAACGACGTGCTCGACGAGTTCTTCCGTACGGGGATTTATCGCGTGCGCAAGTCGTCGGAGACGTATCACACCAGCAGCCCGAGCATGGATATTTCGAAGGCTTCGAACTTCGAGCGGTTTGTGTTCGATCTGCTTGGGCGTGATCCGAAGCGTGTGTTGCAGTTGTTCCGCGATGTCGAAGAGAAGGGTGGCTTTGATTTGCAGGCCAGCGGCGACTTTGCGCGTGTGGAGGAATTTGGTTTTGTGTCGGGGCGCAGTAGCCATGACGATCGTGTCGATACGATTCGTGATGTGTTCGAGCAATACGACACGATGATCGATACGCATACTGCGGATGGCGTGAAGGTTGCGCGTGAACATCTGCAAGCGGGCATTCCGATGATCGTGCTGGAGACGGCGCAGCCGATCAAGTTCGGCGAGACGATTCGCGAAGCGCTCGAGCGGGAGCCGGAGCGGCCGGCGGCGTTCAGTGGGATCGAGGATTTGCCGCAGCGGTTCGAGGTGTTGGCGAATGACGCGGATCGGGTGAAGGAGTTTGTAGCGCAGCGGACTCGATAAGGGTTTGTTTTTTGTCTGCGACGCTGACGGGGTTTGTGCTTTTGCGGCGCGGGTGGATTGGTTTGCTTTTGGTTTCGCTGGCATCCGCGATTTGCCTTCGTGGTTCGTGCGTCGCCGTTCGGTGTTTTGGCGTTTGCGCTGGCATCCGCGTATTGCCTTCGTGCTTCAGGCGTCGCCCCTGTGCGGGGCGGCACCTACTTTTCTTTGCCGCCGCAAAGAAAAGTAGGCAAAAGAAAGCGGCTCACACCGCCAATCCTTCTTCTTGCCTGAGGGCCCTCAACGGGTCTTACGCTTCACACGGCAATCACGTGACCCATGTTCGTTGCCAACGCTCTTGCGGTGCGCCTCACCCGCTTCACGCACCCGCGTCGCCGCATGCCGTGCCAGATATTCCACGGCCGCCCAGGTGGCAAACTCTGTGTAGGCCGTAGTGCCTCGCACGCCTCACTTCGGACCGATAGCACGCGCATACCTCCATGTAAGAGCGCCAGGCTATACGACGCGATAGCCTACACACAGTTTGCCACTTGGGCGGCGCAAACCATTCGCTGCCGCTAGCCCAAGTTCGGGGGTTTGAAGTGGGTGAGGCGCTCATTCGAAGCGTTGGCAACGAACGCGAACAGGAATGCTGCCGTGTGAAGCGTAAGACCCTTTGGGGGCCCTCAGGCAGGAAGAAATGTTGGCGGTGTTGGCCGCTTTCTTTTGCCTACTTTTCTTTGCGGCGGCAAAGAAAAGTAGGTGCCGCCCCGCACAGGGGCGACGCGTGAAGCACGAAGGCAAAGTGCGGATGCCAGCGCAGACGCCAAAAACACCAATTGGCAACGCCCGCACTACAACCACCACCACCGAAAGGCAAAAAAGCAAACCACCCCGCATCGCAGATAAAAAAACCTGCCAACTACATGCATTGTCCCCTCCCGCTACAATGATTCTTTCCGAATCGTCCTCATCCGATCCGATGATGTCCACATCAACCTCTCCGGGATCACCTGCGCCACGCGCACCGATGCTCTCGACAGCCGACGCGCTAGCGACCTTACTTGGCGCCGCCGCACAAATCGCCGGCAACGAAACGTTGCCCACGCTGGAAGCGATCAACCGGGTGCTCGCGTCCGACGTCATCTCGCCACTCGACGTCCCGCCGATGAACACCAGCTCGATGGACGGCTACGCAGTGCGCGTCGCGGAGCTATCGCAGGGCGAGCGCCGTCTGCCCATCTCGCAGCGCATCCCGGCGGGTCACGCGCCGCAACCACTCGCCGAAGGCACGGCGGCGCGCATTTTCACGGGCGCGACCGTGCCGCCCGGCGCCGATGCCATCGTGATGCAGGAACAGACGGAAGCAGCCGGCGACGAAGTGACGATCCTGCACACGCCGAAAACAGGCGAATGGATCACGCAGCAAGGCGCCGACATCCACAAGGGTGCGACGATCCTGCCCGCGGGCACGCGGCTCACGCCGCAGGCGCTGGGCCTCGCGGCGTCCGTCGGTTGCGCGAATCTGGACGTGGTGCGGCGCGTGAAAGTCGCCGTCTTCTTCACGGGCGACGAACTGACCATGCCCGGCGAGCCGCTCAAGCCCGGCGCAATCTACAACTCGAACCGCTTCACGCTGACGGCCCTCCTGCACAAGCTCGGCTGCGAAGTGACCGACTACGGCATCGTGCCCGACAAGCTCGACGCGACGCGCAAAACGCTGCGTGACGCCGCGCAAGATCACGATCTGATCCTCACCTGCGGCGGCGTGTCGGTGGGCGAGGAAGATCACGTGAAGCCCGCCGTCGAGGCGGAAGGGCGTCTGTCGATGTGGCAGATCGCGATGAAGCCGGGCAAGCCGCTCGCGTTCGGCGCGATTCGCCGCACGGCTGCGCCCGATGCGCAAAACACCGGCTCGAACGAAACCTTCTTCATCGGCCTGCCGGGTAATCCCGTCTCGACCTTCGCCACGTTTTTGCTGTTCGTGCGCCCGTTCCTGCTGCGCCTCGCCGGCGTGCGCACAGTGACGCCGCGTGCGTTGTCGCTGCGCGCCGATTTCACGCAACAAAAGGCCGATCGCCGCAACGAATTCCTGCGCGCACGCGTCAACGCCGCAGGCGGCCTCGATCTGTTCCCGAACCAGAGTTCCGCCGTGCTGACGTCGACGGTCTGGGGCGACGGCCTGATCGACAATCCGCCGAATCATGCGATCAGCGCCGGCGAAACCGTGCGCTTCATCCCGTTTTCCGAGTTGCTGAACTGAGCACGGCCCTTGAGGCCGCAATTGGGCTGTTACCGACGATGAACATCCAGCTGAAATATTTCGCGAGCGTGCGTGAAGCGCTCGGCCAGTCCGACGAATCCGTGGACGTGCCCGAGGGCATCGCGACGGTCGGCGACGTGCGCACGTGGCTGCGCGTGCGTGGCGGCGTGTGGGCGGAGACGCTCGCCGAAGGCCGCGCGCTGCGCATGGCTTGCAATCACGTGATGACGGACGCGGGCACGCGTCTCACCGACGGCTGCGAAGTCGCGTTCTTTCCGCCCGTGACGGGCGGCTGACACAGCCAGCGAGGAACGATATGACCGTCCGAGTCCAGACAGAAGACTTCGACCTGTCGACGGAAGTGGCCGCGCTGCGTGCGCAGAATCCGAAGGTGGGCGCCGTCGCGTGCTTCGTCGGCACGGTGCGCGACATCAACGAAGGCGAGACCGTCCAGACGATGGAACTCGAGCACTATCCGGGCATGACGGAGAAGTCGCTGGAGGCGATCGTCGACGCGGCGCGCGAGCGCTGGCCGGGCACCGAGGTGCTGATCGTGCACCGCGTCGGCAAGCTGCTGCCGCTCGACCAGATCGTGCTGGTCGCGACGACGTCGAAGCATCGCGGGAACGCATTCGCGTCGTGCGAGTTCGTCATGGACTACCTGAAAACCCAGGCGCCGTTCTGGAAGAAAGAGAAGACGGAAAGCGGCGAGCGCTGGGTCGATGCGCGCGTGGCCGACGACGAGGCACTCGCGCGCTGGGGACTGAAATCGCTGAATTCGCGCTGAATTCGAAACCGGATTAAGCGTTATTCATTGAACGTTTCAAAAAATAACGCGCAAGCGATAATCCCGGTTGAAATGTTAAATCACGATTCTTGAGTCCCAATTTTCGAATCACATCGATTAATCCTGACCGTTCGATCAGCTTAATCGTCGTCGCGCGATTTACCGATGATTTTCGCCGGAAATGGTTCGCCACGCGGCTGCGCATGTTCGGCAGCGTGCTCTTCGCGCGAGCGGCGGCGCGGCGCGACGCGGTCCAGTAAATCCTGCTGCTCGGCGGGAATCTGGTAGTCCCAGCCGAACTTGCTCAGCTGCAGGCTCTGCGCGATACGCAGCGCGGGTTCCATGAAGCGCACGGCCGCCGCGGGTTCGTAACGTGACTCGACCGTGTCCAGGAACAGAAACAGCCAGCGGCTGAAGTGGCGCGGCTCGAGGCCCGCGAGCGGCATGTGCGCCTGTTGCACGTTGCCGCGATACTGTTTCGCGCCCAGCACCAGCGACCCCCAGAACACGCACATCTTCGGCAGATGCTCGTCCCAGCGCCCGGCGAGCTTCTGCTCGAAGGCGGGACCGAGCAGCGCGTCGGCGCGCACGCGGTCGTAGAACGCGTAGACCAACTCGCGGATGTTGTCCTCGTTGGGTTCGGCGTAACGCGTCGCGAGTCGTTCGATAGCGGGAATATCTGAAGAAATATCGGACTTCATATCTGGAACAAAAGTGAGTCGTGGCAAACGCGTCATCGCAAACGTTTTAGGCAGACGCGCTCTAAAATCAGAAAAAGTGCGCTTAAAAGGAAAGTTACCGTTTATAGTTACGCGAAATAACGAGATAAACGTCGCAATAAGATGTGTTATGTACGCATGTTATTGCGCAGCAGTACCGGCGTTAGTGGAGCCGGCGTGAACATTCCGCACGCTGACTCCGTCGCGATTTGCCTTTCAATGAGACTCACAGACTATACCGATTACTCGCTGCGCGTGCTGCTTTACCTCGCGGTTCGTTCCGAAGGACTGGCAACAATACAAGACATTTCCGATGCTTATGGCATATCAAAGAACCATCTGATGAAGGTGGTTCAGCGGCTCGCCGAACTTGGCTGGGTCGAGACCGTACGGGGGCGCAACGGCGGTCTGCGGCTGTACGAACATTCGTCGTCGCTGACCGTCGGCGAAGTGGTACGGGCGGCCGAGAACGACTTCGCGCTCGTCTCCTGTCTCAATGGCGCCGACGCGAGCGGCGTGCATCGCGAATGTGTCATTCAGTCGCAATGCAGGCTGAAGGGCATCCTCGAATCCGCGCGCGCGGCCTTCTTCCGCGAACTCGACAGCTATACGATCCGCGATATCGCCGAGCCGGCGTCGCCGCTGATGTCGCTGCTCGGATTGAAGCCATCGGCGACCGTTGTGCCCATCGTGCCCGCTGTGTCGACGGGCACCTGAAAGCGCACCGGGTCGGAGAAAGCAAGCCGGGCGCGCCGCCGCCCGGCGGCGTCACCGAACGCTCGTCCGATCCGGCGTATTTCGCGCTGAGCACGCCCGCAGGCCTGGGCCGGCCTGCGCTTGCCAACTGCCCAACTGCCCGCCGGCTATCCGCGCCGGGTCGCGCGTCCTGCCCCGCACCTTGCTTTCGCCCGATCCTGCGCGGGGCTACACTCGGCTGTGTCGACGGACTTCTGGCGCCGTTCACGCGTCCCGCACGATCGGGCCGCTGGCGTGTAAATTCTCTCTCCCTGATGCAAAAAAGCGCTTGAAACTGGCAGAAAACGCCTCATTTTGGTGGTAATCGAAATTGGAGGTCTCCTAGATGAGAGTCGACAAACTCACCACTAAATTCCAGGAAGCGTTAGCCGATGCGCAAAGCCTTGCCGTCGGTCATGACAATCAGTACATCGAGCCGGTCCACCTGCTAGCGGCCCTCGTCGCGCAGCAGGACGGCTCCGCGCGCTCGCTGCTCTCGCGCGCCGGTGTTCACGTGCAGGCGCTGCAAACGTCGCTCGCCGACGCCATCACGCGTCTGCCGCAAGTACGCGGCACGGACGGCAACGTGCAGATCGGGCGCGATCTCACGGGTCTGTTGAACCAGGCCGACAAGGAAGCGCAGAAGATCAACGACACCTACATCGCAAGCGAGATGTTCCTGCTCGCGATCGCCGATGACAAAGGCGAAGCGGGCCGTCTCGCGCGCGAGCACGGCCTGTCGCGCAAGTCGCTCGAAGCGGCCATCGTGGCCGTGCGCGGCGGCGCGCAGGTGCATAGCCAGGACGCCGAAAGCCAGCGCCAAGCGCTGAAAAAATACACGATCGACCTGACCGAGCGTGCCCGCGCGGGCAAGCTCGACCCGGTGATCGGCCGCGACGACGAAATCCGCCGCTCGATCCAGATTCTCCAGCGCCGCACCAAGAACAACCCGGTGCTGATCGGCGAGCCGGGCGTGGGCAAGACGGCGATCGTCGAAGGCCTCGCGCAGCGCATCGTCAACGGCGAAGTGCCCGAGACGCTCAAGGGCAAGCGCGTGCTGTCGCTCGACATGGCGGCGCTGCTGGCGGGTGCGAAGTATCGCGGCGAGTTCGAAGAGCGGCTGAAGGCCGTGCTGAACGACATCGCGAAAGACGAAGGCCAGACCATCGTCTTCATCGACGAAATTCATACGATGGTTGGCGCGGGCAAGGCGGAAGGCGCGATGGACGCGGGCAACATGCTCAAGCCGGCGCTCTCGCGCGGCGAGCTGCATTGCGTCGGTGCGACCACGCTCGACGAATATCGCAAGTACATCGAAAAGGATGCCGCGCTGGAGCGCCGCTTCCAGAAGGTGCTCGTCGACGAGCCGAGCGTCGAAGCTACCATCGCGATTTTGCGCGGCTTGCAGGAGCGCTATGAGCTGCACCACGGCGTCGATATCACCGACCCGGCGATCGTCGCGGCGGCCGAACTGTCGCATCGCTACATCACCGACCGTTTCTTGCCGGACAAGGCGATCGACCTGATCGACGAAGCGGCGTCGAAGATCAAGATGGAAATCGACTCGAAGCCCGAGGAGATGGACCGGCTCGATCGTCGCCGCATCCAGTTGAAGATCGAACGCGAGGCCGTCAAGAAGGAGAAGGACGAAGCGTCGCAGAAGCGCCTGCAACTGATCGAGGAAGAAATCGAGCGGCTCGACCGCGAATATTCGGATCTCGAAGAAATCTGGACGGCGGAAAAAGCGGCCGTGCAGGGCAGCGCGCAGCTGAAGGAAGAGATCGAGAAGACGCGTGCGGAAATCACGCGTCTGCAACGCGAAGGCAAGCTGGAGAAGGTCGCCGAGCTTCAGTACGGCAAGCTGCCGCAACTCGAATCGCAACTGAAGGCGGTCACGAAGGCCGAGGCGGAAGAGCAGAACAATCCGACCCGTCCGCGCCTGTTGCGCACGCAGGTCGGCGCCGAGGAAATCGCGGAAGTCGTGTCGCGCGCCACGGGTATTCCCGTCTCGCGGATGATGCAGGGCGAGCGCGAAAAGCTGTTGCAGATCGAAGAGAAACTGCACCAGCGCGTGGTCGGCCAGGATGAAGCGATCACCGCCGTCGCCGATGCGATCCGCCGTTCGCGCGCCGGTCTGTCGGACCCGAACCGTCCGTATGGCTCGTTCCTGTTCCTGGGGCCGACGGGTGTCGGCAAAACCGAGTTGTGCAAGGCGCTCGCGGCCTTCCTGTTCGACGCGGAAGATCACCTCATCCGCATCGACATGAGCGAGTTCATGGAGAAGCACAGCGTCGCGCGTCTGATCGGCGCGCCGCCGGGATATGTGGGCTATGAAGAGGGCGGTTATCTGACGGAAGCGGTGCGCCGCAAGCCGTACAGCGTGATCCTGCTCGACGAGATCGAGAAGGCGCACCCGGACGTCTTCAACGTGCTGCTGCAGGTGCTCGACGACGGCCGCATGACGGATGGCCAGGGCCGCACCGTGGACTTCAAGAACACGGTGATCGTGATGACCTCGAACCTCGGCTCGCAGGTGATCCAGTCGATGGTCGGCCAGCCTGAAGAAGCCGTGAAGGATGCCGTCTGGGAAGAAGTGAAGCTGCATTTCCGGCCGGAATTTCTGAACCGGATCGACGACGTCGTCGTGTTCCATGCGCTCGATCGCTCGAACATCCAGTCGATCGCGAAGATCCAGTTGGAACGCGTGCACGAGCGGCTTGCAAAGCTCGACATGCAACTGGTCGTGTCGGATGCGGCGCTGGAGTTGATCGGCAAGGTTGGTTACGACCCGCTGTTCGGAGCGCGGCCGTTGAAGCGCGCGATCCAGCAGGAGATTGAGAACCCGGTAGCGAAGCTGATTCTGTCTGGCAAGTTCGGTCCGAAGGACGTGATCCCCGTCGAGGTGGACAACGGCAAGCTCGTGTTCGACAGGGTGGTTCACTAAGGCGGCAAGGGAACGGAGCGTCGAAGCTCGACGCATCCGTTCCGGATGAAAAACAAAAAGGGCAACGAAGCGATTCGTTGCCCTTTTTTCATGCGCGGCGCTTCGACGAGGCCACGCGTAGCGAACGGCTGTGTTCAGGCGTTCTTGTTGCCGAACAGCCCCGCAATCTGGCCGAGCGCGCCCAACGCGCCCGACACGCCGCCTGCATCGACCTTGCCGTCGGCGGGCACTTCGCCGTTCGGCGTCGCCGCGTTGATCACGTGCGGCAGCACTTGCGACAGCAGGCCCGTCACCATAGAAGGTTCGACGCCGGCCTTCGCCGCGATATTGGTCACGGTTTCGGAGCCGAGCACGTTATGCAGCGTGTCGGCGGCGATCGGCTGGTTTTCGCCCGTGCCGACCCACGAGCTGATGATGTCGCCCGCGCCATTTTGCTGGAAGCGCTGGATCAGGCCGTTCAGGCCACCCGGCTGGTTGTTGACGAATTCGAGCGCGGCGGAAATCAGCGCCGCCTGGCCGCCGCCTTGCGGCGAGTTGCCGCCGCCGAGCATGGAACCGAGGGAGTCGAGTAGGCTCATGACAATCTCTCTTGAAAAGCCGGTGCGACGTGTGTGAAGCGTGCGCCGGCGGGGAACGAAACGCCACGCGGAGCGCGGCACCAATAGTGGCAGCAATGGCCGTTGATATAGGCGTGAGGCAGTGCGGCCACTGGACGCGGATGGATTGCGCGTCCTTATACGCCCGATGCAGCGGACGCGGCCTTGCTCTTCTTCGATTTCTTCGACTTCGAAGCGGTCGTGTCCGACGCTGTAGCAGGCGCAGAAGCCGCCGTAGCAGCGGGCGCCGATGCCGCAGCGGCGTCAGCCTTGCTCTTCTTCGACTTTGACGCCTTGCCGCCCGAAGCGGCGTCGGCGGGCGCGGCAGGCGCTGGCGTTTGCGCCGTGGTCGCGGCGGGTGCGGGCGTGGACTTCGACATCGTGCCCGCCGGCGCTTTGGCGGGTGCGCCTGTCGGCGGCGCGGACGAGCCGTTGATCGTCAGGCCCGCCGCTTCGAGATTCTTCACCGACTTCTGCCCGATGCCCTTGACCCGGTTGGCGAGGTCGTCGGCATCCTTGAACGGGCCGTTCTTGGTGCGTTCGTCGATGATCGCCTTGGCGTGGGCGGGGCCGATGCCTTTGACCGATTCAAGCGCGGCCTGGTCGGCGGAATTGACTTCGACAGCGGCCGCGTATCCCGCCGACAGCGACAGGACGAGCGCGACGAACAACATCAACAGCTTTTTCAACATGGCAATCACTCCATTGAGGGCAAACAGGTAGCCGGGAACGGACGACGCTTCCATTTGAGCAAGCACTGCGTTCAAGCATAGGACAATTTACTGTCCTCTTTCACCGAACGGCGCGAGACGAGGCGCGAATCGGCCGATTTATACCGCTCGAACCGTGACAAGACAATGCGAACTCACCAAATTTAAAGCTTTTGCCCGTTCGTTGTGCTGTCTTGCTGTGTGGATGTCAGAGGAGTTGGAGACGGTTGTGACGCCGCGCGGCCGCGTACCGTACCCGGTTTGCCGGCCGGCGGCGGCACGGCCTGGTGCGCGGTCGCGCCGCGCACTTCGAAGTGCACCGAATCGGCGCTCGATCCATCCGCATTGACGAGTTCGAGCACGTGTCGGCCCGGCCACGGCAGCCACAGCACGCGTTCTTCGCGGCCAAGCGGCTTGCCATCGAGGCGCCAGCTGGCGCGCCCGGACGAGCCGTTCGCGCGTTCGAACACGATGCGCTGGCGTGTGGCGGGAATGTCGGGGTCGAGCGCGAACAGCGTGCCGTCCGTCGGCGAGCCGATACGCGGCGCGGCATTCGAAGACGACGCGGCCGTTTTGCCCGATGCGTACGCCGCGCGCGCTATACCGCTCGCGTTGTCCGTTGAAATGGCATTCGCGGCCAGTCCGACTGTCTGCGTTTGCGTGCCGTCGACGAACCACTCGTTGCGCGCGGGCTCGATGTTGCCGTCGAAGCTCACGCGAGCCTGCACGACGCCTGCCGGCACGCGCGGCTCGACGCTCGGCACGCGCCGGTGCAGATAGCCGACGATAGCGGCCCAGATCGGCGCGGCGCCCGTCACGCCGGACACGTCCCACATCGGCTGGCCGTCCGCGTTGCCGACCCACACGCCGACCGTGTAGCGCGACGTGTAGCCGACCGTCCAGTTGTCGCGCATGTCCTTGCTGGTGCCCGTCTTCACCGCCGAGAAAAAGCGCGTCGCAAGCGGGCTGTCGAAGCCGAAGGTGCGCGTGCGCGCGTTGTTATCGGACAGCACCGTCGTGATGATGTAGCTTGCGTCGGCGCTGAAGACGCGTTGCTGTGGAGGTGCAGCGGAAGGCGCACGGCGCGGCAGATCGAAGGCCGGCGTGGCGACGCCGCTGTTGGCGAGCGCCCGATACGCATTGGTCAGCGACAGCAGCGTCACATCGGCGCTGCCGAGCGCGAGCGAATAGCCGTAGTAGTCGCCGCTTTGTTCGAGCGGCAAGCCGAGCGCGGTGAGCGTCTTCGCGAAGCGATGCGGCGTGACCATCACGAGCGTGCGCACGGCAGGCACGTTCAGCGACGAGCCGAGCGCCGTGCGCACGCTGACCCAGCCCTTGAAGTCCTTGTCGTAGTTTTGAGGTATATACAGGCCGCCGCCCGCCGCGAGATCGAGCGGCGCGTCGTCGAGCAGCGAGGCCGTGGTGAGCCGCCGTTCGTCGATGGCCTGCGCATAGAGGAACGGCTTGAGCGTCGAGCCCGCCTGGCGGCGCGCGAGCACGGCATCGACGTCGCGTGCGCCCGACAGTCCGCCCGACGAGCCGACCCACGCGAGCACCTCGCCCGTCGCGTTATCGAACACGACGACGGCGCCGTCGTGCACGTTGCGCGGATGCGCGGGCGCGTTGAGTTCGACCAGCGTGCGCGTGAGCGCATCGCTTGCGAAGCGCTGGAGCTTGGCGTCGAGTGTGCTCGTCACGCGCGCGCCCGCAACGGGATGCGTTTCGCTCCCGATGCGGCGCGCGAAATGCGGCGCGAGCGTCGGCGCATCGGGCGAGACGGACAGCAAGGCGGGAGCAGGGCGCGCGAACGCGAGCTGCACGAAGGCCGCGAGATTCACGCAGCGCTCGGGCGCGTTCATGTCGCGCAAGATGCGGCACGCGCGTTCGCCGACCTTCGCATATGAGGCGTTCGGCGCACGGATGAGCGCGGCGGCGACGGCGGCTTCGCGCTCGTCGAGACCGGAAGGCGTTTTGCCGAACAGCGTGATCGACAGCGCGGACAGGCCAATCGTCTCGCCGCGAAACGGCACGAGGTTCAGATACGCTTCGAGAATCTGATCCTTGCGCCACGTGTGTTCGAGCCACAGCGCGCTGACGGCCTGATTCGCCTTCTGCGCGATTGAACGTTGCCCCGAACGTTCACGATCGTCGTTGAGCAGACCTGTCAACTGCATCGTGACCGTCGATGCGCCGCGCGTGCGCGTGTTCCACAGGTTCGCCCACGCGGCGGCCGTCGCGCCGCGCCAGTCGACGCCGCTGTGTTCGTAGAAGCGCTTGTCTTCCGATACGACGATCGCTTCGCGCAGCGCTGGCGAGACGTCCGCGAGCGCGACCCAGTCGCCGCGCCGCTCGGTTTTGTCGATGCGCGTGCGTTGCAGCGGCACGCCGTCGCGCGATAGCAGCAGCCAGTCGGAGCTGCGCCATTGCGTGCGTACGTCGTCGAACTTAGGCAGCGCGTGCGCGGCGAGCGGTTCGGCGAGCAGCAGAACGCATAGCGCAATGCGCGCGAACGTGAACGCGATGCGCCACGGCCGGTTCGGCGGTGTGTTGCGGCTCATCGCATTGGTCCAGGCGCGCATCACGCGTTCTCCTTACTTCGCAGCCGTCGCCGGCTTCACGACGACGGCGGCATTCGGCAGCACGCCGAATGTCGACGGCGCGTAGAGCGCTTCGACGCGCGTCGGCGGCAGGCCGAACGTGCCGACGTTGTTCAGCCGAACCGTGTACTCGACCGAGAACTTGCCCTTCGGCACGTAGTCGTAGTACGCGCGATAGCCGTCGAAACCACGCTCGACAAATGCCGGCCACGCCTCGCCCTTCGATTTCTCGCCTTGTGTCGCGGCTTCCGAGTCGCGGCCGAGGCCCGAGCCGAGTATCGTCGCGCCGGCCGGAACGGGATCGTTGACGACGACCCAGGTCATGTCCGTCTGCGCGTCGATATCCAGATGCACGCGCACGATATCGCCGCGCGTGTTCACGCCCTTCACGGCGGGATCGATCGGCGTGACCGTCTTCGTGATCCGGTAGCCGGCGGCGAACGGCGCTTTCAGCGCGACAGCGGCGAGGCTTTCGATCGTCGCCCACGGCTTGCCCGTGCCGTCGTGCGTCAGCGTCAGCGACACGGGTGCGCTGCGCGTTTCGGGCGGCCACGGCAGCAACTGGCTGCGCGTGTCGGCCGTCTTCGTGATGGCCGTTGCGGACGCATAGTTCGCGCTTGCGGCAGCGGGCTGGCTCCATGAAATCGTCTTGTCAGTCGAACCGAGTTGCAGCTTCGTTTGCCCCGTCACAGGCACGCTCTCGAACACCTGCGAGAAGCGCTGCACGGCAATCGATCCCCACAGGTTGGCCGTCGTCGTCTGCCATGCGCCGTTCTTCTGCAACGCGAGTAGTCCCGCGACGAGGCGCGGCATCTCGTCCTTCCAGCCGGGCATATCGACGAACGTGAGCGCCGTGCGCGCCGCGTTGGTTTCCGTGCCCGACATCAGCCACCACAGGTCGTCGTTGTCGGCCGTCGAGAAGGTGAGGCGCGTGCCCTGATACGTGAGCCGTGCGCGGATGATCTGCTCGGCCTGCGCGAGCTTTTCGTCGCGCTGTGGAATGTCCTTCACGCGCGACAGCACCGCGTAGTAGTCGAGCACGGCCGAGGTCGGCCACTGGTTCGGCGCGATTTCGATCGAACCGAGCATGCTCGCGCGTGCGGCGCCATGACGCGACAGCGCTTCGAGCGCGGCGAGCTTGCGCAGATCGAGGTCCTTGCGCGGCGCCCAGAAGTTGCGTTCGAGCCTGCCTTCGACGAAATTCGTCAGACCGCCTTCGAGCTTCGCGCGCAGATCGTCGGGCAACGCGAAGCGCGGGTCGAGCTTCGCGGCTTCGTCGGTGACGGACAGCAGATACGCGGTGAGCGTGGTGCTGCCCGTGTTGCCGTTGTCGTCACCGGGCGGGAAGTAGTTCGCGAGACCGTCCTTGTCGAGATAGACAGGCATGCGCGCCAGCACGCCTTGCCAGCGTGTCGGGTCGCGCAAGCCCAGCGCAACCGACGTCTGCTGTTCGAGGCAGCTATACGGATAGCGCTCGAACCAGCGGCGCACGCCCGGCATGCCGTCCGACAGTTTCGATTGCAGCGACACGGCGATGCCGCCGCGCAGCGCGCCCGCTTGCGTCGTCGTCGCATTCGGCGGCGCGGCGACGGGTAGCGAGAACGAGCCGTCGACTTGCGTGAGCGTCGCCTGCTGCACGGTGATGGGAATGGCGGCCGTCACGCGCTGCGTGACCTTGAGTGCGTCCGTCGCGTGCGATGCGCCTTGTTCCGCTGCGCTGACGTTCCAGGTCAAGGCCGCCGGGTTCGCCTCGGAAAGACCGTCGGGCGGCGAGACCGTCCATGCGACTTCGCGTGCCGAATCGGCGGCGATATCGACGGTTTGTGTTTGCAACGACAGCCCAGGCACGTTCGGCGTAACAACAACCTTCATCGCGCGCGTGGTGGTGTTGCGCAGCGTGAACTGCGCGCGGAACTGGTCGCCTTCGCGCACCAGCGGCGGCAAGCCGGAAATCAGCTGCAGATCCTGCGTGCTGCGGATCGACGTGCTGCCCGTGCCGAACGTGCCGTCGCCGACGGCCGCGATCGCCACGATACGGAAGCTCGTCAACGCGTCGTTGAGCGGCACGTCGACGGATGCTTCGCCGTTCGCGTCGAGGGTCACGCGCGGGTTCCACAGCAGCAGCGTGTCGAACAGTTCGCGCGTCGAGCTGTGTCCGCCGCCGCCGCCCGCGGGCACGGCCTTGCGACCGAAGTGCCGGCGTCCGACGATCTCCATCTGCGCAGTCGACGTTTCGACGCCGTACGCGCGCCGTTGCAGCATCGCGTCGAGCACGTCCCAGCTGTTGTTCGGCATCAGTTCGAGCAGCGCTTCGTCGACGGCGGCGACGGCGATCTGCGTGCCGGCGGGCGCGGGCTTGCCGCCCGGCATCTGCACGCGCAGCTTCACATGCGCCTTGCCGCGCACCGTGTATGACTTCGCGTCCGGGGTGACCGTCACGGCCAGTTTATGCGCGGCTGTGCCGACCTTGATCTCGGCGAGACCGTAGCGGAACGCGGGCTTCGACAGATCGACGAGCGGCGTCGGCGCTTCGTAGTAGCGGCCTTGGTACCAGAACGCGCGCGCCCATTCGAGCGGTGCCTTCCAGCCCCACGTGAAGAACGAGTACCACGGCACTTCGCGGATGCGTCCGCGCAGCGCGAGCACCGACACGTACACGTTCGGCCCCCACGCTTCGCTCACTTTCAGCTCGACGGTCGGGTCCTTGCCGTCCAGTTTCACGACATGCGTTTCGACAATCCCTTCACGCTCGACGGCAACAAGCGCCGTCGCGAATCGGAAAGGCATGCGCACCTGGAAGCGCGCGGTTTCGCCGGGTTCGTAGGCGCTCTTTTCGGGCAGCACGTCGATGCGGTCGGTGTTTTGGCCGCCGAACCACAGGTCTTCCTCACGCGTGACCCACACGGACGTCGCGGCCATCGATGCATGGCCTTCGCCGTCCTTCGCGGTGACGACGAGATCGACGTTGCCCGCTTCCTTGAGCTTCGCGTCGCAGGTCATCAGGCCGTGGTCGTCGCTCTTGCCGCTGCACAGCGTGCCGAGGTCTTTGGTTTCCGTGTGGTTGTCGTACGCATAGAAGCCGCCGACCATGCGCTTTCTCGACGTGATCGTGATGCGCGCGATGCCGCGCACTTCGAGCGACACGCCTGCGCGCGGCTTGCCTTGCAGATCGACGGCGAGCGCCTTCACGGGCACCGCGTTGCCGACCGACACCCATTGCCCCGACTTCACGCCCGCGACGACGGCGGCGGGCCACAGCGTCGCGTTGCCGCTGATCGTCTGCACTTCGCCGTTCGGATCGGCGAACGTGGCTTCAAGCGCGAGACGCTTCGGCGCGTCCACTTGCGGCAGGTTTTTCAGGCTCAGGCTACCCGCGCCGTTGCGGTCGAGCGTGACCGGTTCCTTGTCGGCGATCAGCTTCGACGTGTCGTCGTCGGCGGCCTGTTCGCTTTCTTCGTCATCGGACGACGACGTGTTGGCGTCGTTGCGCTTCTTGTACGGCGCGAAGCTGAACTCCGGATACGTGCCGGCGAAAGCGGGCGTCGTACTCTTCATGAGCGCCGACACCTGCACGGGCAGACCCGACGCGCCGCCGCCCGACATATAGTCGATTTGCAGCGTGACGGGCGCTTCGCTCGCAGCAACAAGCGGGTGATTCTTTTCGTCGCGTATGGCAATCGTGCCTTTGAACACGGGCAGCCGAAACTCTTCAACGCGGAAGCTGCCGGACGAATAGCTATGGCGGGCCGAGTCGGCGCTGCTGTCGTCGTCGCTGTCGTTGTTCGATGCTGCGCTCGCATCGCCGTCATCGAGCGACACGCTGTATTCGCCGAGCTTCGCCGCAGCGGGAATCGCGAAGGTCGAATCCGCCGTGTGATCGGCGGTCCACTTGAGCGGCAGATGCCAGGTCTGACCACTGCCGAGATGGCGGAGCGTCAGGCGCGTCGGGTACGTCTTCGGGAAAGTGAGGCCGTGCATCGTCTCGACGCGGATCATGTGCTTCATCGACACCGTTTCGCCCGCGCGCAACAGCGTGCGGTCAAACACGGTGTGTGCGCGTACCGTTTGCTGGATGCTCGTGTCGGTCGGCACGTTGAAGCGCCACGCTTCGATGCCGCGATTCCAGTCGGAGCGCACAAAGGCCATGTCGTGGCCCGTCTTCGGATCCTCGATGCGCGCCGACACGAAGAAGCCTTCGAAGCTGTCTTCCTTGCATTCGTTGCGGGACGTCAGCGACTGGTTGATCGTCAGCACGCCGTGCGCGTCGGTTTTGCCCGACGCGAGTTCGTCGCCGTTGCAATCGCTCACGTGCACGTCCGCATTCGGCACGGGCTGGCCCTTGTCGAGCGTCGTGACCCACACGACGCTATTTTCGCGGCCTTGCTTGAAATGCACGCCGAGGTTCGTGACGAGCACAGCCGTGCGCACGTACATCGGCGCTTGCTTGCCGAGCAGCGACGCGCCGAGCGCGGGCGACGCGAGTTCGATCACATAGAAGCCGGGCTTCGTCACAGGAACGCCGACCACTTCGAAAGGCCGCAGCGCTTTCGGATCGGCCTTCGGCAGCGCGAGCGTTTCGACGTTCGATTGGCCCGCGAGCAGCGACAGCGAGCGGATGTCGATCAGCGGATTCTTGCGGTCCTCCTTTGGGTCCGAGTCGTCGGCCTTGCGCGGCACGATCACGGGGTGCGGATTGTGCGCGAGCAGTTGCAGCATCTGCTGGTTGATCGACTGACGGTCCATCATGAAGCCGTCGAAACGATCGACGTTGTGCATCCAGCGGCGAATGTCGCTGTCGGCATCGACGCGCAGCTTCGTGAACTGCGCGTTACCCGCATTGAGCCCCGCGATATGCAGATCGGCCTCGACGTTGCGCAGCGTAACGGGCACGAGCGCGGGCATGTCCGGTTCCGCGAAACGCTCGATGATGCCGAACGTGCCCGACGAAAACTTCGCGAGCGGCGGCATTGGCGCCGTCGCGGTCTTCAGCGGAAAGAGGTCTGCGTTGGTCAGCGCGCGGCCGCTAACGTCCTTGAGATTCGACGGCAGCTCGATGGTCAGGTCGGCGCGTTCGGGCAGCGGCGCGGCGAATTCGACGGTGCTTGTTTGCGGGTCTTTGTCGTCAGCGGGGAAGGTCGGTTTGATCTCGCCGTTCGGCCCCTTGATGCGAATCTTCTCCGCATCGGTGCGCAGGATGGGCGCGTTGAACTGCACGCGCAACGGCCGCAACGGCGTGCAGGGCGCCTTCGCATTCTCGCGCTCGCAACTGAAGCTCGCGGCGAAGGGTTCGCGCACATTGAAGTCGAAGCGGCGCTCGACTTCGTTCGCAATGCCGCTTGGACTCGCGACGCCCTTGCCGTAGACCAGTTGCGCCTTCGCGCCGGACGGCAGCGTCTGCTGGCATTGCAGCGTCAGCACGCGCGCCGCTTCCTTCTGCAGACGGAAGCGCTTGAGCAGTTCGGTGCGCGTGGCGGCATCGACATTCTTCACGGGAATCCGGTTGCCCAGGCCGATCGATTCGCACCAGACGTGCTGTTGCACCGATGCGTCCGTCGCGGGACCGTTGAGCCGCAGGACAAACGCCTGATCTTCCTCGATTTCGCCGCCGTAGGGCTGCACGTTCTGCACGAACGGGCCGCCCGTTTCGAACGCGTAGTGACGCGGCCCCGTCAACGCCTGACCCGCCGATGATTTCAGCCCGTCGTTCAGATCGACCGAACAGGCGACGCCTGGCGGCAGATCAGCGGTGAAATCCCATGCCCAGGTTTTGTCGTCGATCCAGCGCGGCTGGCCGGCGCTAGCCGACGCGTCGTTGCACTTGATGCGCGCGGGCGCGGGCAGATCGGGCGCGCCGAACGCAACCATCGATTCGTCGAACTTGACGACCACCTGGCGGACCTGCGCAACCTTGCCTTGTGGCGTGACCTGAGTGATGCGCGCTGAATCGGCGCGCCATGTGACGCTAATGAGAAGGCCGAGCATCACAGCCGCTGCGGCTGCCCATATCGCTTGACGTTTGATGGTGCCGCTTAGCATCGACTGCGCTCCCGGTTTCATTTTTCTTTCGGATCGCAGCCGATTCTAACTGACGCTTACGACGTTCCCAACCTGCTTCACAGGTAGGATCCCGCTGAAATCCACGCTTTGTCAGATAGCACTTGACTTAGAGTTCACTCGAAGTCCTAACCTGAGTTCCGTCATGTCGAAAGCTCTCACCATCGGTCAGGTCGCCGCGACGACCGGCGTCTCCACGCATACGCTTCGCTACTACGAGCAGGCGGGATTGTTGCGGTCCATCGGCCGCACGGACGCGGGGCATCGCCTGTATGCGCCCACCGATCTCGACTGGCTGCAATTCGTAATGCGCCTCAAAGCAACGGGGATGCCGATCGCCGGCATGCAGGCTTTCGCCGCGTTGCGTGCCGAAGGCGATGCGACGTACGGCGCGCGGCGCGCGATGCTGATCGAGCATCGCGACGCCGTGCTCGCGCGCATCGCCGAGTTGCAGACCAACCTCGACGCGATCAGCGACAAGATCGTGTTTTATGAGGCGGCCGAACGCGGAGCATCGACAGGACGCATCGACAACTCATATGTAAAGGACTCGCCATGAATCACGCACACGACGATCGCTACGCACGCGGCTGGGACAAGCTTAAGGAAATCGACGGCACGGCAGGGGAGAAGGTGATCGCATCGCTCGCGCCGATTGCGCCGGATTTCGCGCGGCTGTTGATCGAGTTTCCGTTCGGCGATGTATATAGCCGGCCGCAACTCGACCTGCGCGCGCGGGAAATCGCGACGATCGCGGCGCTGGCCGCGCTCGGCAACGCGCAGCCGCAACTCAAGGTGCATATCGAGGCGGCGTTGAACGTTGGTTGCTCGCGCGAGGAGATCGTCGAGGTGTTCATGCAGATGGCCGTGTATGCGGGATTTCCGGCTGCGTTGAATGCGCTGTTCGCGGCGCGTGAGGTGTTCGAGCGGCGCGATGAGGAGGAAGCGACGGAGGCTGCGGTCTGAGTCGATGGGGTGATCGGTGGCGGGTTTGCAGAAGGGCTCAAATGCAACTAACGGTCTGTTTTTGCGACATTCTCCGAAGAGGCGGTTGCGGGCCCTTCCAAACGCTCGGTCTGTAAAGGGAGGTGGTCGGCTTACGGACAAGCAGATCGGTGCTGGGTTTCGGCGGGCACGGAGGCCCAGCACTACTACGTCAGCGCAGGCTGCAATGGAATCAGGCCGCGCCATCCGCCTGCTTCACAGCGCCCATCCGCACGGACCGTGCGCTAATCGTACGCAGATAGATGGCGAGGCCAATACCCGCAATCAGCAGGCTGGCCGTATTCGCGAGCCAGAATCCGCGCGCGCCCGTGAACGATTCCGGCACCCAGCCGCCGACGTCGAACCCAAGCGCATAACCGCCGCCCAGCCCGACGCCCCACAACGCAACGGCATAGATCACGGTCGGCACGACAGCCACGCGATACGCGCGCAGCACGAACGCCGACGTGATCTGCAGCGCGTCGCACAGATGGTAGAAAACGACGATCAGCACCAGCGGCATCGCGGCTTGCGCGACATGCGCGTTCGGCGTGTAGCCCGCGATGATGACGGGCCGCAGCGCAAGCACGATCACGCCGTAGCAGCACGCGATCGCAACGGCCATCGCGATGCCATGCCGCGCTAGCGTGCGCGCCGCTTCGTAGCGATGCGCGCCGAGCGCCTGCGCGACGAGCGTCGAGGTGGCGATGCCAATCGACAGCGGCGTCATGTACAGCACCGCGCCGATGTTGCCGGCGATCTGATGACCCGCCAGCGTCGTCGTGCCGAAGCGCGCGATAAAGAGTGCCATGAACGTGTACGACGTGACCTCGATCAGATACGACAGCCCCATCGGCACGCCGAGCTTCAACTGCGCCGCCTGGCGCCGCCACACCGGCCAGCAGAAATGCCGGAAGATCGCGAACGGCCGGAACACGTCGAGCTTCGTCATCACCGTCATGCCGACGATGGCAAGCGTCCAGTTGATCAGAATGCTGGCGAGCGCGGCGCCCGGACCGCCGAGCGCCGGCAAGCCGAGCTTGCCGAAAATCAGCAACACGTTGAGCGGCAGCTTCAGCAGCAACGCGCCGATCTGCAGGATCATCACGAGCCGCGGCTGGCCGACGGCATTCGTCAGCGAGCTATAGACGCGGAACGCGAGGCTCGCGGGCAAGCCGAACGCGAGTATCTGCAGATAGGACACGGTGCGCTCGCGCAGCGCTTCCGGTGCACGCGCAAGCTGCAGCAGCGGGTGAGGGAAGTAGAGAATCAGAAAGCCGATGACGGCAAGCGCCAGCGCGAGCCACAGCGCCTGGCGCACTTCCTCGCCGATTTCCTCGTAGCGCGCCGCGCCGTAGAGCTGACCGGCGATCGGTTGCAGCGCCGTCAGAATGCCCGTCAGACCGATATACACGGAAATGTAGATCGACGAGCCGAGGCCGAGCGCGGCGAGATCGGTTGCCGAAAAACGGCCGACCATCGCCGTGTCGATCACGCCGAACGCGATGATCGCCAGTTGGCCGATCAGCACGGGCCACGCCAGCCCGGCGATTTTCCGCACATCGGCAAACATGGTCAGCCGGCTTTCTTGGGACGCCACGGGCGGCGCTTGACGGGCGGCTGCGGCCGGTCGATACGCACGTACAGGCGGAAGCGTTCGTCGCGGTCGGCGACGCGGCGGCCTTCCCAGACGAGCTTCCAGACGAAGTTCGACATCGCGCTCGGCTCGCCGAAGTCCTGCCTGTCCTGGCGCAGGAGCACGTCGCAGTCATCGTCGAACGAAAAATGCATGTCGCCGAAGTAGGCGAACGTGGCGATCTGCGCGTCGCCCAGGCGCGCGGGCGAAATGCAGTTGTAGTCGGACGGCAGGTGCGCGGCGATCTGCTGGGCGACGTCCTTGTAGGTCCGGCTGTAGTTGACGACGGGCAGCCATAGCGTCATCAGCAGCACCCACATCAGCGTCGTACCTGCGCTCGACAGCACGACGCTGCGCCACAGTACCTTCGGATGACGCGCCACGCGCCATTGCACCAGCACGAACCAGCAGACGGTCACGGCGACCGCGCACACGAACGACAGGATCTTGAACTGCGGCGTGAAGCCCGGCGCGAGGCGCGCAAGGTTGCGCGCCAGCTGATGCGGAAAGCCCGTCATGCCCGCGAGCCACACCAGCCAGACGAACGAGCCGAGCACGGTGAAGCTGAGCACCGCGAACCAGTCGATGGCATTGATCGCGCCGCGCTTGAGCGTCGGCAGCGCGAACGCGGCGATCACCGCGAGCGCGGGCGTCAGCAGCATGAACAGACGGTTCGAGCCATGGCTTTGCAGCACGACGAGAACCAGCATCGGCGCGATCACCGAAAGCGGAATCGCGATGTGCGGCGCGCGCCGCAGCCCGGCCCAGCTGAACCACGCCCAGATCGCGAGCGGCCACGCGGGCCATGCGAACAGCGACAGGTTTTTGACCGCGTAGAGCAGCGTCGAGCCATAGGGGCCCGCGAACGCATGCAGACTGCTGCGCATCCATTGCTGGAGGAACCAGACGGCGTCATCGGGGTAGAGCGCGATGGCCGCGAGCGGCCACGCAACCGACAGCGCCAGCGCGACGGGCAGACCGGCCAGCATCAGCGTGCGCCAGTGCGTCTCGTGGACGATCACCATCATCGCAAAGGTGCCGATCAGCAGCGCGCCGACCAGCACAGGACTGCTCGTCAGCGTGACGAGGCCGATCGCGCCACCCCAGATCAGCGCGCCCTGAACGGGTTTGTCGACCATCCGCACGAGGCCGTAGATGAGCATCGCGATGCAGACGAACTGCGCGATCTGCGGCGTGGTTTCGTGGCCGCGTTCGGCGAGGCCGAAGGTGGCGAGCAGGATCAGCAGCGCGCCGTCGCCGAGCGTGCGGCCATAGTCGCGCGGCTCGGGCTCGCCGCCGAATGCGTATTTGAACGGCTGCACTTCGGGCCGGCGACCAAGCAGATAGGCCGCGTACCAGACGAACGCGCACGCGGCGCAGAACAGCAGGCCCGTGAACACCCGCGACGCATTGCTCGCGTCGACCAGCGGGTCCAGCACGCGGATCGCGCTCGCGCCGAGCCAGTAGCCGAGCGGCGCGTCCGACGTCATGTACTTGCCGACCAGATTCGGCAGCAGCCAGTCGTGCAGCGAGCCGTTGGCCATCGTCCACATGACGCCGAAGCCGGCTGCATCCTCGTTCTTCCACGGGTCGCGCCCGAACAGGCCGAACGACGCATACACGACGCAGATGGTAAGCAGCAGCCAGCGCGGCAGCGCGCTGGTGGCGGAGGCAGTGAGGCGAACGACAGATCTCATGCGGTGTTCGTGTGGGGCCGCGCGCGTGGCAGCCGTGAGTTATTGGTGGAGCGCAGGAGGCGTCTCGGATTCAGACATGCGGCATTGTAGACGGGTGGCGCGGTGCGCGTCACACGCTGCCTTACAGACAGTTGCACGGCAGATAAACGGGCGGGGGGCGGGCGAATTGTCGACGCGGACCCGGGCGGTGTGTCGACAAAGCGTCCACCGACAAAAAAGGGCAGCTTGCGCTGCCCTTTTTGCATCGTAGCGGCCCGGACGGGAGTCGGGGCCACGCACGTACAACTTCGCGGGGTATTACTTCACGGCCTTGCCCGTAGCACGGGAGCCGAACTTCTTGTTGAACTTCTCGACGCGGCCGGCCGTGTCCATGATCTTTTGCTGGCCCGTGTAGAACGGGTGCGATTCCGCCGAGACTTCGATCTTCGCCAGCGGGTACGTCTTGCCTTCGAATTCGGCCGTTTCACGCGTCTGGATGGTCGAGCGCGTCACGAACTTGAAGTCGATCGACATATCGACGAACAGGACTTCGCGGTAATTCGGGTGAATGCCTTCTTTCATGGTCTTTCCTTTAGTCTGGCGGTAGCCAACCCGGGAGCCGGAGAATTCCGCAACCGCGAGCCACTTGCCTAAGGTCGAAAAACGGCGATTATGCCAGAAAATCAGACCTTTGACGAGGCTCGGGGACGTTTTTTCGCAGAGGCAGCACCGGATTACTTTCGGCCATTTTTCCTTGCCGATCAGATACTTGCGTCGCCGAGGGCGCCCGTGCGCGCCGGGTCCTGCCGGTAATAACGCGCGAGCAGCCGGTATAGCTCCGGATACTCCGCCTCGAACTCGCGCGGCTTCACGAACAGCGCCTCGCTGCACACGGCAAAAAATTCCGATGGATGATCGGTTGCATACGGATCGATCAGCGATTCACGCTCGAAGCGCGCCCAGCGGCGATCCGGCACCGCGTCGACCTTCGCACAGAACTGGTCGTATGCGTGGTCGAACACGTCCGCCCAATGCGCGGAATCGAGCGGCGCATGCAGCTTGCGAAAGAGGGGCGGGTGGCCATCCGCTTCGCCCGTCACCATGTCGATCTTGTGCGCGAACTCGTGAATCACGACGTTGTAGGCGTCCGAACTGTCCGTCATCTGCGCGTCTTCCCACGACAGGATCACGGGTCCGCCTTCCCAAGCTTCGCCGCTCGCATCGTGCTCGACTTCATGCACGACCCCGTCTTCGTCTTCGACAGTCTTGCGGATCACGAACTCGCCCGGATAGACGATCACGCCGACCCAGCCGCGATACAGTTCCAGCCCGAGATTGAGCACGGGCAGGCAGGCCTGTACGGCGATCGCGACGGTAATCTGTTCGGTCAGTTCGAGATCGTGTGCAGTCGAGAATTCCTTTTGCGCGATGAAGAGACTCGTCATCTCGCGCAGGCGCTGCAGGTCGGCGGGCGCGAAATGCGACAGGAATGGCAGGCCGTCGAGCGTCGCCTGCCAGAGCGCGTCGTCGATTGCGTAAGTGCGCAGCGCGCGGTCGCGGCGGCGCGTGTCGAGCCATCGAGTGAGTTTCGAAAACATCGCGTGCCTGGATTTGTTTGAGTGATCGATGTAGGGCGGCGGCCCGCGCGGCGTTCAGGCTTTCGTGCCTTTGGTGCGCTTCAAAGCGGCCGATGCGCGCCGCTTCTGGATCAGTTCGTCAGCGCTCTCGCCGGCGAGACGGCGCTGCACGTAATCCAGGTCGTCGCTCAGTTCGGCTTTGAGCTTCTGCGCTTCCTTCAGTTCGCGCTGCACGGACTCGATCCGCGCATCGAGCGACTCGACCTGCTGCGCGAGACCGTCGCGTATCTGCTGCAACGATTCCATCGAATAGCCACGGCGTCCGCTTTCGGTGTTTTCGAGCGGCCGCTTCAGCATTTCGGTGATGCCTGCCAGCGAAAAACCAAGCGCGCGCAAACGCAGGATGCGCGAAAAGCGTTCGAGATCATCCTCGTCGTACAGACGATAGCGGCCTTCGCTGCGGCTGGGCGTGACGAGCCCGCGTTCTTCGTAGTATTTGAGCGTGCGCGGCGTGACGGCGAGGCGTTCGGCGGCGTCGCGCACGGTCAGCAGAGTGGGGGAATCGGCGATCGGCATGGTGATGCTTCACTGGTCGGCGGGAGGTGAAGCATTATAGAGATAGGTGCGCGATCGCATTGTCGCTTGCGCAGGCGCAGCGCGTGAAAATAAAAAAACGCCTGCTCGAAAGCAGGCGTTTTTTGTGGGCGCGAACGCCGACGGGCGCGATGGCTATTTAGCCGCCGCCGCGACGCATCATGTCGAAGAACTCGGCGTTGTTCTTCGTCTGGCGGATCTTGTCGAGCAGGAATTCCATTGCTTCGACTTCGTCCATGTCGTGGATGAACTTGCGCAGCACCCAGATCTTTTGCAGGATCTCAGGCTTGATGAGCAGTTCTTCGCGACGCGTGCCGGACTTGTTCAGGTTGATCGACGGATAGACGCGCTTTTCCGCGAGACGGCGCTCGAGGTGCACTTCCATGTTGCCCGTGCCCTTGAACTCTTCGTAGATCACGTCGTCCATGCGGCTGCCGGTTTCGATCAGCGCCGTGCCGATGATGGTCAGCGAACCGCCTTCCTCGATGTTACGGGCCGCGCCGAAGAAGCGCTTCGGACGTTGCAGCGCGTTCGCGTCGACACCGCCCGTCAGCACCTTGCCCGATGCGGGGACAACCGTGTTGTAGGCGCGTGCGAGACGCGTGATCGAGTCGAGCAGGATCACGACGTCGTTCTTCATTTCGACGAGGCGCTTGGCTTTTTCGATCACCATTTCGGCGACCTGCACGTGACGCGCGGCCGGTTCGTCGAAGGTGGACGCAATGACTTCGCCCGCCACCGAGCGCTGCATTTCCGTCACTTCTTCAGGACGTTCGTCGATCAGCAGCACGAACAGGATCACGTCCGGATGGTTCTGCTTGATCGCATGCGCGATGTGCTGAAGCATCACGGTCTTGCCGGACTTCGGCGACGCGACGAGCAGACCGCGCTGACCCTTGCCGATGGGCGCGATCATGTCGATGATCCGGCCCGTGACGTTTTCTTCGCCACGCATCTCACGTTCGAGCAGCAGCACCTTGTTCGGGTGCAGCGGCGTCAGATTCTCGAACATGATCTTGTGCTTCGAGGCTTCCGGCGGCTGGCCGTTGACCTTGTCGACCTTCACCAGCGCGAAGTAGCGCTCGCCGTCCTTCGGCGTGCGGACTTCACCTTCGATCGTGTCGCCCGTATGCAGGTTGAAGCGGCGGATCTGCGACGGGCTGATGTAAATGTCGTCCGTGCTGGCGAGATACGAGGTTTCCGGTGAGCGCAGGAAGCCGAAGCCGTCCGGCAGCACTTCGAGGGTGCCGTCACCGAAGATCGTTTCGCCCGTTTTGGCGCGTTTTTTTAGAATGGCGAACATCAGTTCCTGCTTGCGCAGGCGGTTCGCACTTTCGATCTCGAGACCATTGGCCATCTCGATCAATTGGGAAACGTGCTGGGTCTTAAGCTCGGATAAATGCATACGGAGAACCCGCAGAGAAGGTGCGACCTGAAATGAATTCTGGGAGGAGAAGTGAGCGGAACCGCTCAAGGACTTACCCGTCTTTTCGACGTTTTGTGGATTCTAGCATAGCACACGCCAAAACCAGCCTGCGCGGCCGGTTCTTTGTCGGCGCATGATTCTTGTTGTCATTGTTGTCCAGCGACAACAAGAATCATGCGGCTCGCTTCATGCGTGGCGTTGCTTCACTGCCGACGCACTGTGCGAGCCGGGCAGCGCGCTTGCGGCGCGCGTGCCGTGTATGCAAATTAAAGGTTGCCGTCGAGGAACGCGGTGAGTTGCGACTTCGACAGTGCGCCAACCTTCTGTGCAGCGACCGCGCCGTTCTTGAAGAGGATCAGCGTGGGGATGCCGCGCACGCCGAACTTGACGGGCGTGGATTGATGTTCGTCGACATTGATCTTGGCGATCTGCAGGCGATCAGCGTAGTCCTTCGCAACTTCGTCGAGGATCGGCGCGATCATCTTGCACGGGCCACACCATTCCGCCCAGAAATCGAGCAGCACGGGTTTGTCGGATTTGACGACGTCCTGTTCAAACGACGCGTCGCTAATATGCTTGATGTGTTCGCTCATTTGTGTGAATACCTCTTTCGGTTCGAGGCCTGCTTTGAATGCCCGCCACGATACAACAAAATCAGAAAACTTTCCGTTCGCTTTGCCACAGGACAAACCATGAAACGCGCTGCGGGAAGTATCGTGGGGACACCTTCAGGAGAGCGGGCTGGCTTGGCTTTGCGGGCCACTTGAACGTCAGTTTAGCCTAAATTGCTATGCGTTGCCCGTCGTGATAGTACGCATTCCGACAGTAGGGTTTCGCGCCGCGGCTTTACATCACTCAGATGATCCCTGTGTCGATGCGAAGCGCGGTAGCTCCCTCGTGACATCAACTATCTGGAGTTCGCGCGCGCGAACACAAGAGGGTGGCGACGAAGTTTGAACGGGGTTTCTGTGCGTTTTGTCTGCGAGCCTCTCGCGCGGCGCAGCGAGCGATGTTAGAATGCGACGTGACGGGCCTCCTCGCATGGAGGTGCGGTCAACCTGGTCAGGTCGGGAACGAAGCAGCCACAGCCGTTTTCCGCCAGTGCCGAGGGTCAGGCTCGTCACCTTCCTTTTTTCCTTCGCATTATTTCCCCTGTTTGCTCTCTTTGCGGCGTCGTTCGAAACGCGGCATCTTCTATCGCTCCCTTAGCGAAATTCAATGAGGCGTCAGAGCGTTGTCACGCCTCGCTTGAACGCGCTATCGGGCGCGTTATCGATTCGTCTTTTCGCGTCAGTCTTGCTGATACAATTTCCGGATGACCTATCAAGTTCTCGCACGCAAATGGCGGCCGAAGGATTTCGCTTCGCTCGTCGGACAGGAGCACGTGGTGCGCGCGCTCACGCACGCGCTCGACGGCGGCCGTCTGCACCACGCCTATCTGTTTACCGGCACGCGGGGCGTCGGCAAGACGACGCTGTCGCGGATCTTCGCGAAGGCGCTCAACTGTGAAACGGGCGTCACGTCTACGCCATGCGGCGTGTGCCGTGCGTGCCGCGAGATCGATGAAGGGCGCTTCGTCGATTATGTCGAGATGGACGCGGCGAGCAATCGCGGCGTCGATGAAATGGCTGCGCTGCTGGAGCGCGCGGTCTATGCGCCCGTCGATGCGCGCTTCAAGGTCTACATGATCGACGAAGTACACATGCTGACGAACCACGCGTTCAACGCGATGTTGAAGACGCTGGAAGAGCCGCCGCCGCACGTCAAGTTCATCCTCGCCACGACCGACCCGCAAAAGATTCCCGTCACGGTGCTGTCGCGCTGTCTTCAGTTCAACCTGAAGCAGATGCCGGCAGGGCATATCGTGTCGCATCTCGAGCACATTCTCGGCGAAGAAAAAATTCCGCATGAAGCGCAGGCGCTGCGCCTGCTCGCGCGCGCCGCAGACGGCTCGATGCGCGATGCGTTGTCGCTGACCGATCAGGCCATCGCCTACTCGGCGAACCAGGTCACCGAGGAAGCCGTGCGCGGCATGCTCGGCGCGCTCGATCAAAGCTATCTGATCCGCCTGCTCGACGCGCTCGTCGCGGGCGAGGGTGCGGCCGTGCTGTCGGTTGCTGACGAAATGGCGTTGCGCAGCCTGTCGTTCTCGACCGCGCTGCAGGATCTGGCAAGTCTGTTGCACAAGATCGCGTGGGCGCAGTTTTCGCCGTCGTCGGTGCTGGACGAGTGGCCGGAAGCCGCCGACCTGCGCCGTTTCGCTGACACGCTGAGTCCGGAGCAGGTGCAACTGTTCTATCAGATCGCAACGATCGGCCGAAGCGAGCTGGGCCTTGCGCCTGATGAATACGCAGGCTTCACGATGACGCTGCTGCGCATGCTCGCGTTCGAACCGGCCCCGAACGGTGGCGGCGGAGGCGGTGTGACGCCGGCTGGCCGCTCGAGCGTCCCGGCTGCTGGAGCAAAGCGGACGGGCGCGCCTGTCGCGGCGGCGGCTGCTGCCGCGCCGCAGGCTCGCACGAGCGATGCGCCAGCGGCTACTACCGTTGCCATTGCACCCCGCGTCGCTCCGGTGGCGAAACCCGAACCGGCGCCGGTTCAGCCGCAAGCCGTTCCTGAGCCGGCCGTGTCGCCAGAGCCTGCGCCTGAAATTCAGGCCGCGCCTGTCGATGCCGCCGTCACGCCGCTGTCGGTGGCTGCGGCTTCGACCTCAGCCGAATCGACAGCGAACGTCGATTCGCCGGTTGCGTCGATCGGGCAACAAGATAACGCTGCGCCGGCAGATGATTCCTCCACGCAGACCGAATCCGCTCCGCGCCGCGCAGGTGGTGCGAGCGCCGCGCTCGACGTGCTGCGCAATGCGGGCCTGAAGGTATCGACGGGAAGCCGTCCGGCCTCGGCCGCTCCCGCGTCAGCGACGCCTGCGGCACCGGCCAAACCCGCCGCGCCGCGCGTCGCCGTGCGCGTGCCGACGCCCGATCCCGCCCGCCGCGCCGCGGCCGCCGCGCAACAGGAAAACGCCGCGCGCACGCAGACGCCGCGTGCCGCACAGCCGCAGGGCGCCTCTGGCGTCCCGCCGTGGGATGACATTCCGCCCGACGACTATATGCCCGCATCGTCGGACGATGCGTTCTTCGCGGCTTCCGACGACAACTTCATTCCTGTCTTCGACAGTGGCCCGGACGACATGCTGGTCGGGCGAGGCAATGCGCCCGCTACGCCCGTTGCGACAGCCGCGCCCGTCGTCGATATCCGCACGCTGCCGCCCGCCGTGCCACTCGATGCGATCGGCGTCGAAGGCGATTGGCCGGCGCTTGCCGTCACGCTGCCGCTCAAGGGCATCTCCTATCAGCTCGCGTTCAACAGCGAACTGATGGCCGTCGAGGGCAAGACGCTTAAGCTCAACGTCGCGGTCCAGCTCTACACCGAATCCGCGCAGGTCGCGAAGCTCAAGGCGGCGCTGGCCGAGCGGCTGGGCAGCGAAATCGACGTGCAGGTCGAGGTCGGCCCCGTGCGGCGCACGGCCGCCGTGCTCGACTCGATCGAACGCGCGAAACGCCAGCAGGAAGCCGAGCGCGAGATTGGCGCCGATCCGTTCGTGCAGTCGCTGATCCGCGAATTCGGCGCGAGCATCGTGCCGGGCTCCGTTCGCCCGCTCGCGCCGGGCGCCGAAGGCGGCCAGAGCGCGGCCGGCCACTGACTTCCGCGCGCGCCTCCCATTACGCCGACGCGCACGCGCCCAACCGAATCCATTATTACGAAGGAGCAAGTCCATGATGAAAGGTCAACTCGCCGGGCTGATGAAGCAGGCCCAGCAGATGCAAGAAAACATGAAGAAGATGCAGGAGCAACTCGCGCTGATCGAAGTCGAGGGGCAGTCGGGTGCGGGCCTCGTCAAGGTGACGATGACCTGCAAGAACGACGTGCGCCGCGTGTCGATCGATCCGAGCCTGCTCGCCGACGACAAGGACATGCTCGAAGACCTCGTCGCCGCTGCCTTCAACGATGCCGTGCGCAAGGCAGAAGCCACCGCGCAGGAAAAGATGGGCGGCATGACTTCGGGCCTGCCGTTGCCGCCGGGATTCAAGCTGCCGTTCTAACAACGCGCAGCGTGTCGCGCGCGGCGCATGGCCGCATCGCCTCATGGCCATATGCCCGCGCGTTCGCCGTTCGTTGTCGAATGGCGCGGCTTCGCTCGCTGGAACACATCCGCGATTCAACCCACTACACGTCGACGCCGCCGTACCAGCATGAAACAACCTTCCGCCTTGTCGGCGCTCGTCGAAGCGCTGCGTGCGCTGCCCGGCGTCGGTCCGAAGTCCGCGCAGCGCATGGCGTATCACCTGATGCAGCACGATCGGGAAGGCGCCGAAAAACTCGGCCGCTCGCTGCTGTTCGCCACCGAGCATCTGCAGCACTGCGAGAAGTGCAACACGTTCACGGAAGCGCAGATCTGCGAGGTCTGCAGCGACAGCGAACGCGATCCGACGCTGCTGTGCGTCGTCGAAACGCCCGCCGACCAGATCATGCTCGAACAGACCATGACCTATCGCGGCCTGTATTTCGTGCTGATGGGGCGCCTCAGTCCGCTCGATGGCATCGGCCCCAAAGAAATCCATTTCGACCGGCTCGTCAGGCGTGCGTCGGACGGCGTCGTCAAGGAAGTCGTGCTCGCGACCAACTTCACCAACGAAGGCGAGGCGACGGCCCATTATCTCGGCCAGACGTTCAAGGCGCGCGGCCTGTCCGTCACGCGGCTCGCGCGCGGCGTGCCTGTGGGCGGCGAACTCGAATATGTCGACGCGGGCACGATCGCGCGCGCGATGCTCGACAGGCGTTCGATGTAACGGCGCGTTGTCCGCACCACAACTCGTCCGAACCACAACGTGTGACAGCAGGACCGCCCGGCCAGCACAACGAAGATCAGGAGACACATGAGCGCATCCACTTCAACGCCAACGGAAAAAACCGAAGCGGAAAAGCCCAAGGGACCGCTCGCGGGCGTCAAGGTGCTCGAACTCGGCACGCTGATCGCGGGCCCGTTCGCCGCGCGTTTTCTCGGCGAGTTCGGCGCGGACGTGATCAAGATCGAAGATCCGAAGGGCGGCGATCCGCTGCGCAAATGGCGCAAGCTTTATCCCGAAGTGGGCGGCACGTCGCTGTGGTGGGCCGTGCAGGCGCGCAACAAGAAGTCGGTGACGATCAATCTAAAGGCCGACGAAGGCAAGGAAATCGTTCGCAAGCTCGCGAAGGAAGCGGATATCGTCGTCGAGAATTTCCGGCCTGGTCTGCTCGACAAGCTGGGGCTCGGCTATGACGTGCTGTCGGCGGAAAATCCGGGTCTCGTGATGGTGCGTCTGTCCGGTTACGGGCAGACGGGCCCGTATCGCGACCGTCCCGGCTTCGGTGCGATTGCCGAATCGATGGGCGGGCTGCGTCATATCACCGGCTATCCGGACCTGCCGCCGCCGCGCATCGGCATTTCGATCGGCGATTCGATCGCGGCGCTGCATGGCGTGATCGGTGCGCTGATGGCACTGCATCATCGGCAGGTGAACGGCGGCAAAGGGCAGGTCGTCGATGTCGCGCTGTACGAAGCCGTCTTCAACATGATGGAAAGCGTGGTGCCCGAATACGGCGTGTACGGCATGGTCCGTGAGCGCACGGGCGCATCGCTGCCGGGTATCGTGCCGTCCAACACCTATCCGTGCCGCGACGGAAGCATCGTGATCGGCGGCAACAGCGATCCCATCTTCAAGCGCCTGATGCTCGCGATCGACCGCGAAGACCTTGCGAACGACCTATCGCTCGCGCATAACGATGGCCGCGTGCCGCGCACGCAGGAGATCGACGGCGCGATCGCCGCGTGGCTAGCCAGCCGCACGATCGACGAAGCGCTCGACGTGCTGAACGCCGCCGACGTGCCCGTGGGCCGCATCTACAGCGTCGCCGACATGTTCACCGATCCGCAGTACGTCGCGCGCCAGATGATCCAGACGTTCAAGTGGCACGATGGCCGCGACATCACGCTGCCGAACGTCACGCCGAAGCTCTCGGAGACGCCCGGCGAGACGCGCTGGCTCGGGCCGGAACTGGGTGAACATACGGATGAAGTTCTGCAAACGCTGGGTTATGATGCGGACCACATTGCAAGGTTGCACGCGCAACAGATCGTGTAGCGGGCACACACGCTAGCGCACGAAGACGGGCGGATCAGCCCGCGACAGAACAAAAACTGGAGACAGGACCATGCAACGAAGAAGCTTCCTCGCAGGCGGCGCGGCACTCGCGGGCGCCTCGCTCGTCGGCTCGCCGCTCGCGTTCGCGCAAAGCAAGCTGGAGACGTCGAAAGTCGCGATCGCTGTCGGCGGCAAGAACCTCTTCTACTACCTGCCGCTCACCATCGCCGAGCGCCGCAATTTCTTCAAGGACGAAGGGCTCGAAATCGAAATCTCCGATTTCGCGGGCGGCTCGCAGGCGTTGAAGGCGGCCGTCGGCGGCAGCGCGGATGTGGTGTCCGGCGCGTTCGAGCACACGCTGCTGTTGCAGGCGAAGAGCCAGTACTTTCGAGAATTCGTGCTGCAAGGCCGCGCGCCGCAGATCGTGCTCGCCGTGTCGAAGAAGACGATGGCGAACTACAAGTCGATCGCCGATCTGAAGGGCAAGAAAATCGGCGTGACAGCGCCGGGCTCGTCGACGTCGATCATGGCGAGCTTCGTGCTCGCCAAAGCCGGGCTGACGGCGAAGGACGTGTCGTTTATCGGCGTCGGCGCGGGCGCCGGCGCGATCGCCGCGTTGCAGTCCGGCCAGATCGACGCGCTCGCCAATCTCGACCCGGTGATGACCAAGCTCGAACGCTCGGGCGAGATTCGCGTCGTGTCGGATACGCGCACGCTCAGCGACACGCGCACGGTGTTCGGCGGCAACATGCCGGCCGGCTGCCTGTACGCCTCGCAATCGTTCATCAGCAAGAATCCGAATACGACGCAGGCGCTCACCAACGCGATGGTGCGCGCGCTCAAGTGGCTGCAGACGGCAACGGGCACCGAGCTGATCAACACCGTGCCTGAGTCGTATCTGCTCGGCGACCGCGCGCTGTATCTGGATGCGTGGCAGCACGTGAAAGAGGCAATGTCGCCCGATGGCCTGATGCCCGCCGACGGCCCCGCGACGTCGCTGAAGACGCTGCAGGCGTTCGACGAGACGATAAATGGCAAGCCGATCGATCTGTCGAAGACCTGGACGAACGACTTCGTGAAGAAGGCGCTCGCGACGGTCAAGGCATAACGCGCGATCTAAACTTCGATTCAACCTCGATCCGTACCGGGCTTCCGCCCGGCGACGCGCGTGCGGGCGGAAGCCCTGCCGTGTCACGACGTGGCGACATCGAACCACCGAAGCATCGAAACAAGCGAGCCGAACGATGACCGTTGCCGCCCTGGCGCTCGAAAACATTACCTGCACGTTTGCGTCGCGCGAGAAGCGCGGGCAAAGCTACACCGCCGTCAAGGACACGACGCTGCGCATCGCGCCGGGCGAGTTCGTCTCCGTGGTCGGCCCGACGGGCTGCGGCAAGTCGACCTTGCTGAACGTCGGCGCGGGGCTGCTGGAGCCGTCCTCGGGCGCGGTGACGGTGTTCGGCGAGCCGCTCTCGGGCATCAACCGGCGCGCGGGCTACATGTTCCAGGCCGACGCGCTGATGCCGTGGCGCTCGGCGCTCGATAACGTGCTGGCGGGCCTGTCGTTCCATGACGTGCCGCGCGCCGAAGCTCTCGCGCGCGCCGACGAATGGCTGAAGCGCGTCGGCCTAGGTGGGTTCGGGGATCGTTATCCGCATCAGCTGTCGGGCGGCATGAGAAAGCGGGTCGCGATGGCGCAGACGCTGATCCTCGATCCCGACATCATCCTGATGGACGAGCCGTTTTCCGCGCTCGATATCCAGACGCGCCAGCTGATGGAAAACGAGCTGCTCGATCTGTGGGCCGCGAAGCGCAAGGCCGTGCTCTTCATCACGCACGATCTGGATGAAGCGATTGCGATGTCGGACCGCGTCGTGGTGCTGTCGGCGGGGCCGGGTACGCGGCCGATCGGCGAGTTCACGATCGATCTGCCGCGCCCGCGCGATGTCGCCGAAGTGCGCTCGCATCCGCGCTTCGTCGAATTGCACGCGCAGATCTGGAGTGTGCTGCGCGATGAAGTGCTCAAAGGTTATCAGCAGCAATTGACGGTCGCGCCGGAGGGCAACTGAGATGTGGAAAGCATTGCGCCCGAACCGCGCGAACCTCGTGATCTGGCAGTGGCTGCTGCTCGTGCTGTGCTTCGTGCTCTGGTACGTGCTGACGAGCCCGACACTGTTGCCCGCGTTCTATTTCGACGACGCCAACAAGGCCGCGTTCTTCTTCGGCGAGCCGCAGAAAGTACTCGTGCGGATCTGGGAATGGTTCGCGTCTGGTGAAATCTATCTGCACCTGTGGATCACGCTGATCGAGACCGTGCTCGCGTTTGCGCTGGGCACGGTGCTCGGACTGGGGGTCGGCTTGTGGCTCGCGCTGTCGCCGCTCGCGAGCGCGTTGTTCGACCCGTACATCAAGGCCGCCAACTCGATGCCGCGGGTGATTCTCGCGCCGATTTTCGGCGTGTGGTTCGGGCTCGGCATCTGGTCGAAGGTCGCGCTCGGCGTGACGCTCGTGTTCTTCATCGTGTTCTTCAACGTCTATCAGGGCGTGAAAGAAGTGAGCCCCGTCGTGCTCGCGAACGCACGCATGCTCGGCGCGAACCGCAAGCAGCTGCTGCGCGCCGTCTATCTGCCGAGCGCGATGAGCTGGGTGTTTTCGAGCCTGCATACGTCGGTGGGGCTGGCGTTCGTCGGCTCGGTGGTGGGCGAGTATCTGGGTTCGGCGCGCGGCGTCGGCTATCTGATCCTGCAGGCCGAAGGCACGTTCGATATCAACACCGTGTTTGCCGGCATTCTCGTGCTGACGGCTTTCGCGTTGATACTCGATGCGATCGTCGGCGCGATGGAGAAGCGCCTGATGAAATGGCAGCCGAAGAGTGGCGAGACAGAAAAGCTCTGATCGCCCGACGTTCCAATTGAAAAACGGCGCGTGACCTGCGAAGGTCACGCGCCGTTTGTGTTTGAAAGGCGATTGAGGCTTACGGCGTGATCACGATCTTGCCGAGCACGCGCCGCTGCGCCATGTCGTTGAGCGCGCGCGCCGTGTCTTCGAGCGGATAACGCGCCGACACGAGCGGCGTGAGCTTGCCTTCGCGAATCCAGCCGAGCATTTCTTGAAACGCGGCGGCATTGCGTTGCGGCTCGCGCCGCGCGAAATCGCCCCAGAACACGCCGACGATGCTCGCGCCTTTCAGCAGTGCGAGATTGAACGGCAGCTTCGGAATTTCGCCGTTCGCAAAGCCCACGACGAGATAGCGCCCGCGCCAGCCGATGCTGCGAAATGCCGGCTCCGCATAACTGCCGCCGACAGGGTCATAAATCACATCGGGCCCGTTGCCGTCCGTGAGCACCTTGATGCGTTCGCGCAAGTCTTCCGTCGCGTAGTTGATGGTTGCGTCGGCACCGTGCGCGACGCAGGTCGCGAGCTTCTCGTCGCTCGATGCCGCCGCGATCACGCGTGCGCCGAGCGCCTTGCCGATTTCGACGGCGGCGAGTCCTACACCGCCTGCCGCGCCGAGCACGAGCATCGTCTCGCCCGCTTTCAGTGCCGCGCGATCGACCACGGCGTGATGCGACGTGCCATAGGCGAGGGTGAAGACGGCTGCCGTCTCGAGGTCGGCGTCCTCGGGCAACGGCACGCATGCGCTCGCGTCCGCGACGGCCTGCTCGGCAAAGCCGCCTTGCTGCGTGTAGGCGACCACCCGCATGCCGGGCCTGAACTGCGTGACGCCGTCGCCGACGGCGCGCACGATACCCGCGACTTCCGCGCCGGGCGTGAAGGGCAGGGGCGGCTTGAACTGGTATTTGTTCTGGATGATCAGCACGTCGGGAAAGTTGACGCTTGCCGCTTTGACGTCGATTGCGATCTGGCCGGCTTGCGGCACGAGATCGGGCAGTTCCTCGATGTTCAAGCTTTCAGGCGGCCCGTACTGGTTGCAGCGGATTGCGCGCATCGTGTCTCCCTTCGGTCAATGTGCGTTGCAGGCTTCACGGTTCATGCATGGTTCATAAGCGTGCTTCCGACTGCGTGCCGGTCGCGTGGTTGATGCAACGCGTGTGCCGCTGCGAAGTAACGCCACGAAGCAACAGTCGCCATCTGCCGAACCCTTGTAGCAGAGCAGTGTAAAGCAAGCTCGAACGACCGTGCGCTTTCACCATGCTGCTGCACACATGCCACGCTGCATGAAAGCATAGGCATGCGCGGGGCCCGTGTGTCGTTCGCGTGCCTTGTTTCCTCGGTTACAATCGCCGCATGCGAATCCTACTCAGCAATGACGACGGTTATCTGGCGCCAGGCCTTGCTGCGCTTTACGAAGCGCTGAAGCCGCTCGCCGATGTCACCGTGATGGCTCCCGAACAGAATTGCAGCGGCGCGTCGAATTCGCTGACGCTTTCGCGCCCGCTGTCGGTGCTGCGCTCGGCCAACGGTTTCTACTACGTGAACGGCACGCCGACCGATTCCGTCCACATCGCGCTGACGGGCATGCTCGATCACACGCCCGATCTCGTCGTGTCCGGCATCAACAACGGGCAGAACATGGGCGAGGACACGCTGTACTCGGGCACCGTCGCCGCGGCGACGGAAGGCATCATGTTCAATGTGCCCGCTATCGCGTTTTCACTCGTCGATAAAGACTGGGTGCATCTCGAAGACGCCACGCGTGTTGCCGCCGAAATCGTTGCGCACTATCTCGAGCGTCCGTTGCCCGGTTATCCGTTGCTGAATGTCAACATTCCGAACCTGCCTTACGAGCAGTTGCTCGAGTGGCGCATCACGCGCCTGGGCAAGCGGCATCCGTCGCAGCCGGTGATCCGGCAGACCAATCCGCGCGGCGAGCCGATCTACTGGATTGGACCGGCGGGCGGCGCGCGCGATGCCAGCGAAGGCACCGACTTCCACGCGGTGGCCAACGGCCTCGTGTCGATCACGCCGCTGCAACTCGATCTGACCCATACGGCTATGCTGCCCGCGGCGCGCGACTGGCTGAGCGCCGGGAGCGGCGCTTCATGACGGGCGAGCGCGCAAAGCGCTTTCCGCTTGGACTCGAAGACCTGGTGCGCGAGCCGCGCCGGGCGGACGCACGCGGCGCGAAAGCGGGTGCGGCCAAGCCGGCTGCATCGAAGCCTGCCGCAACCAAGACGGCCGTACCCAATCTGAACGCGCAGGCAGCAGGCCGCGCGCGCAGCGGCGTGAGCGGCAACGTGGCCGCAAAAACGCCGGCGGGCGCGAAGAGCGCGACAGGCATCCTCAATTCGAACGCGAAAGCGGCCAGTTCGTCCGCGCGCACGCCCGCGATTACAAAAAGTCCGTCCGGAATCGTCAATACGAAAGGCGCAACCACGATCCGCAATGACGGCGCGCGCAACCAGTTGCCGCGTCCCGTGACGACGTCGTTCGAGCGCACGGGCGCGCCCAACGTCGCGTTGACGAGCGCCGTCACGCTGACGTCAGAACGCGTGCGCGAGCGGATGGTCGAAAGGCTGCGGGCGAACGGCATCACGGACCCGCGCGTGCTCGACGCGATGGCGATGGTGCCGCGTCATATGTTCGTCGATCCCGGCCTTGCCACGCAGGCTTACGAGGACGCGGCTCTGCCGATCGGCCATCACCAGACGATCTCGAAGCCTTCTGTGGTCGCGCGGATGATCGAGCTGGCCGCGCAGGGCCGCACGCTCGCGAACGTGCTGGAAATCGGCACCGGCTGCGGCTATCAGGCCGCGGTGCTGAGCCACGTCGCGCGCGACGTCTATTCGATTGAACGCATCAAGCCGCTTTACGAGCGCGCGAAGACGAACCTGCGTCCGCTGCGCATCCCGAACATCCGTCTGCACTACGGCGACGGACGGATCGGTTTGCCGGCCGCGGCACCGTTCGATGCGATCGTGATCGCGGCAGCTGGGCTCGATGTGCCGCAGGCGCTGCTCGAGCAGCTTGCCATTGGCGCGCGGCTTGTGGCGCCTGTCGGATCGCAGGACGGACAGTCGCAGGTACTCACGCTCGTCGAGCGCACGGGGCCCGCGCAGTGGCGCGAATCGCGGCTTGATCGCGTTTTCTTTGTCCCCTTAAAATCCGGAGTGATTTAACCCCGATGAGTATGTTTCGCGCGATGCAAAGAACAAGCCTGAATGTCCCGTTGTCCGTCGCTCAGCGCAGCGTTTGCGTGGCCATGCTGTCCGTCCTGGCCGCATGTGCAACGCGGCTCGATCAGGCGCCCGTCGTCGATCGCTCCGGCACCCTTGGCACCGTCACGCAGGCGGGCGCCGCGCCCGGCGCGCAGCCGGCCGTGCCGCTCGGCCCGCCGCCTCCGGGCTATTACCGAGTGAAGCCCGGCGATACGTTGTATAGGATCGCGCTCGAAAACGGTCAAAACTATCGCGACATCGCCACGTGGAACAACCTGACGAACCCGAACCAGATCGAAGTCGACCAGTTGCTGCGCGTGGCGCCGCCGGGCGCGAACGGCGCACCCGTCGTGCCGGGTGTTGCGACCGCGCCGATTGGCGGTGGCGCGGTGCAGAACGCGCCAATTGCGGGCGTGCAGCCGGCGCCGTCGGCGGGCCTGGCCAACCAGCCGCCCATTTACGGTGCGGCGCCGGGCGCGTCAGGTGCACAGGCGATCACGCCGCCGCCCGCGGCCAGCGACGCGACGGCGTCGAACGGCAACGTGACGTTTGCATGGCCCGTGCGTGGTCCGTTGTTGAACGGCTTTGATGATTCGAAGAACAAAGGCGTGAACATCGGCGGATCGGCGGGCGAAGCGGTAAAGGCTTCTGCTGATGGTCGCGTGGTTTATGCAGGAAATGGGCTGCGCGGTTACGGCAATCTCATTATCATCAAACATGACGCGACGTATCTCACAGCGTATGCACATAATCGTGCTTTGATGGTAAAAGAGGGTGACGCGGTGACCAAAGGTCAGAAGATCGCCGAAATGGGCAACAGTGATTCGGACCGCGTGATGTTGCATTTCGAAGTTCGCCGCCAGGGTAAGCCTGTCGACCCAATGAAGTATTTGCCGCCGCAATAAGCCAAGCGATACGACCATGCCGAAATCGAAGCGCCGCCCGTCGCAAGCAGAGACTGAGTCCGTGAGCCGTGCCACGCCTGTTTCGGTGGACGACGCTGGCGCTTCGGAGGTCGATGACGACAACGTCGAGGACCTCGAGAACTCCAACGATTCCGAAGAGCGTGCGTCGGGTCGCGACGAGGAATCTGAGGGGCGCGAAAGCGCAAACGATTCCGCGCCCGACGCCGACGACTTTCGCGCGTTGCTGCAGGCCGAACTCACGGCCGACACGATCCAGCACTACCTGAACCGGATCAGCGTGAAGCCGCTGCTCACCGTCGAGGAAGAGCAGCGCTATTCGCGCCTCGCGAAGGCGGGCGAGTTCGAAGCGCGCCAGGTGATGATCGAGCGCAATCTGCGGCTCGTGGTCAGCATCGCGAAGGGCTATCTGAATCGCGGCGTGCCGCTGCTCGATCTGATCGAAGAGGGCAACCTCGGCCTGATGCACGCGATCGAAAAGTTCGATCCGACGCGCGGCTTCCGTTTCTCGACGTATGCGACGTGGTGGATCCGCCAGAGCATCGAGCGCGCGATCATGAATCAGGCGCGCACGGTGCGGCTGCCGGTGCACGTGATCCGCGAGCTGAACCAGGTGTTGCGCGCGAAGCGCCACCTCGAAAAGAATTCGATGAATTCGGGCGAAGCGGCCGAGCGCCGTGACGCGAGCATCGACGACATTGCGTATCTGACGGGCAAGACGACGGACGAAGTCACCGATATCCTCGCTTTGAACGAGCACACGGCGTCGCTCGATGCGCCGCTCGATCTCGACCCGGCGAGCAGCCTGCTCGATCTGTTGTCCGACGACCAGAGCCAGTCGCCCGATGCCGAGGTGCAGCACCGCGAGCTCGAGACGCTGACGCGCGCGTGGCTCGCGCGGCTGTCGGACAAACATCGTCATGTGATCGAGCGCCGCTTCGGGCTGAATCACATCGAACCGGCCACGCTCGAGGAACTCGCCGACGAAATGGGCCTCACGCGCGAGCGTGTTCGCCAGATCCAGCAAGAGGCGCTCGTGCGTCTGAAGCGCTTCTTTGCGTCCAATGGCGTTCGGAAGGACGCTGTTCTCTAGAAACTGATGACTCCCATTCTGGTATTCGACATCGAGACGATTCCCGATGTCGCCGGCATTCGCCGGCTTGAAAGTCTTCCCGCAACGATGTCCGACGAAGAAGTGGCCGAGCACGCGTTCGCGGCGCGGCGCGAGAAGACGGGCAGTGATTTTCTGCCGCATCATCTGCAGCGTGTCGCGGCGATTTCGTGCGTGTTCCGCGATAACAATGGTTTTCGGGTGCGTTCGCTTGGCACGACCTCGGATGGCGAGGCTTCGCTCGTGCAGTCGTTTTATCGCACGATCGAGAAGTACACACCGCAGCTCGTGTCGTGGAATGGCGGCGGTTTTGATTTGCCGGTGCTGAATTACCGTGCGCTGGTGAATGGTATTCGCGCGAACCGGTTTTGGGATCTTGGCGAGGATGACCGCGATTTCAAGTGGAACAACTACATCAGCCGATACCACGCGCGGCATACCGACTTGATGGATGTGCTGGCGATGTATCAGGCGCGGGCGAATGCGCCGCTCGATGCGCTTGCCAAGCTGTGTGGCTTTCCCGGCAAGCTCGGGATGGATGGCGGGCAGGTGTGGCACGCGTTTCAGGCAGGGCGGATCGATGAGATTCGTAACTACTGTGAGACGGATGTCGTGAATACGTATCTGCTTTATTGTCGGTTTCAGTTGATGCGGGGTGGGTTTTCGCCGGAGGAGTACGCGGATGAAATTGCGTTGGTGAAGAACTCCTTGGCGCAGGAGGCTTCGCCGCACTGGGCCGAGTATCTCGCTGCGTTTGATAATTAGTGGTTTTGATGTCTGCGACGCTGGGTGGTTTGCTTGTGTTCGCGCTGGCATCCGCGATGCGGTGTTTGCTATGCACGCGGTTTGGTTTATTTGCCTTGGCGCTGGCATCCGCGTTATGCCTTCGTGCTTCAAGCGTCGCCCCTGTGCGGGGCGGCACCTACTTTTCTTTGCCGCCCCGCACAGGGGCGACGCTTGAGCTGCAAACACCGTAACGCGGATGCCAGCGCCAACACCAGCGTCGCAGACAAACAAAAATCAACCCATCTCTACGACAATCGGCTGATGATCCGAAGCGCGGGTCGCGCCATCGACCTCACACCTGCGTAACCGCGTCCGCAAATCCTCGGTGACAAATACGAAATCACACGTCAGCGGCCCATCCGCCCACTGGACCTTGTCATAGACACCCGCCGTCATAGGCGGCGTCTCCGCGGGATGCAGCGCAGTCCACGCATCGATAAAAGAAGGACTGCCGTCGAGCGGCTCCAGCATCCGCCGGTAGGCTTCACTATCGTATGCGCTATTGAAATCGCCACACACGATCGCACTGACAGGCCGCCCGGTATCAGCAAAAGGCCCAATGGCGTTCTCGGCGGGTACGGGGTGCGCCGCATGCCCAGCGGCCTCTTGCTGCAACTGGCGCAGCCGATTAACCTGCGCGAGCCGCTGCTTTAGCGAATAAAACTCCAGATGCGTAACGATGACCCGCACCGAACCGCCCGGCGCGCGCAGCACAGCCTCAAGCGCGACGCGCTGCATCGACGGCGCCTCCGAATCGGCCGGCCACGGCAAAGAATGCCGGATCACACGTTCGACGGGCAGCCGCGTCGCGATCGCATTGCCGAACTGCCGTCGCGGCGCAGCCGGTGCATCGAGCTTCAGCGCGGGCAAATCCGCGCCGATCGCCTCCAGCACCGTGAAGCCGGGCAGGGCGTCGGCGATCTCGGCGAACTGGTCGTCGCCCGGATGCCCCGCCAGCACCGAAAAGCCACGCGTGACTTCCTGCAGGCACAGCACATCGAAATCAACGAGCCGCCGCGCCTCGTCGACCGTGCGCGACAGGTTCACGTCCCCGTGCGCACTGCGTCCCCACTGGACATTCCAGCTGATCAGTCGCATCGTCAAATCTCCGTCGGTGTGTGTCGTTCGTCTACAATCTCGTGTTTGGTCCCACTTTTACATAGTCTGTCAGGAAGTCGCAGGTGTCCGAAACTGTCCCCCACATTGGTAAAACGCGCTCGTCCAGGAAGCGCAAGCAGGCGCGCGAAGACGCAGCCGCTGGCCCCTTCAAGGCGCCCGAACTCGATATCGAGTCGCTCGACATGGAAGCGCGCGGCGTCGGCCGCACCGTCACGGAAGACGGCTCGCCCGGCAAGGTCATCTTCGTCGAGGGCGCGCTGCCCGGCGAACGTGTAACCTATTCGAGCTACCGGAAGAAGCCGAGTTTCGAACAGGCGCAGGTCGTCGATATTCTTAAAGAGAGCGTGATCCGTACCCGCCCGCAGTGCAAGTTTTTTGGCATCTGCGGCGGTTGTTCGATGCAGCATCTCGACGTGCGCGCGCAGATCGCCGTCAAGCAGCGCGTGCTCGAAGACAATCTGATGCATCTGTCGAAGCTGCGTCCGGAAACCGTGTTCCGGCCGATCCACGGTCCGTCGTGGGGCTACCGCTATCGTGCGCGCCTCACCGTGCGCAACGTCGTGAAGAAGGGCGGCGTGCTGGTCGGTTTTCATGAGAAGAAGAGCAGCTACGTCGCCGATATGACGAGCTGCGAAGTGCTGCCGCCGCATGTGTCCGACATGCTGGTGCCGCTGCGGCACATGGTCGAAGCGCTGTCGATTCGCGATCGCATGCCGCAGATCGAACTGGCTGTCGGCTCGTCGGTGACGGCGCTCGTGCTGCGCGTTCTGGAGCCGATCAACGAGGCCGACGAACAGGTGCTGCGCGATTTCGCCGATCAGCACAACGTCCAGTTCTGGCTGCAGCCGAAGGGTCCGGACACGGTCTATCCGTTCTATCCGCTCGATGCGCAGCTCGACTACACGCTGCCCGAATACGGCATCCGCATGCCGTTCCGTCCCACCGACTTCACGCAGGTCAACCATCAGATCAACCGTGTGCTGGTCGGCCGCGCGCTGCGGTTGCTGGCGCCCGCGAAGACGGACCGCGTGCTCGATCTGTTCTGCGGCATCGGCAACTTCACGCTGCCGCTTGCGCGGATTTCGCGCGAAGTGGTCGGTATCGAAGGCAGCGAGGTGCTGACCTCGCGCGCGCTCGACAACGCGAAGGAAAATGGCGTCGACAGCCATACGTCGTTCGCTAGCCGCAACCTGTTCGAAGTCACCGCCGACGACATCCGCGCGCTCGGTCACTTCGACAAGTACCTGATCGATCCGCCGCGCGAAGGCGCGCTCGCGGTGTCGAAGGCGCTGGCGGATATTGCGCAGAGCGGCGAAGGGCCGTTGCCGAAGCGCATCGTCTACGTGTCGTGCAACCCCGCGACGCTCGCGCGCGACGCGGGCCTGCTCGTGCACGAAGCGGGCTACCGGTTGAAGGGTGCGGGCGTCGTGAACATGTTCCCGCATACGTCGCACGTCGAGTCGATTGCGCTCTTCGAGCGCGACTGAATGTGACGGGCTGAAGCGTCCGCCCACTGCGAAAACGCGGAAATGCGGACGCCAGAAACGAAAACGCCACGGTATGAGCCGTGGCGTTTTTTTATCCGGTCAGGCGGCTCAGAACTGCCACCACGACTTTTCCTTGCCCGGACGGGCATGGCCCGTGATGTACGGGCTGTCCGGGAAGGTGCCGGCCAGGATGCGCTTCGTGTCGTCCGCGAGTTGCGGCTGATCCAGTTTCTGATACGACAGCATCATGATGTGCAGCGCGTCTTCGATCGCAGGCGCGTTCTTGTATTCCTTGATCGCGAGCTGCGCACGGTTGATGGCGGCCACATACGCGCCGCGGCGGTAGTAGTAGTCCGCCGCGTGCACTTCGTGCGACGCGAGCGCGTTCACGATATAGCGCATGCGCTGGGCGGCATCCGGTGCGTACTTGCTCTGCGGATACTTGTCGACGACGACCTTGAACGCGTCATACGACTCGCGCAGCGACTTCGGATCGCGCTCGCTCATGTCCTGGCCCGAGAAGCGGCCGAACAGGCCCAGATCGTCGTTGAAGTGGATCATGCCCTTCAGGTAATACGCGTAGGGGATGTCCGGGTGATCCGGGTGAAGCTGGATGAAGCGGTTGACGGCCTGGTCGGCGGCGTCCGTTTCGCTGTCCTTCCAGTTGCAGTACGCGACGTTGATCTGCGCCTGCTGCGCGAAGTGGCCGAACGGGTCGCGGCCTTCGAGTGCTTCGAAGTATTTCGCGCACTTGCCGAAGTCGCCGCCGCTCAAGGAGTCTTGCGCCTCCGTATATAATTTATTGTTGGTCCACGTGGCCGTTTCGTCGGTCTTTTCCGGCAGGCCGTGACAGGCCGCTATCAGCGTAACGGCCGCCATGGAAGCGCCATAGAGGGCTGCTTTCCTGGCCAGCTTTTGGGCCACCGTCTTTCGAACAGTTTGAGTAATGATGTTCAAGGCTCGCATTTTCCAGTCTAGCTTTACGTCCAGGTGACCCAGTCTCGATGACCCGTTCCAATACTCCGCGCCCCGGTCAGGGCGCGCGGAAGAGCAACAAAGATTATAGCCCAAGCGCCGACCTCGCCAACGCATCCGCGGGTGAACCGGGCGCCGATGCACTCGACGACGATCTCGTCGACGATGCGCTCGCCCCACAGCCTGTATCCGCCGCGGAGCAAGGCTCCGCGCGGCGCGCGGACGAAACGCCGCGCGTCGTCACGGTGCCGTCCGAGCTTGCCGGCGAGCGGCTCGACAAGGTGCTCGCCAAAGTCTTTCCGGAGTTTTCACGCAGCCGGCTGCAAAGCTGGATCGAGGCGCAGCGTGTGCGCGTCGACGGGCAGCCCGCGAAAATCCGCCATCCGGTGCCGCTTGGCGCATCGATCGAGCTCGTGCCCGATCTGCTGCCCGAGCAGCTCGCGTTCACGCCGGAACCCGTGCCGCTCGATATCGTCTATGAAGACGACACGCTCGTCGTGATCAACAAGCCGGCCGGCCTCGTCGTGCATCCCGCTGCGGGGAACTGGAGCGGCACGGTGCTCAACGGCCTGCTGCATCGCTATGGCGACGCGGCGGCGGGCTTGCCGCGCGCGGGCATCGTGCATCGGCTGGACAAGGAAACATCGGGGCTGATGGTCGTCGCGCGCACGCTCGAAGCGCAAACCGATCTCGTGCGCCAGCTGCAGGCGCGCACCGTGAAACGCCGCTATCTCGCGCTCGTGTGGGGCAACATGCGCGACGAAGGCACGATCGACGCGCCGATCGGCCGCGATCCTCGCGAGCGCACGCGCATGGCCGTGGTGACGGGCGCAGCGGGCAAGCCGGCGCGCACGCACTTCCGGCGCATCGATTCGGCGATATGGGAGCGGCAGCCCGTGTCAGCGATTCACTGCGATCTGGAGACGGGCCGCACGCATCAGATCCGCGTGCATTGCGCGCACATCGGCCATCCGCTGCTCGGCGACCCTGTTTATGGACGCGCGCGCGGCAAGCGTTCGGTGGCGCCGCTGCCGGGCGGCTTTGCGCGCCAGGCGCTGCATGCATGGCGGCTCGCGCTGGTTCATCCACGGACGGGCCGCACGATGCAATGGCGCGCCGACGTGCCGGACGATATCGCTGAACTGTCCGAAGCGTTGGGCCTCGGCCGCGAGCACGAAGCAGCATACCAGGAAGATTTCGACGAGTATGACGACGACTACGATGACGAAGCCGAAGCATCGATCGAAGACGACTACGACGATGAAGACGATGCCGACGACGAAGCCTCACCCGACAAGGACGACCGCGCATGACGCTGCCTGAGCTGACCACGAATGACGTGCTGCGCCCCGAGTGGTCCGTGTCGTCGCGCGTGCGGGCGCTCGTCACGACGCGCAATGGCGGCGAGAGCCTGCCGCCGTTCGGCACATGGCGCGATGGCGTCGATGGACCGGGCGGGCTGAATCTCGGTAGGAAGTCGGGCGACGATCCCGCGCATGTCGAAGCAAACCGCGCGCGTCTGATGACGCTGACAGCGCACGATGAGGCCGCATGGCTCTCGCAGGTTCATGGCGCGACCGTCGTGAATGCAGACGACGTGCTGGCCGCCACACAGCGCGGCGAACCGTTGATGCAAGCCGACGCCAGCGTGACCGACCGGACGGGCCCGGTATGCGTGGTGATGATCGCCGATTGCATGCCCGTTCTGCTATGCGATCCGCAAGGCCGCGCGGTGGGCGCCGCGCACGCGGGCTGGCGCGGTCTCGCGTCGGGTGTCGTGGAGAATACGGCGCAGCGTGTCGCATCGCTCGCGGGCACTGACATGTCAGTGCTGCATGCTTATCTCGGCCCATGCATCGGCCCGCAGGCCTTCGAGGTCGGACCAGATGTGCGTGACGCCTTCATGAAAGGTGTCGGCGGCGCACAACGCGATATCGTCGCCAGCGCCTTCGTCGAGCACCCGCTGAATGCCGGCAAGTTCCTCGCGGATCTGCCGGGGCTCGCGCGCTGGCGTCTCGCGCAGATCGGCGTGACGAACGTGACAGGCGGCGATCACTGCACGGTCACCGAACGCGAGCGGTTCTACTCCTATCGACGCGATCGCGAAACGGGCCGCATGGCCGCGCTGATCTGGCTCGCGGATCAATGACAGGCGCGTCTAACTGCCGCTGCGCAAAGGCAATTTTGCTGCGCGTGGCCCGACGTCGAGCGGGGTCTTATGCAGTCTTATGCTGCACTGCGCGAAAATAAGAAGACCTACGCGGTTGCGCAGTGCATAAGCGTTCCGCGCGTTCCCCCATCAGCCAGACGAGCCCGTAGTCACGGGCTCGTTTTGCATTGCACAGCACAATCGTTTCTTCCATCGGCAATTCGGTTTCATATACATCGGGAAAACGATGATGAAAAAATTATCGCAGTGCGGCAAAATCGGGAACAAGCATTGACATGCCTTGCGATGGGGCGCAAGAATGTTCTCCACCGGGCAAGGGCGTAACGCGGTCGCGATCCACTCGCGCCTGCCGCGCAAGTACCTGCCTCTCAACCCGTCCGCGAGGACATTTCGGTTAAAAGCAGGCATGGCTGCATCTCAAACTTCCTCGACTTCTTCTCGCACGGACACCTCGTCGGACCGCACGCAGCAGCAAGCGGATGCGGCAGGGGTCCATCAATGGTTCGATGCCTGGATGAACGCATGGCGTTCGCTAGGCGCGCAGGCTGCAGCGAACGGCAATCCTTTTAGTGTCCCCGCTATGCCCGACTTCGCGAAAGCGGCGACGGCGCAGGCCGGTTCGCTGCCGTTTGCGAATCCCTTCTTCGAGCAAATCGCCAAACAGTTTGCGCAAACGCAAGCTCAACCGGGCGGTCCGGCCGAAGGCCAGCCGTTCAACGCATTCTTCGGGCAGGCATTCAATCCTCAGTTCGCGCAACAGTTCACGCAGCAGCTTGCCGGGTTGAAGGTGCCGAGCGCATCGATCCCGTCCACGCGTCTTCAGCAGTTGCAGTCCGACTATTCGCGCGAGGCGATGCAGTTGCTGCAACAGTCGACGCAGACAAGCTCGTCGGGTATCGAGCTCAAGGACCGGCGCTTCAGTTCGGATGCGTGGAAGACGACGCCCGTCTACGCGTACACGGCAGCGTGGTATCTGCTGAACGCGCGTTATCTGCAGGAACTGGTCGATGCGCTCGAAACCGACCAGAAAACCCGTGAGCGCATCCGCTTCGCCGTGCAGCAATGGACGGCGGCCGCCTCGCCGAGCAACTTCTTCGCGCTGAATCCCGAAGCGCAAAAGACGCTGCTCGAAAGCAACGGCGAAAGCCTGCGCCAGGGCGTGACGAACCTGCTCAACGACATGCAGCGCGGCAAGATATCGCAGACGGACGAATCGCGTTTCGTAGTCGGCAAGAATCTCGCGATGTCGGAAGGTTCCGTCGTGTTCGAGAACGAGCTGATGCAGCTGATCCAGTACAAGCCGCGCACGGCCACCGTGTACGAGCGGCCGTTGCTGATCGTGCCGCCTTGCATCAACAAGTACTACATCCTCGATCTCCAACCTGAGAACTCGCTCGTCGCGCACGCGGTCGAGTCGGGCCATCAGGTGTATCTGATTTCGTGGCGCAACGCGGACCAGTCGATCGCCGAGAAGGGATGGGACGACTACATCGGCGATGGCGTGCTGGCCGCGATCGAAACTACGCGCCAGATCAGCGGCCGCGAGCAGATCAACACGCTCGGTTTCTGTATCGGCGGCACGTTGCTCGCGACGGCGCTGGCCGTGGCGTCGGCACGCGGCGAGCATCCCGCGGCATCGATGACGCTGCTGACGGCGATGCTCGACTTCGCCGACACGGGCATCCTCGACATCTTCGTCGACGAAGCGCATGTGCAGATGCGGGAGCAGACCATCGGCGGCAAGAACGGCACGCCCGCTGGCCTGATGCGCGGCCTCGAGTTCGCGAACACGTTCTCGTTCCTGCGCCCGAACGATCTCGTGTGGAACTACGTGGTCGACAACTACCTGAAGGGCCGCACGCCGATGCCGTTCGACCTGCTGTACTGGAACAGCGATTCGACGAGCCTGCCGGGTCCGATGTACTGCTGGTATCTGCGCAACACGTATCTGGAAAACAAGCTGCGCGAGCCGGGAGCGCTGACCACGTGCGGCGAGAAGGTGGACCTGACGCGCATCGACGTGCCGACGTTCATCTACGGCTCGCGTGAAGACCACATCGTGCCGTGGGAAACGGCGTATGCGTCGGTGCCGTTGCTGACGGGGCCGCGCAAGTTCGTGCTCGGCGCGTCGGGCCATATCGCCGGCGTGATCAATCCGCCGTCGAAGAAGAAGCGCAGCTTCTGGTCGGTAGCGGGCGACGATAAAACGCTGCCCGACAATCCCGCCGACTGGTTCGAAAGCGCAACGGAAACACCCGGCAGCTGGTGGCCCGAATGGACGAACTGGCTCGACCAGTTCGCCGGCAAGAAGGTGAAGCCCGCGGCGCAAGCCGGCTCGGCCGAGTTCCCGGTGATCGAACCCGCGCCTGGCCGCTACGTGCAGGAGCGCGAATAATCGTTCGGGTGCCGAATCATTCGCATACGGTCGCCGTCGAAGTGAAAAGAGCGACCGCCGCCTGACGGATAACGAGTGACGACGGATGGAGTGAGACAGACGCTGTATCGCAGTAATGCTGACTTGACCGGATTAACAACTTGACGGGGTACTGTGGAGCATGTCGCCGCAGCCCCGGAGGAAACGAAAATGACTGACGTAGTGATCGTATCGGCGGCCCGCACGGCTGTCGGCAAATTCGGTGGGTCGCTGGCGAAGATTGCGGCGCCGGAACTGGGTGCCACGGTGATCCGCGCCGTGCTGGAGCGCTCGGGCCTCAAGCCCGAGCAGATTAGCGAAGTCATCCTGGGTCAGGTGCTGACGGCGGGTTCTGGGCAGAACCCGGCGCGCCAGTCGCTGATCAAGGCCGGTCTGCCGATGGCAGTGCCCGGCATGACCATCAACAAGGTGTGCGGCTCGGGCCTGAAGGCCGTGATGCTGGCCGCCAACGCGATCATCGCGGGCGACGCGGACATCGTCATCGCGGGCGGCCAGGAAAACATGAGCGCGGCGCCGCACGTGCTGCCGGGCTCGCGCGACGGCTTCCGCATGGGCGACGCGAAGCTGATCGACAGCATGATCGTCGACGGCCTGTGGGACGTGTACAACCAGTACCACATGGGCGTGACGGCTGAGAACGTTGCGAAGGAATACGGCATTTCGCGCGAAGACCAGGACAAGTTCGCGGCGCTTTCGCAGAATAAGGCGGAAGCCGCACAGAAGGCCGGCCGCTTCGATGATGAAATCGTGCCGATCCAGATTCCGCAGCGAAAGGGCGATCCGCTGTCGTTCGCAACGGATGAATTCGTGCGCCACGGCGTCACGGCCGAAGCGCTGGCGGGCTTGAAGCCGGCCTTCTCGAAGGAAGGCACGGTGACGGCGGCGAACGCGTCGGGTCTGAACGACGGCGCGGCGGCGGTTGTCGTGATGTCGGCGAAGAAGGCGGAAGCGCTGGGTCTCACGCCGCTCGCGCGCATCAAGGCGTACGCGAACGCGGGCGTCGATCCGAAGGTGATGGGCATGGGCCCGGTGCCGGCATCGCGCCGTTGTCTGGAGCGTGCTGGCTGGGGCGTGAACGACCTCGACCTGATGGAAATCAACGAGGCATTCGCGGCGCAGGCGCTGGCCGTACACAAGCAGATGGGCTGGGACACGTCGAAGGTGAACGTGAACGGCGGCGCGATCGCGATCGGCCACCCGATCGGCGCATCCGGCGCCCGGATTCTCGTCACGCTGCTGCACGAAATGCAGAAGCGCGATGCGAAGAAGGGCCTCGCGTCGCTGTGTATCGGCGGCGGCATGGGCGTGGCGCTCGCGCTCGAGCGTCCGTAAGCGGTCGTTTCACAAGGAGGCCGCCGCGCGTGCCGGTGCCGCCCAACGGCGACTGGCAGCGCGGCGTGGTCCGATGCTTTCGCGCGGTTGGCTGCATCGAACGCGCCGAACGCATCGGATATCGGAAGGCGAAGCACGAGGCGGCTGGCGTCTCGTAAAACGATAATGGAGTGTGTGTTATGTCACAACGAATTGCGTACGTAACGGGCGGCATGGGTGGCATCGGCACGAGCATTTGCCAGCGTCTGCTGAAGGATGGCTACAAGGTGGTCGCAGGCTGCGGCCCGAATTCCCCGCGTCGCGTGAAATGGCTTGAAGATCAGAAGGCGTTGGGCTTCGACTTCGTTGCGTCGGAAGGCAACGTGGGCGACTGGGAGTCGACCAAGCTCGCGTTCGACAAGGTCAAGGCCGAGGTCGGTGAAATCGACATACTGGTGAATAATGCGGGCATCACGCGCGACGTCGTGTTCCGCAAGATGACGCATGAAGACTGGACGGCCGTGATCGACACGAACCTGACCAGCCTTTTCAACGTGACGAAACAGGTGATCGACGGCATGGTCGAGCGTGGCTTTGGACGCGTGATCAACATCTCGTCGGTGAACGGCCAGAAAGGCCAGTTCGGTCAAACGAACTATTCGACCGCGAAGGCGGGGATTCACGGTTTCACGATGGCGCTCGCGCAGGAAGTGGCCACCAAGGGCGTGACGGTCAACACCGTTTCGCCGGGCTACATCGGCACGGACATGGTGAAATCGATTCGCGCCGATGTGCTGGAAAAGATCGTCGCGACGATTCCGGTGCGCCGTCTGGGCACGCCGGATGAAATCGGGTCGATCGTTGCATGGCTGGCGTCGGACGAGTCGGGCTTCTCGACGGGGGCCGATTTCTCGCTGAACGGCGGCCTGCATATGGGCTGATCCGTGAGCGTCCTGTTTTGTCGCAGCAAGAACGAAGCGGGACGTTACATGGTTCAGATGTTTCTGGCGGCGTCTCGTACGCGCAGCGTTTCGCTGTGCGTGCGACAGGACGCCGTTTCTGCGCTTCATTCGCGCTCAAAGGCGTTACATGACCACTACTACAAAGAAAACAGCCGAACGACTCATTAAGAAATATCCGAACCGTCGACTGTACGATACAGAGACCAGCACTTACATCACGTTGACCGATGTGAAGCAGCTCGTGCTGGATCAGGAGGATTTCAAGGTCATCGATGCCAAGAGCAACGAAGACCTGACGCGCAGCATCCTGCTTCAGATCATTCTCGAAGAGGAAAGCGGCGGCCTGCCGATGTTCTCGTCGATCATGTTGTCGCAGATCATCCGTTTCTACGGACACGCGATGCAGGGCATGATGGGCACGTACCTGGAAAAGAACATCCAGGCGTTCATCGACATTCAGAGCAAACTCGCGGATCAGTCGAAGGGCCTGTACGAAGGCAAGACGATGAATCCGGAGGTCTGGTCGCAGTTCATGAACATGCAAGCCCCGATGATGCAGGGGATGATGACCAGCTATATCGAGCAGTCGAAGAACATGTTCGTGCAGATGCAGGAGCAGATGCAGAACCAGGCGAAGACGATGTTCAGCACGTTCCCGTTTACGCAGCCGACGCCGCAAGGGAATCCGGAGCCGGAGAAGAAGTAGGGCGAAGAGCGGGCTGAATACTCGAATCTGCCCGGCGGTGCGCGCCGGGCAGAGGGGTGTTTTCTTCTCGTAAATGTCCGGCTAAGTCTGGTCGTTTTCGGCACGCTGCGACATACAATCTCCAACTGTTTATCTGCATGAAATACCTGATTGAGATTAATTTTTGATATTTCGGATTTCCTGATTTTTTGGCTATAGAAAATCAGAATCGCTAGTGTTGACATGAGCGACCGATAAAAAAATAATATTGGCCCGGACATCAACCGTGGCTCGAGTCTCTCGTTGAATATCGCTGATTAGCTCGACAAGCCTGAGTCCGATCAAGAAGCGGCCGCATAAGCGGCTGTTTTCTATTTTACGGAGATTAAGCGTTTGTCGTGGAACTCCAATATCAGAAAAACGGAATGCCGGTTTTATCCGGCGAATGGATCGATTCAATTCCTCAGTGGCGTTTCATCGCTAACGGACAATTCACGTCTCGGTGTTTCTCTTGGAGCGTGTCCGCGTTCGATCGTTTTATGCGGACTTCGAGTCTCTGGAAAGGGAAAGCAGTTTACGCAACGTACCAAAGTTGGTACGATAGATCAGTCACAGTCGCGGTCGATGCCGCGCACCCGGTCGGTAGTCATTGTCCTTTCTGTTTGCTTTTTTCAGACTGACACGGGCAATGAACCTGTGCGTCAATGGCTTCGGGATCTGGAACCCGAGGACAGGAAAATGATTGGCGAGGATGTGAAGACCGTGCAGTTCGGCTGGCCGCTTGGGATGCCACTGGTGCGCAAGATGGGGCGTGATTTGTGGGAGATTCGCATTACGCCGCCGCAGCGGATCGCGCGTGTGCTGTTCACCGTGGTGGACGCGAAGATGATTTTGCTACACGGTTTCATCAAAAAATCACAGGCTACGCCGCAAGCGGATCTGGATCTTGCAAGAGACAGATTGCGTCAGTTGCAAAGCGGTTAAGCATGAAAGAGGTGTGTCATGGCAAGCAAGCACGTAGGTGGGAATTTCGACGATTTCCTTGCCGAGGAATCGCTGCTTGAGGAAGTCACGGCTACGGCCATGAAGCGCGTTATCGCCTGGCAGATCGAGCAGGAAATGAAGGCGCAGAATCTGACCAAGACCCGAATGGCTGCAAAGATGAATACGAGTCGCGCGGCGTTGAACCGGTTATTGGATCAGAACGATACGAGCCTCACGCTGACAACGTTGGCAAGCGCCGCGAATGCACTGGGAAAGAAGTTCAGATTCGAACTTGCTTCGTAAGACTCCGCGCAGGATGTCGACGTGACTTTCCCCGTGCGTGTTTCGGACGTGACGCCCACTAACCGCCACGCTGCACGCCGCTCAACCCCTCTCACGGTATAATCCGAGGTTGCTTGTGCGGGCCCAACCGACTTCCCACAAGATCCACATGGCCCCATTTCGCGACGGTCCTCGCCACGAGGGCACCGTCGCACGGTGCACCCACGTTTGCCGCGATTTCGGCGCCCGGGCTGCACGCCCAAGCCCTCATATATCGCGTCACTCATCGCTCTCGCCGGACCATTCTCTATGTCGCAGACTTCGACCCCCGCCGCGCCGACCGCTTCGATTCCGAAGGTCGGGTTCGTTTCCCTCGGATGCCCGAAAGCCCTCGTCGACTCCGAACAGATCATCACGCAACTGCGCGCGGAGGGGTACGAAATCTCCGGCACCTATGACGGCGCGGACCTCGTCGTCGTCAACACCTGCGGCTTTATCGACGAAGCCGTGCAGGAAAGCCTCGATGCCATCGGCGAAGCGCTCACGGAAAACGGCAAGGTGATCGTCACCGGCTGCCTCGGCGCGAAGCAGAGCGCGAGCGGCTCGAACCTGATCGAGGAAGTGCATCCGAAGGTGCTCGCCGTGACGGGCCCGCATGCCCTCGGCGAAGTGATGCAGGCCGTGCACAGCCATCTGCCGAAACCGCACGATCCGTTCGTCGATCTCGTGCCCGCCGCGGGCGTCAAGCTCACGCCGCGTCACTATGCGTATCTGAAGATTTCCGAAGGCTGTAACCACCGCTGCACGTTCTGTATCATCCCGTCGATGCGCGGCGACCTCGTGTCGCGTCCCGTCGCCGAAGTCATGCTCGAAGCGGAAAACCTCTTCAAGTCGGGCGTGAAGGAACTGCTCGTCATTTCGCAGGACACGAGCGCCTATGGCGTCGACGTCAAGTACCGCACTGGTTTCTGGAACGGCAAGCCGATCAAGACGCGCATGACGGACCTCGTCGGCGCGCTCGGCGAACTCGCCGCGCAGTACGGCGCATGGGTGCGTCTGCATTACGTGTATCCGTATCCGAGCGTCGACGAAGTGATTCCGATGATGGCGGAAGGCCCGCTCAAGGGCCATGTGCTGCCGTATCTCGACGTGCCGTTCCAGCACGCGCACCCCGAGGTGCTCAAGCGCATGAAGCGTCCCGCGAACGCGGAGAAAGTGCTCGAGCGCGTGCGCGCATGGCGCGAAATCTGTCCGGACCTGACCATCCGCAGCACGTTTATTGCGGGTTTCCCTGGCGAGACGGAAGAGCAGTTCGAAACGCTGCTCGACTTCATCCGCGAGGCGGAACTCGATCGCGTTGGCTGCTTCGCCTATTCGCCTGTCGAAGGCGCGGGTGCGAACGAACTCGACGGCGCGCTGCCCGATGAAGTCCGCGAGGCGCGCCGCGCGCGCTTCATGGAAGTCGCGGAAGAAGTATCCGCGAAGCGCATTGCGCGCAAGGTCGGCAAGACGCTGAAGGTGCTGGTCGACGAAATCAATGCCGATGGCGGCATCGGCCGCACGGCGGCGGATGCGCCGGAGATCGACGGCGTCGTCTATATCGCGCCCGCGACCAAGGCGTCGAAGCGCTACAAGGTCGGCGATTTCGTGTCGGTGAAGATCACGGGTGCCGACGGCCACGATCTGTGGGGCGAGGTCTAAGCGATGCTCTCGAACACGCCGTCCATCCTCGCGCTCGGCGAGGCAATGGTCGAATTCAACCAGTCCGGCAAAGACCAGCCCACATACCTGCAAGGCTTCGGCGGCGACACGTCGAACTTCTGCATCGCGGCCGCGCGGCAGGGCGCGTCGACAGGTTTCGTATCGGCTGTCGGCAGTGATCCGTTCGGGCGTTTGCTGCTTGATCTGTGGCAGCGCGAGCAGGTCGATACCTCGCTCGTGCGCATCGACGATCAGGCGCCGACGGGCGTGTATTTCGTGTCGCACGGTCCGTCCGGCCATCAGTTCGACTATCTGCGTGCGGGTTCGGCAGCAAGCCGCTACGCGCCGCGCGATTTGCCGCTCGACGCAATCGCCGCCGCGAAGGTCATCCATCTGTCCGGCATCAGTCTCGCGATTAGCGTGAGCGCCTGCGACGCCGCGCTCGCCGCGATCACGCACGCGCGCGCGCACAACGTGCTCGTGAGCTTCGACACGAATCTGCGGCTCAAGCTGTGGCCGCTCGCGCGGGCGCGTGCCGTGATGCTCGAAGCGATCCGCCAGACGGACATCTGCCTGCCCAGCTGGGACGACGTCACCGAACTGACGGGTTTGACGGAGCGCGACGACATCGTCGATTTTCTGCTCGCGCAAGGGCCGCGCGTCGTCGCGCTGAAACTCGGCAAGGAAGGCTCGTATATCGCGACGCCCGACGAGCGGCGTGTCGTGCCCGGTCACGTCGTCAATGCCGTCGATGCGACGGGCGCGGGCGACTGCTTCGGCGGCGCGTTCATCGCGCGCATCGCTGCGGGCGACGATCCGTTCCAGGCGGCGCGCTACGCGAACGTCGCGGCCGCGCTGTCGACGCAAGGCTTCGGCGCCGTCGCGCCGATTCCCGATCGCGCGACGGTCGAACAACTTCTCGGCGCCTGAGCGCACACTGAAGCGCGCGCAGTTCGCCAGCGCCGCAGCACAATGGCGTCAGATTCAGCGCGGAAATCCGGCAACTCGGGTATGTTCAGCAAGGCAAGGTCATGCGCGTCTTCAACGAGGCGCATGACATTCATCTGAGACAACAGAGAGGAGCAAGCGATGCAACGTGAAGTGGTGGTAGTGAGCGGCGTGCGCACGGCAATCGGCGACTTCGGCGGCAGCCTCAAAGACTTCGCACCGACGGATCTCGGCGCGCGCGTGGTGCGCGAGGCATTGTCGCGCGCGAGCGTCTCCGGCGACGAAGTCGGCCATGTCGTGTTCGGCAACGTCATCCATACCGAGCCGAAAGACATGTACCTCGCGCGCGTCGCGGCGCTCAACGGCGGCGTCGCGCAGCATACGCCCGCACTGACCGTGAACCGGTTGTGCGGCTCGGGCCTGCAGGCAATCGTATCGGCGGCGCAAGCCGTGTTGCTCGGCGACGCGGATATTGCGATCGGCGGCGGCGCGGAAAGCATGAGCCGCGCGCCGTACATCATGCCGTCGGCGCGCTTCGGCCAGCGCATGGGCAATGCGAGCATCGTCGACATGATGCTCGGCGCGCTGCACGATCCGTTTCAGTCGATCCACATGGGCGTAACGGCCGAGAACGTTGCGAAGAAATACGACATCTCCCGCGACACACAGGACGCGCTCGCGCTCGAATCGCACCGCCGCGCGGCGAAGGCGATCGAAAGCGGCTACTTCAAGGAACAGATTCTCCCCATCACGATCGCGTCGAAGAAAGGCGACACCGTCTTCGACACGGACGAGCACGTCCGCATGAACGCGACGTCCGACGACTTCGCGAAACTGAAAGCCGTGTTCGCGAAGGAAAACGGCACGGTCACGGCGGGCAATGCGTCGGGCATCAACGACGCGGCCGCGGCTGTCGTGCTGATGGAGCGCAGCGTCGCCGAGAAGCGTGGCGCGAAGCCGCTTGGCCGGCTCGTTGCGTATGCGCATGCGGGCGTCGATCCGAACTACATGGGCATCGGCCCCGTGCCCGCGACGCAGAAGGCGCTGGAGCGCGCCGGCCTGAAAGTCGGCGATCTCGACGTAATCGAAGCGAATGAGGCGTTTGCCGCACAGGCGTGCGCCGTCAGCAAGGAACTGGGCTTCGATCCCGCGAAGGTGAACCCGAACGGCTCGGGCATTTCGCTCGGTCATCCAATCGGCGCGACGGGCGCGCTCATCACCGTCAAGGCGCTGTACGAGTTGCAGCGTATCGGCGGCCGTTATGCGCTCGTGACGATGTGCATCGGCGGCGGGCAGGGCATTGCGGCGATCTTCGAGCGGATCTGATCCGTTCGCGAGACGGGACGGGGCGGCGACGACGTGGTGTTTCGCCGCTCCGTCTCTGAACGAACTTGCGGTATAACCGGTCGAAGCGGGTTATCGAGGTATCAGGCGTTAGCAAAACGTCATCAAGCCGGTTGAAAGGAAACAACGGATGCAGGAAACCAGGTCGAAACACAGGGCGTCGTGGCCCGCGATGATCGCGGCTGCGGCATTGGCTGTCGCGGCGGCGATGCCCGTCGCGACTCACGCGGAAAGCGACGCCGTCAAGGCACTCGCGGCGCCGCCGCCGATCCAGCTGCCGCTCAAGCCCAGCCCCGAGTTCGCGAAGTTTCCGCAGTACGCGGGCACGCTCGGCAAGCGTCAGATCGTGCTGCGGCTGGGCGCGAAAACCGACGATCCCTCCGGCGTACACGGCGAATATCAGTTCGCCGACACGGGCGAAGTGATCCTGATCGCGGGCGACCGTGATGGCGACACGCTCGAAGTCGAAGAGTCGAATGACGGCACGCATATCACGGGCAACTGGGTCGGCAAGTTCGCCGCCGATGGCTCGATTGAAGGCGAACGGATGAACGTCGACGATTCCAATCCGCTGGAGTTTTCGTTGCGGCCGCTCGCAGCGGGGCAGAAAGCGCCGTTGGCTGCGCCCGTTCAGGCGCAGAAACCGGCACAGCAGCCAACGCAGCAACCCGCGCAGCCGCGCACCGGCGGCCAGCCCGTCAACGGCGTGAACAATCTGACGATCGGCGAATAGGCGCCGCGCGCATCACTGACGAATCCAACTTTCTTTGACCATGACTCAAAAGACTCCGAAGCACGGCTTGCAGACCCGCATCGTCCAGCCGACCGATCAGCTGACGCCCGGTTGGGAATCGTTCTCGGTGCCCGTGGCGCGCGCCTCGACGGTCGTTTTCCCGGACCTCGCAGCGATGCGCGCGCTCGACTGGCGCAACGACGCGCAATGGCGCTACGGCCTGCACGCAACGCCGACTTCGATCGCGCTCGCGCAGCGCCTTGCTGCCCTCGAAGGCGGCAACCATGCGCTGTTGCAGCCGTCGGGGCTGTCGTCGATTTCGAACGTGTATTTCGGCCTGATGAAATCGGGCGACGACGTGCTGATCCCCGACAACGTCTATTCGCCGAACCGCGATCACGCCGAGTGGCTCGCGAAGGACTTCGGCATCACCGCGCGCTACTACGATCCGATGATCGGCGCGGGCATCGCCGACCTGATCCAGCCGAACACGAAGCTCATCTGGCTCGAAGCGCCCGGCTCGGTGACGATGGAAGTGTCCGACATTCCCGCGATCACGGCCGTCGCCCGCGCGCGTGGTGTCGTCACGGCGATCGACAACACGTGGTCGGCGGGTCTGTCGTTCCGTCCGTTCGATCACGGCGTCGATATTTCGATGCAGGCGCTCACGAAGTACCAGTCGGGCGGCAGCGACGTGCTGATGGGCGCGACGATCACGGTCGACCGTGATCTGCATCTGAAGCTGAAACTGGCACGCATGCGGATGGGTATCGGCGTGTCGGCGGACGATTGCTCGCTCATCCTGCGCAGCCTGCCGTCGATGAAAGTGCGTTTCGACCACCACGACAAAAGCGCGCTCGAACTCGCGAAGTGGCTGAAGACGCGTCCGGAAATCGCCGTGGTGCTGCATCCGGCGTTGCCCGATTGTCCCGGCCATGAATTCTACGAACGCGATTTCACGGGCGCGGGCGGGCTGTTCTCGGTCGTGTTCGACGCGCGTTATACGCCGGAACAGATCGACAGGTTCTGCGAATCGCTGGAACTGTTCTCGCTCGGCTGGAGCTGGGGCGGCGCGCAAAGTCTGGCGATGCCGTACAACGTCGCGTCGATGCGCACCGAATCGCAATGGCCGCATCGCGGCACGCTGGTGCGGTTCTACGTCGGTCTTGAAGAAGAATCGGATCTGCGCGCGGATATCGAGCGTTGCCTCGTCGCGTTGGGTTGAACCAGTCGCGCGTGAAGCGCTCCTAGCGCTTCGTCGAGCCAGAAGCAAAAAGGCCCGCTCGGTTTCGAGCGGGCCTCTTGTTTTGATCCAGCAACGCGAAGCGAACGCGCGGGTTCAGAAAAGCCGCAACAGTCCGTCCAGTCCGACGTGATTGAATGCGACGCTCGCCGCTTCGCGCACAACCGGCTTCGCGCGGAACGCAACGGACAGGCCAGCCGCCGCCATCATCTTCAGATCGTTCGAGCCATCGCCCATCGCAATCGCGCGGGTCGGCTCGATGCCGAGCTTGTCGCACGCTTCGCGCAGCGTGCGCGCCTTCACGTCGGCGTTGACGATCTCGCCGAGCACACGGCCCGTCAGCTTGCCGTCGACGATTTCCAGCGTGTTGGCGCGCGTGAAATCGAGACCGAGACGCGCTTGCAGCTTGTCGGTGAAGAACGTAAAGCCGCCCGATACCAGCAGCGTCTTCATGCCCGCGGCCTTCGCGCCCGCCAGCATCTTTTCCGCACCCGGCGACAGTTGCAGGCGTTCTTCGTAGACCTTTTCGAGCGCGCTTGCATCGAGGCCTTTCAGCAGCGCGACGCGGCGCGTCAGGCTCTCGTTGAAGTCCTTGATCTCGCCACGCATCGACGCTTCCGTGATCGCCGCCACTTCCGCCTTCAGCCCGCAAAAATCGGCGATTTCATCGATGCATTCGATCGTGATCAGCGTCGAATCCATGTCCATTGCGACGAGGCCGAAGTCGGTCAGCCGGCGGCCCGCTTCGACGAACGCGAAGTCGAGCGCATGCGTTCCGCAGTAGACGTCGAGGTCGGCGCGCTGCCCGAGGTCTGCGTTTTCGATGCGCACTGCGCACGGATCGATCACGGTGAGATTCGAGCCGCGCGATAGCGCGACGAGCGGCTTGTGATGTTCAGCGGCAAGCGGCGTGAGGCTTTGGATGACGAGATTCATGTCGACGCAGGAAATGGGCAGCAGCAAGAAGGCACGGGAAACGCCCATTGTAACGGTTCCGTGCGACGCGGCCGCGCAGGCGAGGGTGGTGCGTCCTACGGATGGCATCGACGCGTAGTGCGTTTCAATTTCGCGGAACGCGATCGTAGTGGTCGGATCTATCTCATAAATATCCCACTAATAATACCTGGTACTACGGAATGAATGAATGAGCCAAGCGGGGTTTACCACATGACTTTTTATTGATTCGGATCGCTAATATTCCCTGCGTTGTTTGACAACATCTCGGCAAATGGCATGGCTTGTCAGATGACGGGCGAACGTGATGCGTCTGTCGGAAGTCTGCTGACGCGATGCACGACTTAGAAAATTCCAGGGAAAACAGAGCGAACATGAACACTCGCATCGAACATCTTGCATCGACGCCGACACGACCCGCGCGGGCAGTCTCGGCGTGGCTTGCGTTGCTTTCGACGGCGCTGATTCTCACGGCCTGCGGCGGCGGGTCGGGGCCGGCCGCGTCGGACGTATCGGGCGGCAACGTGGACAACAACGGCGCCCTTGCGCCCACTGCTGCTTCCAGCGCAAGCGACGCCAGCGCTACGACACCCAATCAGCCGGCCTCCGACGCCACTGCTGCCTCCGACGCCACGCCAGCCAGCGACGCCGTCCCCGCCAGCGACGCAAGCGGCACGCCCGCGCCGGGCTTCCAGGTCGGCACGTCTACATTCGATGCCGCACTGCCACCCGAACCGACATTGCCGACGTCCGCGCAAATCTGTCAGACGCTGCCCGCCACACTGACAGCCCAAACGAAGGGCCTGCTCCCCGATAGCGCCGACGCTGCCAACACAGCCCCGGACACCACGCGCATCCAGGCCGCGCTGACGGCATGCACGAACGCCGCGAGCACAGGCCTTTCGACGAACAAGGTCGTGCGTCTGACGTCCGGCGCGAACGGGGCAAACGCGTTCCTGTCCGGCCCGCTGAATCTGCCGAGCGGCGTCACATTGTGGATCGACAGGCGCGTGACCTTGTTCGCATCGCGCGATCCGCGCCAGTTCGACAAGACCCAAGGCACGGCGAGCTGCGGCCTGATCACTGCCAGCGACAATGGCTGCAACGCGCTGGTTACGGCCGCCAAGACGAGCAACAGCGCGGTCGTCGGCGACGGCACGATCGACGGGCGCGGCGGCAGCCAGCTCGTCAGCAGCGTGCGCGACGATCCCAATCTGCTCAAGCGCGCCGATGGCTCCGCGATGAGCTGGTGGGACATCGGCTATGAGGCGAACGTCGTGCAGAACAAGTCGCAGAACAACCCGCGTCTCATCCAGATCAACAACGGCAGCAACTTCACGCTGTATCGCGTGACGCTGCAGAACGCGCCGAAGTTTCACGTCGTGCCGAGCGGCGTGCAGGGCTTCACTTCGTGGGGCGTCAAGATTTACACGCCGACGGCCGCCTACGAGGCAATGACCAACTACAAAGGCGTGCCGTACAGCACCGTCAATGCAAAGAACACCGACGGCATCGACCCCGCGAGTTCGGGCCCGATCACGAGCAATCCGGGCAACCCCGGCAAGTTCACGGGCGACGCGAGCAACATACTCATCGCGTACACGTCGATCCGCACAGGCGACGACAACATGGCGATCAAGGGCGGCACCGCGGCCGTCAACGGCCGCACGTACAACATCACTGTCGCGCACAGCCACTTTTACGAAGGGCATGGGATGTCGATCGGCAGCGAGTCGGCGGGGTCGGACAACGGCGTGGCCAATGCGGACGTGACGCCCGTGGGCGGCGTGTACCCGAGCGTGAGCAACGTGAACGTCTATGACCTGACTATCGACGGCGCGGACAACGGCTTGCGCATCAAGTCCGACTGGAGCCGCGGCGGCCTCGTGTCGAACATCCGCTATTCGAATGTTTGCATTCGCACGGGCAACCAGACGTCGAACCCGCAGGCGCTGATCTTCTCGCCGTACTACAGTCCCACGAAAAGCCTCGGGTTGTATCCGAACCTGCAAGCTATCGTGCTCGACGGCATACGCGTTGTGAACGCATCGAACTACACGTTCCAGGGCTTCAATTCGGCAAGTCCGGTTCTGCTCGGCTCGGGCTGGTCGGCGGGAACGGTTGGATTCCCGAGTCCGCCTGTGGTCAATCCGTTGCTGATCTCGCTGAACAACGTCGTCGCGGATGACACGCCGCTAAGCATGACCGTTGCGGACGCACAGTTCTCGATCGGCGAAGGCGGCACGACGTTGCCGTTGCAGGCGGGCAGCGGCGTGACATTGACGCGCGCGGCGGGCGCGCAGGTGTCGCCTGTCGATTGCAGCAAGGCGTTCGTGCCGTTCCCAGCGAAGTCGTGACGTAACGAGGCGGGCGTGACGCGCATCGGCGTCACGCCCTGCAAGCAATACGGCGTCGGCATGGTTCATACTGGCAACTCGAAACGTTCAGCCGCGCTCGCGGCGAAGATCAAAAAGGAGACGCCCATGCACCCGTCCAACGCGACGTCGAACGATGCTGACATCGCCCGTCAGTTCGATTTACGACACCTCGACGCGTCGTTTCATGCGGACCCGTATCCCGTCTATCACGCGCTGCGCACGCACGAGCCCGTCAAGCGCATGCCGGACGGCTCGCTCTTCCTCACGCGCTATCGCGACGTGCAGGCCGTCTATCGCGATCCGAAGGCGTTCAGCTCCGACAAGAAAGTCGAGTTCGCGCCGAAGTACGGCGCGACGCCGCTCTTCGAGCATCACACGACGAGCCTCGTCTTCAACGATCCGCCGCTGCATACACGCGTGCGCAAGCTGATCGCAGGCGCGTTGACAGCGCGCGCGATTGCCGCGATGGAGGACGGATTGGTGCGTCTCGTCGACGGCTTGCTCGACCGTGCGGCCGAGCGCGGCGAGATCGATCTGATCGGCGACTTCGCGGCAGCGATTCCCGTCGAAGTGATCGGCAATCTGCTCGACGTGCCGCACGACGAACGCGAGCCGCTGCGCGACTGGTCGCTTGCAATTCTCGGCGCGCTCGAACCATCGCTGACGACGGAGCAACATGAGCGGGGCAACCGCGCGGTGACGGAGTTCGTGGCGTATCTAAAGGGTCTCGTCGCGCGACGCCGTGCCGCGCCCGGCGACCCGCAGCACGACGTGCTCACGCGTCTGATCGAGGGCGAAGCAAACGGCGAGCAGTTGTCCGAAGTCGAACTGCTGCAAAACTGCATCTTCATCCTGAACGCCGGCCACGAAACGACGACCAATCTGATCGGCAACGGCCTCGTCACGCTGAGCGTCTGGACGGACGAACGCGATGCGTTGCTGCGCGAGCCGTCGCTGATCGAAAGCGCCGTCGAGGAATGCTTGCGCTTCGAGAGTTCGAACCAGCTCGGCAACCGGATGACGATGGTCGATACGGAAATCGGCGGCGTGCCGGTTGCGGCGGGCACGCCCGTCACGCTGTGCATCGGCGCGGCGAACCGCGATCCTGAGCAGTTTGCGCAGCCGGACCGCTTCGACATCCGCCGCGCGCCGAACCGGCATCTCGCGTTCGGCTTCGGCATTCACCAATGCGCGGGACTGTCGCTTGCGCGCCTCGAAGCGCGCATCGCCATTGGACGCTTCGTGCGGCGCTTTCCTTCATATCGAATCAGCGGCGAGCCGACGCGCGGCGGGCGCGTGCGCTTTCGTGGCTATGCGGCCGTGCCGTGCGCGGTCGAGTGAAATCTGCGGGCCGATACCGCCGACTCGAAGCGGTATTCCGGCATCCGTAGCTTTTTCCGCCTCTGAGGCAAGACTTACAGCGGGATCGCGTCGCGCTGCTGCGACCGTCCCTCGCGGGCATAGCACGGTGCGCATAGCGGCCCGCATCGGCGCTGGGCACGCTTGCTGCTTCGCATGGAGTTCAACTTCCGGGAGCGCGCGATGGCTCATATGATCTGGAAAGGCGCGATCAGCTTCGGTCTCGTCCATGTGCCGGTGCAACTGTATCCGGCGACCAAGTCCGAAAAAGTCGGCTTCAATCTGCTCGACAAGCGCACGATCGATCCCATCGGCTATCGGCAGATCAACAAGCGCACGGGCAGGGAAGTGACGCGCGACAACATCGTGCGCGGCTTCGAGTACGAGAAAGACCGATACGTCGTGCTGACCGACGAGGAAATTCGCGCGGCGAATCCCGAGTCGACGCAGACCGTCGATATCCTCGCGTTCGTTGACGCACCCGATATCCCGTTTCTCTATCTCGACACGCCGTACTACCTCACACCCGATCGCAAGGGCGAGAAGGTGTACGCGTTGTTGCGCGATGCGATGAAGGCGACGGGCAAGATCGGCGTCGCGAATGTCGTGATGCACAACAAGCAGCATCTGGCCGCGCTGATTCCTGTCGGGCCGATGCTCGCGCTCAACACGCTGCGCTGGGCCTCGGAAGTGCGTCCATTCGACGAGTTCAAGGTGCCCGACGAAAGCGCGAAGAAATCCGGCGTGACGTCTCGGGAGCTGGACATGGCGAAGAAGCTGATCGCCGACATGACCGACACATGGGACCCGTCCGAATACAAGGACACGTTCCGCGACGACATCCTCGCGTTGGTCGACAAGAAGGTGCAGGCCGGCAAGACGGAAGAAGTGATGGATATCGAGACGCCGCGCGAAGCGCGTCGGTCGGCGGATATTCTCGACTTGTCCGATCTGCTGAAGCGCAGCCTCGGACGCGGCGGCAAGGGCAAGGCCGCCACGCGCGCCGCGGCGGGCGATGACACGGACGACGAGGAAGAGGCACCCGCAAAGCGACGCGCGCCTTCGAAGAAAGCAGCACGCCGCGCGACGGGGGCAACCGCGAAGGCAAGTGCGGGCACAACCGCGCGCAAAACCACGAGCACGGCTGCGCGCAAGCGCCGCGCAGCCTGATCACGGATCGCGCCGCTGACGAAGCCCACGCAACGCAAAGCGCACACCGATCATGGCCGACAAGCTCGATACCTATCAGCGCAAGCGCCGCTTCGATGCAACGCCGGAGCCGTCGGGGACCGCTGCGCGGGCGAAGCGTGCAACGGGCGCAAAGGGTGCAAACACAGCCGCAAGAAAGACCGCGAAGCAGCACAGCTTGTCGTTCGTGATCCAGGAACACGACGCCCGACGCCTGCATTACGACTTCCGTCTCGAACTCGACGGCACGCTCAAATCCTGGGCCGTGCCGAAAGGACCGAGCCTCGATCCGTCCGTCAAGCGACTTGCCGTGCATGTCGAAGATCACCCGCTCGAATACGGTTCGTTCGAAGGCTCGATTCCTGAAGGCAACTACGGCGCGGGATCGGTGATCGTCTGGGATCGCGGCACGTGGGAACCGACAGGCGGCGAAGCGGGCGCGCGCGACGCGTACAAGGCGGGCAAGCTCAAGTTCCACCTGAACGGCGAGAAGCTGCACGGCGGCTGGACGCTGGTGCGCAGCCACATGCGCGGCAGCGGCGACAAGGAACAGTGGCTGCTCATCAAGGAACGCGACGACGACGCGCGCAGCGAAGCCGATTTCGACGTGCTCGAAGAGCGGCAGGGCAGCGTGCTGTCGGATGCGCCGGGCGCGCGCGGCGGCATGAACGGCACAAGCGGCTCCGGCAAAGCCGCCGCAGGCAAATCTAAGAGCAAAGAGGAACGCGCCAACGCATCGATCAAGGCGACGAAAGCCGCCGCATCACGCAGATCCAAAGGCACGCCCGCCGACCGCCCCGACATCGTCGCGACGCGTAATGCGGAATCGTTGCGCGAACTGGCCGGTCATCCGTCGATAGAAGGGGCAGTCAAGGCAAAGCTTCCCGCCGCGCTCAAGCCGCAACTGGCGACGCTCGTCGACAGCGCGCCCGCCGGCGACGATTGGGTCTACGAGATCAAATTCGACGGCTACCGCGTGCTGGCGCGCATCGATCACGCTTCGAAAGATTCCGTGCAGATTTTCACGCGCGCAGGCAACGACTGGACCGCGAAGTTCAGCAAGCAGGTCAAGGCGATCGCGCGCATCGGACTGGACGATGCGTGGCTCGACGGCGAGGCGGTCGTGCTCGACAGCAACGGCGTGCCGAGCTTCCAGGCGCTGCAAAACGCATTCGATGCGCACAGGCCGCAGGACATCACGTTGTACCTGTTCGACCTGCCGTATCTGAACGGCTACGACCTGCGCGGCGTGCCGCTCGAACAGCGTCGCGCGATCCTGCACGCGCTGCTCGAAACCGTTGACGACGACACGCTGCGCTTTTCCGAGGGCTTCGGCTTCGACGCCGGCCAGTTGCTGAAGAGCGCATGCGACATGCAGCTCGAAGGCATCATCGGCAAGAGGCGCGACAGCTATTACGTGTCGGGTCGCTCGCCCGCCTGGATCAAGCTCAAGTGTCGGCGCCGCCAGGAATTCGTGATCGGCGGCTATTCGGAACCGGCGGGCAGCCGCGAGGCATTCGGCGCGCTGCTGCTCGGTGTCTACGACACGAAGGGCAAGCTGCAATACGCGGGGCGCGTCGGCACGGGTTTCGACGCGGCCAAACTGCGTTCGATCAAGAAGGAACTCGACGCGCGCGAAACGCAGAAGATGCCGTTCGCCAGCGAGCCGCGCGAACGAAGCCGCACGCCCGTGCATTGGGTGAAGCCGGAACTCGTCGCCGAATGCAACTTCGCGGAATGGACGAGTGACGGCGTCGTGCGGCAGGCGTCGTTCGTCAGCTTGCGCAGCGACAAGCCCGCGAAGCAGATCGTCCACGAAGCGCCGAGCAAAGGAGCCGACGTGCAACAGATGACGGAAGAGATGAACGCCGGACAGGCGAAGACATCGACGGCGAAAAAGCGCGCGTCGAAGACCTCGGATGTCGAGCCAACGCCCGCGACAAAGCGTGCGAAGAAGAGCGGCGTGGAAACGCGAGGCAAGGCGGCGACGCAATCGACCAGCAAGGCCGCCACCGCGACGATTTCCGGCGTGCGAATTTCGCACCCGGACCGCGTGATCGACAAGAGCACCGGCGCGCGCAAGATCGAGCTCGCCGAATACTACGCGTCGGTCGCGTCATGGATGCTGCCGTTTCTGAAGGACCGGCCGGTCGCACTCGTGCGCGCGCCGGAGGATATCGGCGGCGAACTGTTCTTCCAGAAGCACAGCCAGAAGCTCGCGATTCCGAACATCACGCAGCATCCGGGGCTGGACCCGGACCATCCACCGCTGCTGACCATCGAAAGCGAAGCTGCGCTGGTCGGCGCCGCACAGATGGGCACGATCGAACTGCATACATGGAACGCGGTGGCCGCGAACATCGAGAAACCCGACCGCATGGTATTCGATCTCGACCCGGACCCGGCGCTCGGCTGGAAGCGGATGATCGAAGCGGCGCAGCTCACGCGCGAACTGCTTGAAGAACTCGGCCTCGCGTCGTTTTGCAAGACGAGCGGCGGCAAGGGATTGCACGTCGTCGTGCCGATCGCGAAGCAGCTCGGCTGGGACGAGGTGAAGGCGTTCACGCAAGCCGTCGCGCAGCACATGGCGACGGCGCTGCCGAAGCACTTCGCCGCGAAGATGGGCGCGCAGAATCGCAAGGGCAAGATCTTTGTCGACTATCTGCGCAACAACCGTGGGTCGAGCACCGTCTGCGCATTTTCGCTGCGCGCGCGACCGGGGCTGGGCGTATCGGTGCCGCTCGCATGGGACGAAGTGCCCGGCACGACGGCGGGCGATCAATGGAACATCGCGAATCTGCACGAGCGGCTCGACGCGCTGAAAAGCGACCCGTGGGCCGACTACGCAAAGACGAAGCAGCGCATCACGGCCGCCATGCGGCGCAGGCTGGATATGGCGGAACACGATTGACCGCTGCTTCCACGGAGCGGCAACGCACGAGACGCATCAGCGTCATCGTGAGTACATCAGGGAGAGGATCATGAAGACATCGCAACAACATGCGACGGGCGACGAGCACGAAGCGCAGAGCGCGCGCCCCGAAGGCAACGACCAGTCCAACGTGCCGAAGCGTCCGTTCAACGAGCAGGCTGCGCCGTTGCCGCATGAAGCGGATCAGAGCACGGATTCGCAGCAGGAGGACGAGCCGCGCGGCGTCGGCGAGCAGGCGCATCGCGATCTCGAACGCGGGCTCGAAGATACCGACCGCCGCGGCGGCGACGACTATCAGGAGCGCACACAAAACGACGCGCAGGCCAACGAGAATTCCGCCGAACCGGGCAAGCGCCGCTGACCTGCAAACCGATACGCGCGCAGCGAGCGCGGCAACAAAGGCGGCAACAAGCACGCCAACAAGATCACGCTAGCGCGCCTTAGCTCACCTCGCGGTCCCGCTCGATGTCCCAGTAGGGCGGATCGCCGAAATGCGCGGCGAGGAAGTCGATGAACGCGACCGTTTTCGGCGGCACGAACGCGCGCGACGGATAGACAGCCCAGATCGCGACCGTTTCGCCGAGTGGATACGCTTCGAGCACCGTCACCAGTTCGCCGCTGCGCAGATACGGCGCGACATCCCACGTCGATTTCAACGCGATGCCGAATCCCGCCAGCAAGGCATCTCGGATCACTTCGCCGTTATCCGTTGCCAGCCGCCCGCCGACGCGCACGGTCAACGGTCCCGCTGGCGTGACGAACGACCAGTCGCGCTGATCGGAGAGGATCACGCATTCGTGCTGCGCGAGATCGGACGGATGATGCGGCGTGCCGTGCCTGGCCAGATACGACGGCGCGCAGCAGATCACGCGCCGGTTCGCTGCGAGCCGCCGCGCGACGAGCGTCGAATCCTTCAGTGCGCCCAGCCGGATGCCGACGTCGACGCCGGCATCGATGAGATCGACGATTTTGTCGGTGAGCCGCAGATCGACGCTCACGCCCGGGTAGCGGCGTAGAAACTGCGTAATCACAGGCGACACATGCTGCCGTCCGAACGACGACGGCATCGACACGCGCAGCCGTCCCTGCGGCTCGGCCTGGCCGCGTCCAACTGACGCGCGCGCGGCGGCGGCCGCGTCGAGCAGCGTCTCGGCGCGCGTCATGAAGACTTCGCCTTCCTGTGTGAGGCTGACGCGGCGCGTGGTCCGGTGCAGCAGTCGCGCGCCTAGCAGCCGTTCGAGACTGGCGATGCGCGCGCTCGCGACGGCGGGCGACAGCCCGAACTCGCGTCCCGCCGCGGACACGTTGGCCAGCAACGCGGCGCGCACGAACAGCGCGACGTCGAGCAGATCGAGGCGGTCGCGTTCATCGGTTGACGCCTGGGGAATCGTGTCCATTGATTATTCGGAAATTCCAGAAAATGTTTCAGTCATTACGTTGGTTTTCGCAGCGTAAAGAATTTCCTACAGTTCAGTCAACGCGATTGGCGCGGTGCTTCGGAAGAGTTGCCCGCCGTTGTCTTCGAAATCTCTGGAAAAACGTCACACGAATCAAGGAGCTGTCATGAAAGCGATTGGCCTGACCCGTTATCTCCCCATCGACAATCCCGAGTCGCTTATCGACATCGAACTCGACAAGCCGCAGCCGGCCGGCCACGACATTCTCGTGAAGGTGGAGGCGATTTCCGTGAACCCGGTCGATACCAAGGTGCGCGCGCCGAAGGAGACGGTCGAGAAGACGCCGCGCGTGCTCGGCTGGGACGCGGCGGGTACGGTCGAAGCCGTCGGGCCGGACGTGACGCTGTTCAAGGTGGGCGATCCCGTGTTCTACGCGGGCAGCATCACGCGGCCGGGCGCGAACAGCGAGTTTCATCTCGTCGATGAGCGCATTGTCGGCCGCAAGCCGGCGACGCTCGATTTCACGCATGCGGCCGCGTTGCCGCTGACGGCGATCACCGCGTGGGAAGCGTTATTCGACCGGCTTGGCGTGTCGCCGCAGGGCGCGGATGCGGGCAAGTCGGTGCTGATTATCGGCGGCGCGGGCGGGGTTGGCTCGATTGGCATTCAGCTTGCGAAGCAACTGGCGAAGCTGACCGTGATCGCGACGGCGTCGCGGCCGGAGTCGGCGAAATGGGCGAAGGAACTGGGCGCGGATCATATCGTCGATCATTTTGGCGATATGCCTGCGCAGTTGAAGCAGATCGGCTTTGAGCAGGTCGATTATGTGTTGATGTTCAACGACACCGATCGGCATTTTCCGGCTGCTGCTGCGGTGATCAAGCCGCAGGGCGGGATTGCGACGATTGTCGAGAATGCGAGGCCTGTTCCTGTTGAGCTTCTGAAGGCGAAGAGCGCCGCGTTTCATTGGGAGTTCATGTTCACGCGGTCGATGTTCGGGACGCCCGATATGATCGAGCAGCATAAGCTGCTGACTGAGGTTGCGCGGTTGATTGATGCTGGGACGTTGCGGACGACGGTTGGGGAGGATCTTGGCAAGATCAATGCTGGGAATTTGCGGCGCGCGCATCAGATGCTGGAAGAGGGGCGGGCGATTGGGAAACTCGTGTTGAGTGGGTTTTGATTTTTTTGTTTTTCTGGTTTTTTGTCTGCGACGCGGGGCGATGGCGCCTGCGCGGCGCGGGCGGTTTGGCTTTTTATGCCTTCGCGAGGCGGTGTTTTGCTGCGCACGCTGTTTGGTTTATTTGCCTTTGCGCTGGCATCCGCGTGATGGTGTCTGCCGTTCAAGCGTCGCCCCTGTGCGGGGCGGCACCTACTTTTCTTTGCCGCCGCAAAGAAAAGTAGGCAAAAGAAAGCGGCTCACACCGCCAGCCCGTGTTCTTATCCACGGGCCCTCAACGTCCCCACGCTTCACACGGCAGTGCCCTGGTTGGTGCTGGTTGCCAACGCTTCGAATGAACGCCTCACCCGCTTCGAATACGCGTACTTGGGCAAGCGGCAGCGAATGGTATGTGCCGCCCAGGTGGCAAACTGTGTGTAGGCCGTAGTGCCTCACATGCCTCACTTCGGACCGATAGCGCACGCGTTCCACCCTGTAAGAGCGCCACGCTATACGACGCGACAACCTACACACAGTTTGCCACCTGGGCGGCCGTGAAATATCTGGCACGGCATGGAGCAGCGCGGGTGCGTGAAGCGGGTGAGGCGCTCATTCAGAGCGTTGGCAACGAACATGGGTCATGTGATTGCCGTGTGAAGCGTAAGACCCTTTGGGGGCCCTCAGGCAAACACTAGAATTGGCGGTGTGAGCCGCTTTCTTTTGCCTACTTTTCTTTGCGGCGGCAAAGAAAAGTAGGTGCCGCCCCGCACAGGGGCGACGCTTAAACAGCAAACATCACATCGCGGATGCCAGCGCAATGGCAAAAGAACCAAAACGGCTTGCGCAGCAAAACACCACCCTGCGAATGCCGCCGCAAACGCAAAAAAACCGCCCGCGCCGCGAAGGCGCCAACGCGAAAAATGCCAGCGCAAAAGCTAAACCACACCGACAAGGCATGCGCAGCGATCCCCCCAACCGCGCGCACAGCAAAAAACCAACCCCAACCCCCGGGTTAATCCCAGCCCAAACCAAACTCCACGCCAACCACTTGGCGTTAGACTTCCCGTGCAACATGCAAAAAAACCGCCACGCGCGGCCAGCGCGATCGCACCTGCATGGCACCGCGCGGCAGCACAACAACGAGGTGACAGTATGAGCATCAGCGTCAAACTTCCCGCCGTTTCTGTTGTCGCTTCTATCGCATGCGCAACGCTTGCGCTCGCCGCATTGCCGGCACCGGCGCACGCGGCGACACCCATCACCGTAACGTCGCAGGCGGCCACGGACGGCCCCATCCGCTATACGGTCAAGGTCACGTCGAAGCAGTTCGGCAACTCGCAGGAAACCCGCACCATCCGTTCCGGCGAATCGGACGACTTCACCTGGAAAACCGTGCCGCCCGGCGGCCCCGTCGCAGCCGATGCCGACTGCCCAGGCCTGTCGTCGCTGCCGCTCGACACGAACGGCGCAATGATCCGTCAGACGCAGATTCGCTTCGCACCCGTCGTCGCCAAGGACGGCACCGCGACCGTGCAGATGAACTTCCAGGCGCAAACGCCGAAGGGCACGAAGGCCGTGTCGAACAACGGAAAGTCGCTCAAGTGCCCGAACTACGCGAGCGTCAATCAGGTGCTGCGCTTCACCATGCCGACCAACGGCAGCACGAAGACGCTAACACTCAGCGACGGCTCGCAGGTGGCCGTGTCGGCCAAACGGTGACGCTAGCGTTTGAGCATCGGAGTCGGTATCGCAAGCCATGCACATCGACTGAATTGCATGCGGTGTGCATGCATCGATCACGGCGCGCGCCTGAGATCGCACGTCAGCGTTTCGAGCGCCGCTCGACAAGCCGCGACGCCAGAAACCGATGCTCCGGCGAAAACAGCCGCCGATACGTCAGCAGCACGGCGCCCACGGTCCCCAGCGCCGACGATGCCGCGATCAGAAACATGATCACGATCTGATAGCGCACGGCCTGCAGCGGCGATTGCCCGGCGAGCACCTGGCCCGTCATCATCCCCGGCAGACTCACGACGCCGACCACGGCCATCTGGTTGAGCGTCGGAATCATGCCGGCGCGCACCGCCTGGCGCGCCGGTCCCTGCGCGGCTTCCCAGCGCGTCGCGCCGAGCGCGAGCGCCATGTCGACGCGGTCGCGGCGCGCCGTCAGTTCCTCCGTCATCCGTTCGATGCCCAGCGACACGCCCGTCAGCGTGTTGCCGAGAATCATCCCGAGAATCGGAATCGCATATTGCGGCTCGTACCATGGTCGAATGCGGATCACGGCAAACAGTCCAACGGCCGCGACGAGCCACGCGCTCGCCCAGATCGACAGGATGCTGTCGACGCGCTGCCCGGCATACGTGCGCGAGCCGCGTCCCGCGCCCGCGAAGCCCGCGATCAGCGTCATCGCGATCATCAGCGGCAGCACCACGTACCAGCGGGCGTACGCGAACACCCACGCAAGCACATAGCCGATGGCGAGCAACTGGACGACGGTGCGCACGGCCGCCCACGCGAGCTTGCGTTCGAGATCGAGCTTGAGCAGCACGGATACCGCGCCGTTCACCACGATCAGCAGCGCCGCGAGCGCGACGTCCCAGAGGCTCAGGTTCTGCAAGGTCATCGCGGCGTCTCCCCGGTGTGAGCGGACGTATCGGGAATATTGGGCCGTGCGTCGTCGAGCACGCCGGCGCGCATCGTCAGATGACGGTTGCTCACGCGCGCCGCTTGCGCCGGATCGTGCGATACCCACAACCACGCGCGCACCTGTGGCGCGGCATCGAACCATGCGCGCACCAGGCCTTCGATCTCCAGCGCCGATTCGGGATCGAGCGATGCCGTCGGTTCGTCGAGCAGCAGCACGTCCGGCGCGAGTTGCAGGACGCGGATTAACGCGGCGATCTGCGCTTCGCCGCCCGACAGCTCGCTCGCAAAACGCTCGAGAAAATCGCTCGCACGTCCCGCCTGCAACGCGAGCGCGGCAGCCTGCTCGCGGTCGAAGCGCACATCGCGATACGCGCGCAACGTGTACGGATAACGCAGATTGTCTTCAACGGTGCCGTCGAGCAACGCGGGCCGCTGGCGAATGTATGCGACGTGGCGCCGGTAGCGCGGAATCGTCGCCCGTGCAATGCGCTTGCCGCGCCACAGCACCTCGCCGCTATCGAGTGGATCGAGCAGCGCCAGCGCGCGCATGAACACGCTTTTGCCCGACCCGGACGGGCCGCTGATCGCAATCCGCTCACCCGCATGGATGGCGATGCTGGTGGCATGCAGCAGCGTCTGGCCGCGCGTCGCGTCGCGCCGCACGAGGTCCTGCGCGTGGACGAGGGGCGCGTCCGTCATGTTGATGTCGTGGGGCATGGCATATTGGAATGTGTCGCAGCGCATCATCATAACGAAGCGCGCACGCGGGCACAGCACGTGCTGCGCAAACGAATGACGCAGGTATTTTCTCGGAGCGCTCATGGCTGTGCTGCACTCGACTGGCATATCCGTCGGCAAGACAATCGGCAAGACCCTCGCGTGGCTGTTCGCGGTGCTGGCGATCCTGATCGTTGCGCTGGCGGTTTTCATTCTGACGTTCGACTGGAACCGCGCGCGGCCCTATGTGAACGACAAGGTCAGTGAAGCAATCGGCCGGCCGTTTGCGATCGAAGGCGATCTGAAGGTGGGTTGGCGCCATCCCATCGGCGAGACGGGCTGGCGTTCGTGGGTGCCGTGGCCGCGCTTCTCGGCGCAGAACATCACGATCGCCAATCCCGACTGGACCAAACAGAAGCACTTCGCGACGCTCGACGAAATCGACTTTCAGGTGAAAGTGCTGCCGCTGCTCGCGCACGACATCGTGATCCCGGCGATCAACGTCGTGAATCCATCCGTCGATCTCGAACGGCTCCTCGACGGACGCGACAACTGGACGTTCAAGCTGAAATCGTCGGCGGGACCGTCCGAGTGGAAGCTCGATCTGCACGACATCCAGCTGAACAAAGGCAATATCGCGCTTTCGGACCAGCAGAAGAAGATCGACATGCAGGCCGTCGTCGTTACGCTCGGTCAGCCGATTCCAATCGGCGAAGCGATGAAGCAACAGGAAGAGGCGTCGCGCAGGTCGTCGGCGGAAGTCGTCGGCAAGCAGGGCGCGAAACAGTTGACCGAGCAGGCGAAGGCGGCCGCCGCTTCCGAGGCGTCAGGCGCGTCTGCAGTGGCGCCTGGCGTGCCTGTTGCATCGGGCGCGTCCGTACCGGCGGCGACGGCTGGCGTGGGCGCTTCGACGGTAGTGGCCGCGTCCGGCGTGCCCGCGAGCGCGACAGGCACAGCCGTCGCGCAGAGCACGAACTCACCGCAATACGGAATTGGCTGGACCGTGAAGGGCACCTACAACCGCTCGCCCATATCGGGCAGCGGCAAGCTCGGCGGCGTGCTTGCGTTACAGGACACATCCCGGCCGTTTCCCGTGCAGGCCGACGTGAAGGCGGGCGATCTGCGCATCGCGCTGGTCGGCACCGTCACCGATCCCGCGCATCTCGCCGCTGTCGATCTGCGCCTGTGGCTGCAGGGCACGAGCCTCGATCATCTGTATGACCTGACGGGCATCACGCTGCCCGAGACGCCGCCCTACGCGACGGAAGGCCACCTGATCGGCAACTTCAAGCAGGGTGGCAGCGTGTTCCGGTATGAAAATTTTACAGGCCGCGTGGGTGGCAGCGATGTGAACGGCACGGTCGTCTATACGCAACGCGCGACACGTCCGCTGCTCGAAGGCACGCTTGTCTCGAATCTGTTGCAGTTCAAGGACCTCGCGCCGGTCATCGGCGCGGACAGCAACGCGAGCAAGGCGAAACGCGGTGACACCGCGCGCCAGCCGTCCGACAAGGCGCTGCCGACCGAAGAATTCAAGACCGACCGCTGGAAGGCGATCGATGCGAACGTGAAGTTCACGGGCCGCCGCATCATCAAGGACCCGGCACTGCCCATCACCGATCTCTACACACACGTCGTGATGACAGACGGCGTGCTGTCGTTCGAGCCGCTGAAGTTCGGCGTCGCAGGCGGGTCGCTTGCGTCGACCATTCATCTCGACGGCAGCGCGTCACCGCTCAAGGGCCGTTTCTCGACAGAAGCCCGTCATCTGAAGCTCAAGCAGTTGCTGCCGACCGCGAAGACGATGCAGAACGCGCTCGGCGAGGTCAACGGCGACGCCGCGCTGTCTGCGACGGGCAATTCGCCCGCGGCGCTCGCGGCTTCGTCGAACGGCGAAGTGAAGCTGCTCATCACCGATGGCGCGGTGAGCCGTTTGCTGATGGAAGCGGCAGGGCTGAACGTGGCGAACGTCGTCTATGAAAAACTGTTCGGCAATCGCGACGTGCAGATCAATTGCGCGGCAGGCGACTTCGTCGTGACGGACGGCGTGCTCGATTCACGCGTGTTCGCGCTCGACACGCAGGACGCCGTGATCAACGTGGACGGCACGGTGAACCTCAAGAACGAGTCGATGGACCTCGGCGTGCATCCGCACACGAAGGGCTTCCGCGTCTTCTCGCTGCGTTCGCCACTCTATGTGAAGGGCACGTTCAAGGACCCGCACGTCGGCGTGAACGCGGTGGCGCTCGCGGTGCGTGGTGGCGCGATGGTCGGGCTCGGTCTGATCAATCCGTTCGCCGCGCTGATCCCTTTGATTGCGCCGAGCAACAACAAGCCCTTGCCTTGTCAGCAACTGATGACGGCAATGGAGGCGCAGCATCCGACGGCGCCGCCGCCGGGACAACGCGAAAAGGCCAAGGCTCTGGCGCTGCCGCCGGGGACGCTGGGCGCGTCGGCCGTCTCGCCGTCAACAGCGCCGTCGAAGCAGCCTGCAAAGCCGAACAATGGCGTGACACTGCCGGGCCCGGCGAACGCGGCCGACTATAAGGGAAGTTGAGAGGAAAGTTGAGAGGAAAGTTGAGCGCGCGGACGCGGATGCATCACCCGCAATGATTGACTCGCAAAAACACCACGGCCGCGAATCTTCGCGGCCGTGCATTTTGTGAATTGCTACGCGTAATCTGCGGGATTCAACGCAGCGAGCGCGGTGTCGCGTCGCCCGCCGCATCCTGGCGACGCACGCCGCGCCGCGTGCTGGCGGCCGTGCGCGTCGCGCCGAACTCTGGCAGGATGCGCCCTCTCGCGCGGCTCGCGAACACGAGGAAACCGAAACCGTCGGCCTCATACCAGTAGCCGCCGTTCTCCAGTCCGTCGAGCGGCTGCTCGAGCGCATTCGCAATGGATTCGATGCAGCGCCTGCGTAGCTCGGCGACGGCGGGATACGGCGGATGCGCGCCGCGCACGCTGCATAGCAGGACATCGAGTCCCGGCAGCACATGCGCGTAGAGCACCGGCTCATCTTGCGCGCGAGCGCGCGCAATCTTGGTGTCGAGCTGACCGAAGGGCTTGAAGTGTCGCAGCACAGCGAGGAACGACTCGTCGCCGTCCACCTTCGCGCGCCTGCGCTTTTTCGGGAAGGACATAAAAACTCGCCTGAAAAAGAATTGCAAGAAACGCAGCGTCCTCATGCGACCACTCCCGGCTTCGCGCGCCGCACGTCGATCTTTTATAGCATACGAAAATGCCGGATACACGGTGATTCGTCTGTCTCACTCCATCGTTCCGTGCGAACCAGGCCGAATCGCGTCGCCGTGCGCTTTCGCATCCCCTGTGCATCTGGTCTCAATAATAGACTCACCCGCGCTGCGCGTGTTTCCGGCACCGTAAAAAAAGACATTTTTATGTGCGCCAAGCCCTCCTCGGCGCGCATTGAAATATCCGTTGCACCCGCCGATAATGGCCGCGTCCCAGTTGCGGCGCGGTTTTCACGCACATTGCACCGGTCCGGCGAGTCGACGGACGCGGCGCATGAGTGAAAATATCAATAGCGTTCGTCGCGCAGCGACGTTACAGGCGCGGCGCACTGCCATGATGCATGCGCGCCGCTCATGATTGCGCGCGTCAGTTCCACATGTCGGGAAGCGGTTGCCTCGCACGTTCATGCCGCATTGCGCCAGCCATCGATGAAACTGTTCACCAAAGGTCTATTGCTGATCGCGTTGCCGAGCGCCATCGAACTGGCGCTGCTCGGCGTCGTCTTCGACATGCAGGCGCAAACCATACGCGCCGTCGAGCGATCGTCGGACAGCAAGCAGATCCTGTATCAGGCGACCGCGCTCGAAAACCCCGTGCTTCGGCAAGTCGCGCGCGTGCGCACGGGCATCGTCGCGGGTGACGCTTCGTTCATGGACCGCCATGCGGCATGGGTCGATATCGGCGACCGGCTCACGCGGCTCGAAACGGCCGTCGCCGATACGCCCGCGCAGGCCGCGCGCGTGCATCGCATGCGCGACGAAGTGGACAGCTACCGGCAGCAGGCGCTGTCCGTCGCGCAGTCGCTGCGCACGGGTGCGACGATGAAGCCATTCGTCACGCTCGAAGGCGGCGAGTTGCCTGCGCAGGTGATGCGCTTTCGCGCGCAGTTGAAAGAATTCATCGACGAAGCATCGCGGCTCGAAGTCGAGCGCAACGCGACGCTCGCGAAAACGCGCCAGCGCCAGCAATGGACGCTGGTGGGTGCCGTGATCGGCTCGATGCTGCTCTGGGCGGGCACGGCATTTGGATTCGCGCGCAGCATCGGCCGGCGGCTCGACGTGCTCGCGGAAAACGCGCAGCGGCTCGCCAGCGGGCAGCCGCTGCACAGGCCGCTGTCGGGCAATGACGAAATCGCCGCGCTCGATTCCGCGTTGAACCGCACGAGCGCGCTGTTGCGTGAGGCAGACGAGAAACAGGCCGCGCTCAAGACGTCGCTTCAAGTGCGCGCGGCGGAACTGGCGAGCGTCAATGAGACCCTGCGTCAGGAGACGCAGGACAACGAGATGTTCATCTACAGCGTGTCCCACGATCTGCGTTCGCCGCTCGTGAACATGCAAGGTTTCTCGAAGGAACTGCAGGTTTCGTGCGACGAACTGCGCGCGACGATCGACGATGCGCATCTGCCCGAGCTCGAACACAAGCGCCTCGCGCACGTGCTCGATGGCGACGTGCAGGAATCGTTGCGCTATGTGCGCTCGTCGGTGACGCGCGCCGCGGCCATTATCGAAGCGCTGTTGCGCATTTCGCGCGCGGGGCGGCTCGAATATCAATGGCAGCGCGTGAGCGTCGGCCGCGCGGTCGCGCGTGCCGTCGACGCGCTGCAAAAGCGGATCGACGAGCGCCGGGTCGTGGTCGTCGTACGCGATCTGCCCACGGCATGGGGCGACCCGTCCGCAATCGAACAGGTGTTCAGCCAGTTGCTCTCGAACGCAATCAATTTCCTCGATCCGTCGCGGCCGGGGCGCATCGAAGTCGGCGCGCTGGATGGCGCGTTCGCAGAGAGCGCGCTCGCGTCGACGCCAAGGACGCGCACTTACTTTGTGCGCGACAATGGAATGGGCATTCCCGCCGCCTACATGTCGAAAGTATTTCGCGCTTTCCAGCGGCTGCACGGCGATGTCGCGCAAGGCGATGGCATCGGACTTGCGCTCGTGCGGCGCACAGTCGAGCGGCATGGCGGGCGCGTGTGGGTCGAATCGGCGGAGGGGGCGGGGTCGACATTCTTCGTCACGCTGCCCGATCAGCCGATGCGCTATTGATGCGCAATCGATGCGCATGAAAACCAGCGGCGCCCATTCGCAAAGGCGCAGGAAGCCGTAAGCCAACGGCCGCATAATAGCGGGCAGTGAGTCATACCATTCACGCAGTCGCAGCTCACGCGCAACGCATCGAACAGATGCGGCGTAAGGGCTTCGGAGGGAACATGTCACACGGGGAAGCGGTTGGTAAGTCGGTCGGCATCGTGCTGGTCGAGGACGATGACGGGCATGCCACGCTCGTCGAGCGCAATCTGCGGCGCGCGGGGATTTCAAACGGTTTTGTCCGTTTCGGTGATGGTCAGGAGGCGCTCGATTATTTCTTCGGCGAGCCGCGCGCCGGCGACAGCGCCAATGGCCGCCCGGCGCGCGACGAGCTCGCGAATTACGTGGTGCTGCTGGACCTGAAGATGCCGCGCGTCGATGGCTTCGAGGTGTTGCGGCGGCTGAAGGAATCGCCGTCGACGTCGTCGATGCCCGTAATCGTGCTCACGACCACCGACGATCCACGCGAAATCGAACGCTGCTACGAACTGGGCTGCAACGTCTACATCACGAAACCGGTCGAATACGATGCGTTCATCGAAGCCGTGCGGCGGCTGGGCTTTTTCCTGCAGGTCGTGAAGCTGCCGCCGGGACAGCGCTATGCGCCCGCAGCATAATCGCTGGTGGGTTGAAGCATTCACGAAGTATTCACGCAACATTCACGCAGCACCATCGCAGCCTCGTCCGTCCCATTGACCTGAATCATCTGGCATGACAGAAGACGTAACCACGCTACCCGCAGCCCTCGTGCTCGTCGTCGACGACGACGAAGGCATCTTGCGTCTTGCGCGCAAGTCGCTGGAGCGCGCCGGCTGCCGGGTCGAACTGAGCAGTAGCGTCGAGGTTGCGCATCGCGCGATCGTCGCGAATCCACCCGATCTGATCGTGCTCGACTATCAGCTAGACAGCGCGGAGACGGGGCTCGACTTTTTCCGGCGCCTGCGCAACGAAGGCGTACGCATTCCCGCCATTCTCGTCACCGGCTTCACGGATGAATCGCGCGTAATCGAAGCGCTGCGTTCGGGCGTCTCCGACGTCGTACCGAAAGCGGGCGACTATCTCGACTATCTGCCCGAAGCCGTCGAACGCGTGCTATCGCAGATGCGGATGCAGCGCGCATCGGCGGAAGCGCTGCTGCTGCGCGAGCGCGAGGCGCATTACCGGATGCTGTCGGAGGCGCTGCCGCACCTCGTGTTCACGTGCAATGCCTATGGCGACTGCGATTTCGTGTCGAAGCAATGGGTCGAATACACGGGCCTCGACGGCGCGCATGCGCTGGGTCTTGCGTGGATCGACGCCGTGCATCCCGACGACCGCGAAGAGACGCGCCGCAGCTGGCTCAGAACGGTGCGCGGCGACGGCGCCGACTATCGCAGCGAATTCCGCATCCGCCGCCACGACGGCGCATATCGCTGGTTCGACGCGCGCATTGCCGCGATGCGCGACGCGGGCGGCGGCGTCAGCAAATGGTTCGGCAGTTGCACCGACATCCATTCGCAACGCGAAGCCATTGAGGAGCGCGAGCGTCTACTCGCGTCCGAGCAGGGCGCGCGCCAGGCGGCGGAAGAAGCGAACCGCGCGAAGGACCGTTTTCTGGCGATGCTGTCGCACGAATTGCGCACGCCGCTCACGCCCGTGCTGGCGGGCGCGCGCATGCTCGAAATGATGCAGGACCTGCCGGACGCGGTCCGCGCGGGCGTCGTGATGATTCGCCGCAACGTCGAGCTGGAAGCGCGCCTGATCGATGATCTGCTCGATCTGACGCGGGTCGCGAACGGCAAACTGCGGCTGTCGCTGGAAACGGTCGACGTGCATGACGTGATCGACAGCGTGCTCGAACTGTTCCGTAGCGAGATCCAGACCAAGCAGCAGGACGTGCACATCAGCACGGATGCACACCATCATTTCGTGCTCGCCGACCGCGCGCGTCTGCAGCAGATGCTGTGGAACCTGATCCGCAATGCCGCGAAGTTCACGCCGGACGGCGGCCATATCTACGTACGCACACGCGACGAACGGATGCACGTGCAGATATCGGTGGAAGACACGGGCGTCGGCATCGAGCCCGAGCAGATCGGCAAGCTCTTCAACGCGTTCGAGCAGGGCAGCCAGAACATGTCGCGGCAGTTCGGCGGGCTGGGGCTGGGACTCGCGATCACCAAGGCGCTGACGGACGCGCATGGCGGCACGGTGACGGCACAAAGCCCGGGCGCGCACTGCGGCGCGACTTTCACGATCACGCTGCCCACGGCCGCGGAGCCGCACGCCGAGCCCGTCGTGCCCGAGGCGGCGAGCGTGCAGCCGGCGGGCGGGCTGGGGATCTTGCTGATCGAAGACCACGAGGACACGGCCGAAGTGATGGCGCAACTGATGCGCACGCTCGGCCATGAAGTGACCGTCGTCGGGCGTGTGGCCGATGCACTGGCCGCGACGCAAAGCGCCACCTTCGATCTGATCGTCAGCGACGTGGGCCTGCCCGACGGCACGGGCCTCGACTTCGTCAAGGCGTTCCGCGAGCGCGACGATGCGCCTGCCGTTGCATTGACGGGTTTCGGCAGTGACGAGGATATCCGGCGCTGCCTCGAAGCGGGCTTCACGTCGCATCTGACCAAGCCCGTCAATTTCTCGCAACTCGAGCAGGTGATCGAGAGTGCAGCGGCCGTGAAGACGCAGAAAAACGCGGGCGAGGCCAGAGCGGGTTAAGCCCGCGTGCCGCTGGTGAGTCCGGTGAAAAGAGAAGGGCGTGTTGCGCGCGAAGCGCAACACGCCCTTGAGTTTATGCAGGCACCGCTTTCGTGGCGATTTAATGAACCGCTGTCGTCAGATTCAGATACGCGGTGAATTCTTCAACGAATCGCGGATTTCACGCAGCAGCAGCACGTCTTCGGGCGTGGGCGCCGGTGCTTCGGGCGCGGCCGGGGCGGGCGCACGCAGCTTGTTGATGAACTTCACCATCATGAAAATGATGAACGCGAGAATCACGAAGTTGATGGCGACCGTGATGAACGAGCCATAACCGAACGCGGCGACGCCTGCCGTCTGCAAGTCCTTGTAAGACTCAGGATTGCCCTTGAAATTCTCGGGTATGTGCCCGAGCAGGACGAACTTGTTGGAGAAATCGAGGCCGCCCGTCGCGACACCGACGACAGGCATGATCAGATCCTTCACGACGGAGTTGACGATAGTCGAGAACGCTCCGCCGATGATCACACCGACCGCGAGGTCCATTACGTTGCCTTTGAGGGCAAATTCCTTGAATTCAGTAATCATGCTCATCGGGCGGTTCTCCTTGAGGTCGATGGCGACATGATAGCCAACGATCGGCACTGCGTGAAATGATTTAGCGCCGGATCGCAACGAACCTTCGACACGCCAGGCTCGTTCGGCCGATATGTCGCAGAAGTGACGAGGAACCGTCGATGCTTGCAAACGATGCGCCCGCAATCTCCAGGATCGAATCGGGCGACGGCAAAGAACGTGAAAAGAACGTGAAGCGAACCGCTTAAATTTCTGCTGCCCGCGCCTGTTCGATATGCGCGGCGAACGTGACAGGATCGGTATTCGTCCCGCATAGCAACACGCCGACGCGCTTGCCTTGCAGTTGCTCGCGCAACGGGCCGAGCAGGGCGGCCGTGGCGGCTGCGCACGCAGGTTCGACGGCCAGCTTCAGTTGCGTGAACAGCGTCAGCATCGCAGCGCGCAATGCGTCGTCGGTGACGGTGACGAGACGGTCGACATGTCGGCGGCACAGCTCGTAGCTGTATTGCTCGGTGTGCGGCGCCATCAGCGAATCGGCGATCGAATGCATGTGGGTCATCTTGACCGTGTGATTCGCGGCGAAGCTGCGGTTCATCACGTCCGCGCCTTCCGGCTCCACGCCGTACACATGTACACGCGGATTGGCGAGGCGCAGCGCCGTCGAAATACCCGCCGCGAGCCCGCCGCCGCCGATGGGCACGATCACGGCGTCGAGATCGGGTGTCTGCGTCGCCCATTCGTAGCCGAGCGTCGCGGTGCCGAGCACCGTCCGGTAACCGTTGAACGGATGCACGAAATAGCGGCCTTCCTCGGCTTCGATGCGCCGCACGATCTCGAACGCTTCGTTCACGTTGTCGGCCATCACGACTTCCGCGCGATATTGCCGGCACAGCGCAATGCGCGCCGGATTCGCCGCGTGCATCACGACGACCTTCGCGCTGATACCCGTGCGCATCGCCGCATAAGCGACTGCTACTGCATGATTGCCGCCCGACACGCAGGTCACGCCTGCGCTGCGCTGGGCTCCGTCGAGTGCGAGCAGGTTCGAGAACGCGCCGCGCGCCTTGAAGCTGCCGCCCGCCTGCAGCAGCTCGAACTTGAAATTGACGAGCGTGCCTTCGAGCGTCGGAAAATCCATCCGGTCGAACACGGGCGTTCGCACGACCCACGGCGTTAGTGCGAAGTGCTGCGAAGCGATGTCGTCGAGCGTCGGTATCGGTTCGCCGTCGATCGTACGGTCGGTGTGCTGCGGCGTGGCGGTGGACATGGCGTGCGTCGTCTTGTGGGTGAGGTCCGCGTTTTGTGCCTTGTTGTTGTGCTTGTTGTTATCTGCTGCTTGCGTCAGTGCGCGTGCGCATCGACCGACATGCTATGAATGAACTTGCCGAGGAACCGCTCGCACTGCGCCAGCTGATCGAGCGTGACGAATTCGTTTGCCTTGTGCGCCTGCACGATGTCGCCGGGGCCGCAGACGATGCTCGGAATGCCCGCCAGCGAGAACAACCCGGCTTCCGTGCCGTACGCGACCTTGCGCTTGTCCTGATCGCCCGTGAGCGCGCGCACGAGTTGCGTGATGGCCGCCTGTTCCGTCGAGTCGAGCCCGGGCGCTGCGGCGATTTTCGTGATCTCGATCGCGGCCGCTTCGTGCTCGCGCTTCATCTTCGGCAGCAGCGTTTCACGCGCGTATTGATCGATGCGCGCGAAGATCGGCTCGGGATCGAGCGTCGGCAGATTGCGGAATTCGAACTCGAAACTGCATTCGGCGGGCACGGTGTTGATCGCGTTGCCGCCTTTGATCGTGCTGGTCTGCGCCGTCGTGAACGGCACGTCGTAAAGCTGATCGAACGGGCCTTGCTCGCGGAACTGGTCAGCCATGTCGCGGATGTAGCAGATCAGGCGCGCCGCGTATTCGATCGCGTTCAGGCCGTTGGGCGTGAGCGACGAATGCGCCGCGAAGCCGCGCACGCAGCACTGGTAAGCGTTGATGCCCTTGTGCGCGATGATGGGCCGCATGCTGGTCGGCTCGCCGACGATACAGCCGTCCGGCTTGACGCCGCGCTTCATCAGATCGGCGATCATCAGCGGCGCGCCCACGCAGCCCACTTCTTCGTCGAAGGAGAACGCCAGATGGATCGGCTTGGCAAGTTTGGTCTGCTGCATTTGCGGCACGAGCGTCAACGCTGCGCCGATAAAGCCTTTCATGTCGCAGGTGCCGCGCCCATAAAGCTTGTCGCCGCGTATTTCAGGCTTGAACGGATCGCTGTCCCACTTCTGGCCGTCGACGGGCACCACGTCCGTGTGCCCCGATAGCACGATCCCGCCATTGGTTTCGCCGTCATGCGCCGGAATCGTCGCGAACAGGTTGGCCCATTTGCCGCTTTCGTCGTGCGTGAGGGTGGCTTCGACACCGCGTTCGCGCAGCGCGTCGCGCACCGTTTCGATCAGGCCGAGATTCGGATTGCGGCTGACCGTGTCCATCGACACGAGGCGTGTGACCCAGGGAAGCGAAGCGGGGGAAGAGGACTCGGCGGATGCAGCGGAAGAGGACGACGGTTGGGCGGACAGCGCTTTGTCAGCGACCTGTGACATGACTTGGGCTCCAGCTTGAGTGTGTTTTGATGATACCCAAAAAACGCTTAATTAGCCAAAGCTCATAAAGCCCGGTCGCTTGCGGGACGGGGCTTTGCGCGATGCAGCAATTATTGGCGCGCGCTGAAATCGTTATCGGCGACGGGTCAGGCTCGTGGCTTGTCAGGCGCGAGCAGCGTGAGCAACGCGCTTTCGTACACGCGATAGACGGGCGCGATGCTGACGAGTTCGATGCGCTCGTTCGCCGCATGAATGCCTTCGCATTGCACGCCAAAGCCACATAACGCAGGCACGCCGAGCGACGCGAGGTAATTGCCGATGTTTGACGGTCCCGCGACGGCCAGCGTTACACCAGCGCCAAGCTCGTTGCGTGCCGCGTGATACAGCGATTGCGTCATCGGATGCGAATCCGGTACGCGGTACGCGGGCCAGCCCGCGATCCATTCGATCGACGTCGCGAGCGACGCGTCATATCCCGCATCCTGAGTGCGAACGATGCCTTCGATCACGCGCTGCGCTTCTGCGGCATCGAAGCCCGGCGTGAGGCGGCAATCGACGGTGAGTTCGCAACGATCCGGCACGCTGGTGAATGTGCCGTCGCCCGCGCGGATGCCGGTGACGGTCAACTGCGCGGGGCGATCGAATGCGTGGTCCACGGGCAGCGTGGCTTCGTTCAATGCAGCGGCAAGGTGCGCGCCGCGTATCGCCGCATTGAGTCCGCGCGTGCTGCTCGCGCCGGAGTGCGCAGCGACGCCGCGCACGACGAGCTTCGCGCGGATGAACCCGCGCGCGCCGACGATGATGCGGTCGATGCCCGGATAGCCGATCAGCACGCCGTTCGGTCTGGGCGCGTCAGGCGCATCGAAGAACGCGCGGGCGCCGCCGAAACGGCCCGTATGCTCGTCGAGATCGAACAGCACGTCGAGCGTGCCGGAGAGCGCATCTCGCCGCTGCGCGAGCTCAGCGGCGAGATGCGCGAAGATCGCGACAGCCGCCTTGCTGTCGGCGCTGCCGCGTCCGTAGAGCCAGCCGTTTTCGACGTGCGCGGCGAGCGGCGGATAAGTCCACGTCGATTCGTCGCCGAAGCTTGCGGTATCCAGCGTCGCGTTCAGCAGGTAATGCGGGCCAGGGGCCGCGCCGCGTATTTCCACGTGAAGGGCGAGCGGTTGTCCATCGGCGGAAACGAGCCGGCGCGTGCGTACGTCACGCGCGTCAAACCACGCTTTGATGCATTCGAGCACGGGTGCGCGCGCATCGATGCCGCCGCGGCTCGGCACGCGCACGAGCGCCGTCAGCAAATCGACGATCGATGCCGTGTCGACAGCGCCCGTCATCTACTGGCCTTACGAAGCGACACGCCGGTCCGCCGCGCCCTTCACCGGTGCGCCGAGCGCGCGCAACGTTTCCTTCACGGTCGCGACGCGCACGGTGAAATCGGGACTCCGGCTTTCGATACGCAGCTTGTCCTGACCCGCGAGCTTGATGTGCTTGTGTTTCTGCACCATCTCGATGATCCGCATCGCGTCGATGGGCGGATTCGGAATGAACTGCAAGCCGATCACCGCTTCGCCCGCGTCGATCTTCGAGATGCCGAGCGGCTTCGCGGCCAGACGCAAGCGGTGCGTTTCGACGAGCGCATGCGCCTGCGGCGGCATCTTGCCGAAGCGGTCGATCAGCTCTTCCTGAATGCCGTCGATGGCGTCGCTGTGCTCGCAGTTCGCCAGCCGCTTGTACAGCGACAGGCGCTCCTGCACGTCGCCGCAATAGTCGGCGGGCAGAATGGCGGGCGCGTGCAGATTGATCTCCGTCGTCGCCGCCAGAGGTGCCGTAAGGTCCGGCTCCTTGCCGTTCTTCAGCGCCTTGACGGCATCGTTCAGCATGTCGGTGTAGAGCTGGAAGCCGATCTCGTGAATCTCGCCCGACTGCTTGTCGCCGAGCACTTCGCCCGTGCCGCGAATTTCGAGGTCGTGCATCGCGAGATAGAAGCCCGCGCCGAGTTCTTCCATCTGCTGAATGGCTTCCAGCCGCCGTTGCGCCTGCTTCGTCAGCCCTTGCGGATCGTGCACGAGCAGATACGAATACGCCTGGTGATGCGAGCGGCCGACGCGCCCGCGCAACTGATGCAACTGCGCGAGACCGAATTTATCGGAGCGGTGAATCAGGATCGTGTTCGCGCTCGGCACGTCGATGCCCGTTTCGATGATCGTCGTGCACAGCAGCACGTTCGCGCGCTGCGCGACGAAATCGCGCATCACGCGTTCGAGTTCGCGCTCGTGCATCTGTCCGTGCGCCACTGCGATGCGCGCTTCGGGCACGAGCGCTTCGAGCATCTGCCGGCGATTTTCGATCGTCTCGACTTCGTTGTGCAGGAAGTACACCTGACCGCCGCGCTTCAGTTCGCGCAGCATGGCTTCGCGGATCACGCCGTCTTCCTCGCGGCGCACGAAGGTCTTGATCGCGAGGCGCTTTTGCGGCGCCGTCGCGATCACCGAGAAATCGCGCAGGCCTTCCAGCGCCATGCCGAGCGTGCGCGGAATCGGCGTCGCGGTGAGCGTGAGCACGTCGACTTCGGCGCGCAGCGCTTTCAGCGCTTCCTTCTGGCGCACGCCAAAACGGTGTTCCTCGTCGATGACGACGAGCCCCAGCCGCTTGAACTGCACATCCGACGACAGCAGCTTGTGCGTGCCGATCACGATATCGACAGTGCCTTCGTTGATCTGCTGGATCGATGCGCTGACTTCCTTCGTGCTCTTGAAGCGCGACAACTCGGCGATGCGCACGGGCCAGTCGGAGAAGCGGTCGGTGAAGGTCTGCGTGTGCTGTTCGGCGAGCAGCGTGGTGGGCGAGAGCAGCGCGACCTGCTTGCCGCCCATCACCGCGATGAACGCCGCGCGCAACGCGACTTCCGTCTTGCCGAAGCCGACGTCGCCGCAGACGAGGCGGTCCATCGGCTTGCCGCTCGTCATGTCGCCGATCACGGCGGCAATGGCAGCCGCCTGGTCGGGTGTTTCCTCGAAGCCGAAGCTCTCGGCGAACTTCACGTAATCGCGGGGTTCGAGCGCGAACGCATGGCCTTCGCGCGCGGCGCGGCGTGCATAGAGGTTCAGCAGTTCGGCTGCCGTGTCGCGGATCTGCTGCGCGGCCTTGCGCTTGGCCTTTTCCCACTGACCCGAGCCGAGCGCGTGCAGCGGTGCGCTTTCGGGATCGGCGCCGCTGTAGCGCGAGATCACGTGCAGTTGCGCGACGGGCACGTAGAGCTTGCTGTCGCCCTGGTATTCGAGGTGCAGAAACTCGGTTTCACCTTCGCCGAGATCCATCGTCACGAGGCCCATATAGCGGCCGATGCCGTGCTGCGAATGCACGACCGGGTCGCCGACCTTCAATTCCGACAGGTCGCGCACCATCGAATCGACGTTGCTCGCCTGTTCCTGGCGACGGCGTCCCGCGCGTCGTGCGAGCGGACCGTACAGTTCCGTCTCGGTGAGAATCGCGACGCCTTCGCCCGGAATCGCGAAGCCGTTCGCGAGCGGCGCGACGCCGAGCGCGAAGCGCGCGTCGGAGGTCAGCCAGTCGCCGTAGCTGTCGGCGGAAGTGGGGCGCAGCGCGTTGTCCGCGAGCAGTTGCGCGATCGTCTCGCGGCGGCCCGCCGATTCCGCGGCGAACAGCACGCGGTTCGGCGTCGTGGCGAGCCACGCGCGCAAGGCGGCGACGGGATCGTCGGCGTGGCGGTCGATCGCGAGATTGGGCAGTGGCACGGCCCAGCCGCCGCCCGCGTTGCCGGGCAACGACAGGCGCGCGAACGGCTTGGCGAACGTGAAGAAATCTTCGTCCGACAGGAACAGGCGCTGCGGTTCGAGAATCGGCCGGTCGCGGTCGTGCGACAGGAAGTTGTAGCGCTGCTTCGTATCCGCGGTGAAGCGCCGGATGGCGGCGTCCAGATCGCCGACGAACGCGAGCTGCGCGCCTTCAGGCAGGTAGTGGAAGAGCGTCGCCGTCTCTTCGAAGAACAGCGGCAGATAGTATTCGATACCCGCCGACGGCACGCCGTTGCCGATGTCCTTGTAGATCGACGCCCGGCTCGGATCGCCCTCGAACACCTCGCGCCAGCGGCTGCGAAATGCGGTGCGCGCGGGTTCGTCGAACGGAAACTCGCGGCCGGGCAGCAGGCGCACGTCCTTCACAGGGTAGAGGCTGCGCTGCGAATCGGGATCGAACGCGCGGATCGAATCGACCTGGTCGTCGAACAGGTCGATCCGGTACGGCAGCGGCGAGCCCATCGGAAAGAGGTCGATCAGCGAGCCGCGCACGCAGTATTCGCCGGGTCGCACGACCTGGCTCACGTGCTCGTAGCCGGCCAGCGTCAGCTGCGCTTTCAGCTTCGCTTCGTCGAGACGTTCGCCCTGCGAGAACGAGAACGTGTAGGCCGCCATGAAGGAGGCGGGCGGCATCCGGTACAGGGCAGTCGTTGCGGGTACGAGCAGGATGTCGCAGCGTGCTTCGCCCAGGTCGTGCAGCGTCGCGAGACGCTCGGAGACGAGGTCCTGGTGCGGCGAGAACGAGTCGTACGGCAGCGTTTCCCAGTCGGGCAGCAGGCGCACCCGCGCCTCCGGCGCGAAGAACGCGAGTTCCTGCGACAGCCGCTGTGCATCGACGGCGCTCGCGCAGACGACTGCCAGCAGCGGCACCTGCGCCTTGTGCGCGAGGTGGTAGCGCGCTATCAGCAGCGCGTCGGACGAGCCGTGCGTGCCGTCGAACACGAAACGCTGGCCGGCCTTGACCAGCGCGACGGGCGTTGAGGAGGATTGCGTGGATGCGGCGATGTCGGGCATAAAAGGGAAACGGCCTTTGGGTGACGCCAATGAACAACGGTTCAACGATCGACTGCAAACGGATGAGGGCAAACGGAACCGCAAACTGAGCTGCAAACAGCTAAAAGCGGGCTAAAAGCGGCTAAAAACACCACCAGCCCGCAAGACGCGAACCAATGAGCCCCCCCAGCGGACGCCTCGTGGGCGCGTCGCTGGCGGCGCGTGAGCGGCAAGTTTACGCGTGCCGGGGCATGCGTGCCGAAGACCTATTATAAAATCCGTCCTTCACTTTCACCTGCAACGCGTCCGCTCCGTGACTTCCCGCCTCTTTGCACTGATTCCTTGCGCCGGCACCGGCAGCCGTTCGGGCGCGTCGATGCCCAAGCAATATCGAACCGTCGCGGGACGCGACATGCTGTATTACTCGCTTGCCGCGTTCGACGCATGCAGCGAGTTCGCGCAGACGCTCGTCGTGATCGCGCCCGACGACCAGCACTTCGACGCGCGCCGGTTCGCGGGCCTGCGCTTCGCCGTGCGGCGTTGCGGCGGGGCATCGCGGCAGGCTTCCGTGCTCAACGGGCTGCATGCGCTGGCCGAGTTCGGCGCGCGCGACGACGACTGGGTGCTGGTGCACGACGCCGCGCGCCCCGGCATCACGCCCGCGCTGATCCGCGCGCTGGTCGGCACGCTGAAGGACGACGCCGTGGGCGGCATCATGGCGCTGCCCGTGGCGGATACGCTCAAGCGGGTGACGCCCCATACCGACAACCGCATCGATCACACCGAACCGCGTGACGGCCTGTGGCAGGCGCAGACGCCGCAGATGTTCCGCATCGGCATGTTGCGCGAAGCGATTCTGCGCGCGCAAGGCGACGGCCACGATCTCACCGACGAAGCGAGCGCGATCGAATGGTCGGGTCACGCGCCTAAACTGGTTCAAGGCAGCTTGCGCAATTTCAAGGTCACGTATCCGGAAGATTTCGATCTGGCCGAAGCAATACTCGGGCGCGGCACGGCTGGCTGACGGGCGCCTGGCCTGCGTCCTCCCGGCCGGGCGCGCGGCCGTCATGGCTTAAGAATCAATCACAACGCTTTCACGAAACAACGGAACCCCACGCATATGGATTTGAGAATCGGACAAGGCTACGACGTTCACGCATTGGTGCCGGGACGCCCGCTCATCATCGGCGGCGTGACGATTCCGTACGAGCGCGGGCTGCTCGGCCACTCGGATGCCGACGTGCTGCTGCACGCGATCACCGACGCGCTGTTCGGCGCGGCCGCGCTCGGCGATATCGGCCGTCATTTCCCGGATACCGCGACCGAGTTCAAAGGCGCGAACAGCCGCGTGCTGCTGCGCGAATGTGCGGCGCGCATCGCGAAGGCGGGCTTTACGATTCAGAACGTGGACAGCACCGTGATCGCGCAGGCGCCGAAGCTCGCGCCGCATATCGACGGGATGCGCGCGAATATCGCCGAAGACCTGAATCTGCCCATCGATCGCGTCAACGTGAAGGCGAAGACCAACGAAAAGCTCGGCTATCTGGGTCGTGGCGAGGGTATCGAAGCGCAAGCGGCTGCGCTGTTGCTGCGCGCCTGAACGTTGCTGCGTAGTTGCGTAGAGCGGGTCAGATTTGCCTGATCCGCGTGTGCGCGTTTGCGTGAACGTGCATCATTTGCCGGTTTCACACGCTAACGTGCATTAAAAAAATCGATAGTCGCCGTCGCGCATTTTTGTCGATATTTGTCCGCTTAGAGTGGTCCGCATGAAGTCAAGCGGACGGACAACGACGGCGGTCGACACGCACGTCAAACATTCAGGACACGCGACAGGGCACGTACGAGGTCTCAACGGGCTGAGAGCGCTGGCCGTCGTGCTGGTGTTCCTGTCGCATAAGGCGCACGTCGAGACCGTCGACGTCGGCAAGCTCGGTGTCTGGATCTTCTTTCTCATCAGCGGTTTTCTGATCATCGGAGAACTGCATCGCAATCGCGTGCGTATCGAAGCGGGTAGCGCGCGCCGCGAAGCCGTGATGTGCGTGTTCTTCATGAAACGCGCGTTGCGCATCTTCCCGATCTACTACTTGCTGCTGCTCGCGCTGACGATCGCGCATACGCTGTTCTATCAGCGCGATGTCGATCTTGGTTTGGGCTGGCATTACTTCTTTCTGTCCGACTACTGGATCGGCGTGGTGAAGGACGGCTGGCCGGGGACGGTGTCGCACTTCTGGAGTCTCGCCGTCGAGCAGCAGTTCTATCTCGTCGCGCCGTTTCTGCTCGTGCTGACGCCGGCGTCGCGGCATCGGATGGTGTGCGCGCTTGTGGTGCTGGCGGGCGTCGCGGGTCATCTGGCGATGCACGCTGCGGGCGCCAGTGAGCCGCTGATCTACGCGTGCTCGCCGCTGAATTTCGCGGTACTCGCGCTCGGTGGTCTGTGCGGGATGATGGGGCGGGAGAGCGGTCTTGTGCGCGCGGCGGGGCGACTTTCTACGGGCATGGCCGGAGCGCTCGGCGTGCTGGTGTTCGCGACGCAGCCGATATGGAGCAATTGGGCCTTACCGTTTTCAGCCGCCGGTTCCGCGTGGATCGACATCGGCCTTGCGCTCTCACTGTGCGTGCTGTTCGCGTGGATCGTGAACCGCCCGAGCAGCATCGTCGTGTCGGCGCTCGAACTCAAACCGCTCGACTATCTCGGCACGATCAGCTATGGCTTCTATCTGTTTCACAACCTCATTCCGTCGAAGCTCGGCTTCGCTCCAGCCTGGTTCGCGTGGCTGCGCGCGCCCGCATGGATCCACACCTTGAGTGCGCTTACGCTGCAATTCGCGCTTGCCGTGCTGCTCGCGCATCTGTCGTGGCATCTGATCGAGAAGCGGCTGCTCGAACTGAAGAAGCCTTTCGAGGCCGCGATAGGGCGTCGATTGCCAGCGCGTCGTCTGCGCACCCAAACGCAACCGCGATGACTTGTGAATCGCGAAAGCAAAAACGCCACGCATTTGGCGTGGCGTTTTGCTTCAGGCGCGAAGTGCGCGCGGCTTACTTGCCTTCAGCCACGATCACCTGTGCAGCCGCGTTGACGACAGCTGCAATGCGACCCACGTCGCGCAGTTGCGTCGAACTCATGCCTTCGTTGATCAGTGTATCGAAGTGCGACTTCACGCAGAAATGGCACTTGCCGATGATCGACGCGGCCAGCGCGTACATTTCGAAGCGGCGCTTGTCGACGCCGCCATGCGAAGCGTACGCGTTCATCCGCAGGCCGGCCGGCTGCGATTTCAGATCGGCGTTTTCCGTCATCTCGACGTACGGATACCAGACGTTGTTCATGCCCATCAGCGCGGCGGCCGTCAGCGCGCCATTGACTTCTTCCGGCGACAGTACGCCCGCTTCACGGATCGCGGCGATGATCTTCGGGCTCTTCGCAGCGAACGCGGCGGCCAGCGCGACGCCAACGGCATCGTTGCCTTGCAGCGACGAGCGCGCAATCGTGCCGTCCAGATTCAGGCGAATGTCTTTGGCGTAATCAGGAATAAGCTCTTTAATCGCTGCGATGAATTCCATTGATATCTCCTATCAAATTGCCGATAAAAAAGCCCGCTGGCCTTTTCAAGCTTAGCGGGCTTTCAACTGCGAGTCCTTACAGCGTCGCGCCGCCGACAGCGCGGTTGCACGGGCACAGTTCGTCCGTTTGCAGACCGTCCAGAATACGCAGAACTTCTTCCGGGTTACGGCCGACGTTCAGGTTGTTCACCGAAACGTGCTGGATCGTGTTGTCCGGATCGACGATGAACGTGGCGCGCAGTGCGACGCCAGCTTCCTTGTCGCGCACGCCGAGCTGGTCGATCAGTTCGCCCTTGACGTCGCCGAACGCGTAGTGGTTCAGCTTGTTCAGGTCCTTGTGCTCACGGCGCCATGCGAGCTTGACGAATTCGTTGTCGACGCTGCCGCCGAGCAGGACGGCGTCACGCTCTTCGAAGTCCTTGGCCAGCTTGCCGAACTCGACGATTTCCGTCGGGCAAACGAACGTGAAGTCCTTCGGGTAGAAATAGATGATCTTCCACTTGCCCGGGAACGACGATTCGGTGATTTCTTCGAACGCCGATACGCCGTTCTCTTCGTGGTTGTTGAAACCTGGCTTCGCAGCCGTCACGGTAAAGGCTTCGACTTTATCGCCGACAGTTTTCATGCGTTGACTCCTTGAGAATTGGCAAATGAGATTCACGACAACCCGCTCAAACTACCTGCTGGCTGTAACGAACACGTTACACGCTGAAGACTATAACTCTATTAATCAATCGCATCAATAGTTTTTTTCTAACAAAGTGGATGAATTTTCTCCAACGCGGCGATAGTGCAGTTTGGGAATAATGGGTTTCGCACGAAATCGGGGAAAAGATTGCACAGAAAAGCAGCGGCCTGAAATGGACGCCGGCTGCTTCAGCCGGATTCCTGTCCGTTTCAGACGCTTTTGGCGAGCGGGAACTCGATCGTCACTTCGAGCCCAGGCAGCGGCGTGCGGTTGCGTAGTCGCAACGCGCCCCGATAGCGTCCGACGAGCCGCTGCACGATCGCCATCCCAAGCCCCGTGCCGTTGGCCTGCGTGCGTGCCGAGTTCACGCGGTAGAACGGGCGCGTGACGAGCGCGAGCTGATCTTCGGGAATGCCCGGGCCTTCGTCGACGACCGACAACTCGACTCGCGAATGCGACACCCGCGTCTCAAGAATCACATGCGGGATGCCATCAGACTCGGACAGTCCGTACTTGCGCGCGTTCTCGATCAGATTGCCGACGACTCGGCGGATATCGGTCTCGTCCGCTTCGATCACAGCTGACGGCGCCAGTCGCGTCACCAGCCGCATGCCGTCTTCGCTCGACATGCGCGCAGCCAGTTCTCCAGCGATCACGGAAAGGTCGACAGGTTCCGGCATCCGCTGCACAGGGCGCGCGTAATCCAGGAAGCGCCCGATGATCATGTCCATCTGCTCGATGTCGTCGATCATCGCGTCCTTGGTCGCCTGGTCGGACGGACTCATTTCCGTTTCCAGCCGCAGACGCGCCAGCGGCGTGCGCAGGTCGTGCGAAATGCCAGCGAGCATCAACGCGCGGTCCGCTTCGAGTTGCTCCAGGTCCTGCACCATCTGGTTGAAGCTTCGGTTGGTTTCGGCCGCGACGCCCATGCCGCGTTCCGGCAGCTTCTCCGGCGCCTGGCCGGAACCGACCTTGCGCGCGGCCATCGCGAGCCGCGCGAACGGCCGGTTCACGAGACTCGTGATGAACGCCGCGCCAAATAGCGACAACGCGAGCGCGAAAATACCCCAGCCTGCCCATTGCAGACCCGTCACACTATCGAGCTGATCGCGGTCGAGCGCCACCCAGTAATCGTCGTCGTCGATCTTGAAGCTGATCCACACGCCTGGAATGTCGTTCACCGACTGCGCGATGATCGTGTCGTCACCGAGGCGTCCGCGAATGTCATGCTCGATCAGACGGTTGAGCGATTCATCGGGCTGGAGCTTGTACTTGTCGGTGGTTTCGCGCGGATACACGCGCACGCCTTCATTGCTCTCCAGATCTTGCAGCAGTGCGCGCCGCAGATCGGGATCGGAATAGAGGAGTGCGGTACGCGTGAGCTTGACGATCGCGACGAGCTGCAGCGCGACGCGTTGCGCGCGCGGCTCGCGCTCGATCACACGGAAGCTCTGGAACCAGGCGGCGAGGCTGACCGCGATCAGGAGCGCGATCAGCAGGAACGTTCGCCAGAACAGGCCGCCGAACGCGAGCGTCAGGAGGCGCCGGTCGATCCGCATGCGGCCTTCTTATGGAAGAAGAGAGACAACTGGAACGGCAAATTCAGGCTGCGCCGTCGGGGATGAACACGTATCCCAGACCCCAGACTGTCTGGATGAAGCGCGGGCTGCCCGGGTCCGGCTCGATCAGCTTGCGCAGACGCGAAATCTGCACGTCGAGGCTGCGGTCGAACACTTCGTATTCACGGCCGCGCGCCAGTTCCATCAGCTTTTCGCGCGACAGCGGCTGGCGCGGATGACGCGCGAACACCTTGAGCACCGAGAACTCGCCCGTGGTCAGGGGGATTTCCTGGCCGGCCTTGGTGAGCGTGCGCGTGGCGAGGTTCAGCGCGAACTCGCCGAACTCGAAGACTTCCGACGTCTCCGACGGCGCGCCCGGCAATTCGGACGGCGACTGGCGGCGCAGCACCGCGTGAATGCGCGCGACCAGCTCGCGCGGATTGAACGGCTTGGGCAAGTAGTCGTCAGCGCCCATTTCGAGGCCAACGATACGATCGACATCCTCACCCTTGGCGGTGAGCATGATGATCGGCGTGCGATCGTTGCTGCCGCGCAGACGCCGGCAGATGGAAAGACCGTCTTCGCCCGGCAGCATCAGGTCGAGCACCAGAAGGTCGAAACGTTCACGCACCCACAGCTTGTTCATCGAGGGCGCGTTCTCGGCGACATAAACGTTGAAGCCCTGCTCGCCGAGGTAGCGGCGCAGCAGATCGCGCAGACGCGGGTCGTCATCGACGACGAGGATTTTCGAGGGGTTTTTGGTTTCCATGGTCGGCATCTTAGCGCGATTAGAGAGAGGTGCACGTTTGCACCAATTATCACGTAACAGTCAGTTACAAAATTTACCCGGCCTGTGGCACGACGTAAAGGCTTGGCGCTTACACTCCTTTACTGTTTGCGCCAGTTCGGTAGATACTTCACTCGAATAAAGCTCTCGCACCCGGTTTCAAGCCGGAGTCAATACACGTATCTGAGGTTGCCGGTTGCCGCGCCACGAAGGGAAAAAGATGAAGGGAGGGGTCTGGCCGAACGTGCGCCTGAGCGTGATCGCTGTCGCTGTTGCGATCGTGTTCGCGAACGCGTTAAGCCCGGTTCCCGCTTATGCCGATTCCTCGACGGACCGCAACACCGACACGCGCCCGCCCCAGCGCCCGCATACGCGCTCGGGTCGCCAGCCGCACAATCCCGACGCGGATCGTCCCGCATCCGACGCGATCATGCGAGCAACCGCCGTGCCGCCCGATCTGGATCAACGTCGGCGCGACGGACATATGACGCCTGAAGAACGACGTTTGTTGCGGCAGCATATCGAAGACGCCGTTCGCGAACTGTACAAGCGCTGACGCCCGGTTTTCACGCACAGCGACCGACCGTCGGCGCTTCGGCACGACGGCCGTGCGTTTGCCGTTGGTGTCGGGCAAAGTCATTCATCCAGTGAGGCATCGATGAAGCGACGCGAGTTTCTGACGATGGCAGCGGCAGCGAGCGCCTCGCTATCGATGCCGCGCGTGTTCGCCGCGCCGCACGCAAGCAGCGGCATATCGACGCAACTGGATGCGGGCGCAACGGGTCGCGCGCCGGGCAAGCTGCTTATCCTGATCGAACTGAAGGGCGGAAACGACGGTTTGAACACCGTCATTCCTTTCGCCGATTCCACTTACTACGCGCTGCGTGAACACATCGCGATACCGCGCGACCGTGTGCTGCCGCTGGACGAGCGTACGGCGCTGCATCCCGCGATGCGTGCGCTGCTGCCTCTCTGGCGCGATGAACAACTGGCTGTCGTGCAGGGTGTCGGTTGCGCGCAGGATCATATATCGCATTTCCGCTCGACGGAGATCTGGGACACGGCATCGTGCGCCGATGTGTATCGGCGCGACGGCTGGCTGACGCGTGCGGTCGGGCAATGCGCCGCGATGCAGCGAGGCGTTGCGGCGGCATCATTCGGCAGCGTGGAGTCGGGGCCGTTCGCCGGTTCCGCGGATCGTGTCGAGACCGATGAGGTGTGGGCGCGTGTCGATGACCCCGATGCCGCGCCGCACGTCGAAGGGATCGACGCGGACGAAGGCGAAGGCGAGGGCGCGCGCGTTTCCGGCGCCACGCGAGCACTTCAGGTGAGCGCGCCGACGCTTCGGGATTCGATCGATGCCGCGCTGCGCACGATCGTAGACCGGACGCAGCCGCATACGTGCGGCGCGATTCGGCTAACGCTCGATGGTTTCGACACGCACAGCAATCAGCCCGCGCGGCACGCGGCTTTGCTCGAGCAGCTCGCCGAAGGCTGCGCGACGCTTCGCGCGGAATTGACGCGACGCGGCCGCTGGCGCGACACGCTCATCATGACGTACTCGGAATTCGGCCGCTCCGCGCGCGAGAACATTCATCGTGGCACCGGGCATGGCGGCGGCGCCGCGCATTTCGTGCTGGGTGGTCAGGTGCGTGGAGGCTTGTACGGTCGCGCGCCCGATCTCGCGCGATTAAATAGCGCCGGCAATCTGCCTGTCGAGATCGACTTCAGGCAGCTCTACGCGACCGCGCTTGGCCCGTTCCTGAATCTGGATGCAAACGCGGTCCTTCAGGACGACGTCCCGCCGCTGCCATTGCTACGCACGTAAATGTCAGTGCTTGCGCGCCGCTCGCCACGCGACCCACAGCTTGCGGATCGGCGTGAGCGCGATGCGTTGATGAAGCACGCGGTAGCCGTCGCGCTCGATCTCGTCGAGCAACGCCAGCGCCAGTGCGGCCAACGCGCGCAGCGTGCGCTGCGAGTGACGCTCGCCGACGGGTAGCGCATCGAGCGCCTTGCGGATCGCGTCGCGGGCGCGCGTTGTCTGGAAGCGCATCAGCTCGGTGAACGCGTCCGTGTACTTGCGGTTGATCAGATCCGCCGCCGTCACGTTGTAGCGCTGCATCTCGTCGATGGGAATGTAGATGCGGCCATGCCGCGCGTCGTTGCCGAGTTCGACGACGATCTGCGCGAGCATCAAGGCCTCGCCGAGCGGTGCGGCCCACACTTGCGCCTGCGACGGATCGCGCGCCGTCGCGCGCGCAACCACAGATGCGAAGTTGCCGCCGACCCCAGCCATATAGCGGCGCAGGTTCGGATAGTCGAGATAGCGCGCCTGGTCGAGGTCCATCTCGAAGCCCGCGATCAACGCCTGCAACGTGGGATATTCAGCCTGCACGTCGGGCAGATGCACAGCGAGCGCCTGCGACACAGGGTGCGTCGGTTCGCCTGCTGCGAGCGCTGCTGCTTCCTTTTGCCACCACGCGAGCTTCGTGCGTCCGATCGTCGGATCGGTCGTTTCCTTCACGGTTTCTTCGAACTCGCGACGCAGCGCGAACAGCGCGGTGAGCAACGGCTGCCGCGCGACGGGCGCCTGGCGCAGTGCGTAGTAGGTGCTCGAGCCGGGAGGCGCTGCTTTCTGCAGGCAGTATTCGTCGAAATTCACTGGGATTGGCTTGTGGGGAGGCGGTCGCGCACGGCTGTGCACGAGAGACCGAAAATTGTAGCATCGACCGTATTCGACAGATGCAGACAAGCGCAGACCAATCGGTTAGAATCTCGCGCTTACGCTTTTGGCGGTGCCGCGATCGGACGTGGCTTTTTCGACGCGTTCGTTCGTGGCGGTGACGGGTCTGATCCTACAGGTTCGGATTTGTCCGCGCGAACTACACCGCGATGAAATCGCAGCGTCCATTCGCCGGCGAGACATCGGGTGTTGCACCTCACGCATCGCCCGGCTGCGAGGATGGCGAAATTGGTAGACGCACCAGGTTTAGGTCCTGACGCCCGCAAGGGTGTAGGGGTTCGAGTCCCCTTCCTCGCACCACTTTTTTCTCATTGCTGTACACAAAACCCCGCCCGTATCCGACGCGCGGGGTTTTTTGTTTTTACGCGCCGACACGACAATCGCGCAGACTCGCACCCGGCCAATCGACGCACACAAAAACCCCCGCGCGAAGGCGGGGCTGGCTCATCACATTGACGATCCGAGGCTGCTTAGTGGCAGCGCTTTTCCCAGTGATGATGCACTTTTACCTTATGGCACTCGTGATGGTAGTCGTTTGCGAATGCCGACGACATGCTCACGAAACCAGCGGCAGCGGCGACGAGTGCCAGAACAACCTTCTTCATTTTCGATCCTTAAAATCAGAGAGATAAAGCGAGCGGCGATCGTAGCAAGTCAGGTTTACGATTCGCTTGGACTCAGTCGTTCCGTGCGTCAAGTACGCTGTATATCGCGAAGCGCGACCATCGACCTATCTGGTTGCACGCACAACCAGATTCTCCTATCCTGCGCTGAAATGATCTACGATCCTTTAGCTCATCGAAGCGCAAGAAGAGGAGCGTGCAAATGGCATCAACCGATGTTCGACTACCCTCAGACATCGGCGCGCATGCCGACGCGGAGCGCGCGCTGCGCGTGACACTCGCAGGCACGTATCGCGTGTTCGCGATGCTCGGCTGGACCGAGTTGATCTACAACCACATCACCGTGCGCGTGCCCGGCACGCACAGCCATTTCCTGATCAACCCGTTCGGCCTGCACTACACGGAAGTCACGGCGTCGAACCTGGTGAAGATCGATGTCGACGGGAATGTGCTCGACGACTCGCCGCATCCCGTGAATCCGGCGGGCTTCGTCGTGCATGCCGCGATTCATCGCGCGTTGCCCGATGCGCATTGCGTGATGCACACGCATACAACGGCGGGGCTTGCCGTCGCATGCTCGCAGTCGGGTCTCGTCAACAACAATTTCTATTCGGCGCAACTGCACGGAATGGTCGCGTATCACGACTTCGAAGGCATTACCGTGCGCGCCGACGAAGGGCCGCGCCTCGTTGCGAATCTCGGCGACAAACGTTTGTTGATCTTGCGCAATCACGGCCTGCTATCGATTGGCGAAACGATCGCGCAAGCCTTCGCGCGGCTCTGGACGCTCAACCGGGCTTGCGACATTCAATTGGCAACGGCGACGCTCGGACCCGCGCGCTGATCGGCGACGAGATCGCCGCGCGCTGCACGCGCGACTCACTGCAGTTCGATCCGCGGCATGGCGCAGGAGAAGATGTGCTGAAAGCGTTGCTGCGTCAGGTCGATCGGATCGATCCGTCGTATCGCGAGTAGAAGCGTGAAAGTCGCCGTGCGAGACGCGTACGCGGGCGGACTTGTGAATGAGTGTTTAAGGAATTAGGTAACAACGGAGTCGACGGCGCCACGCAAGCGCCGATGAGCGTTCGCTCCAGACTCCGTCTGACCTGACTACGCTGCGTTACGCGCGATCGCGGTTTCGATCACCTTGTCGAGTGCTTCGCTGAGCGCGACCTTCTCGCGGTCGTCGAGGCAATCGAACAGATCGGTGTTCCACTTGCGCGCGATGGGCATCACCTTGCGATAGAGCGCACGGCCTTCCGCGGTCAACGATACGAGCACCACGCGGCCATCGTCCGCGCTCGCTTCGCGTTGCACGAGGCCTTGTCTGATCAAGGCTTCGGCTGCACGGCTCGCCTGACTCTTGTCGAGGTTCGCGTGGCGCGCGAGGTCCATGATCGAGAATGGTCCGAACGATCCAACCGATGCAATCACGCGCGCCTCGGGCAGCGTCACGTCGAGCTTGGCCATATACCGTTCGCTGATGCCCCGCTCGGAAAGTTTATTCAGCACGTGCAGACGATACGTCAGAAACTGTTCGAGTCCGGCTTTATCGGAGGCCTTCATGGTCTTCCCGTTGTGAGTGGATGCAGTCCGGTGATGTGATTGTTGCTGCATCCGCTCTCGCGGTCAACGCGGGCCAAACCTGAGTCGCGTCATCTGTTCGGCTTCGTTCGCAAGCAAGGTCGCTGCGTCGCGAATCGCTACTTCGAGCGTGATCGGGCCGGGGGCGGGCGAGAAGCATCCGCTGAAATGCTCGGCGAGTTTTGGCAGCGCCGCTGGGTCGACAGCGCCCGAGAGCAGCGTGGCCGGCACGCCCGCGGCGCGCGCATGCCGGCAGGCGATGAAGGGCGCCTTGCCGTGCAGCGTTTGCACGTCGGAGCGGCCTTCGCCCGTGATGAGCCAGTTGGCGCCTTCGAGCGCTGCGTCGAGGCCGATCTGTCGCGCAACGACTTCCGCGCCCGGCTCGAATTCGGCGCCCAGCATATGCAGTGCGAAACCGAGTCCACCCGCCGCGCCCGCACCCGGCTGGTTGCGCGCGACACGGTTCATGGCCGGCTCGACGAGGTCGGCGAAGCGGGCGAGGGCGGCGTCGATCGTCGCGACCTGCTCCGGCTTTACGCCTTTTTGCGGACCGAAGACTGCCGTTGCACCGTGATCGCCCGTCAACGGGTTGTCGACATCCGACATGCCGACGAACGTTGCCTCGCGCAGACGGGCATCGAGGCCCGATGCGTCGACGCGCGCCAGTTGAGCAAGTTGTTCGGGCGTCGCGTCGAGTTCATGCCCTTGCGCATCGAATAGCTTGAGCCCGAGACCGACCAGCAAACCCGCGCCGCCGTCGTTCGTGCTGCTGCCGCCGAGCGCGACGAAGAAGCGCCGCACACCCGCGTCGAGCAGCGAGCGGATGGCTTCGCCCATACCGCGCGTGCTGCGCTTTTCCACGGGAACGCCCATGCCGACGGGGTCGGTGATGCCGACGACCTCCGCTGTTTCGATGATCGCGCTGCCGTCGGCGAGCAGACCCGTCACGCCTTCGCGCGCAGGGCCTGCCGCGCCCCGCACCGTGAGCATGCGGCGTTCGCCGCCGCTGGTGAGCATGGCGTCGAGCGTGCCTTCGCCGCCGTCGGCCATTGCGCAGACACGGATCGTCGCGTCGGGCCGCGCGCGCAGAATGCCCGTCGCGATGGATTGCGCGACCTGCTCCGCGGAGAGCGAACCTTTGAACGAGTCAGGGGCGATGACGACGATAGGCGCGGACGACGTATTCGGCATGGTGTCTCTGATGATTTGCTATGAGTAGGCATCGCTGTGCTCGCCGCGATGCGATGAAGCGCCCGGAACGCCTATGCACGCGGCAGCGGCGTATCAGGATGTGGTGAAGCTTATCAGCATGCGACGCGCGACTGAATATACCGGAAGGTATAGGCAGAATTGACTTTGATTCACAGCTGTCGCGGACCGAGACGCATCGCAGGCGCGTTTGGAATCGTTCGAATGACGGTCGGAATCGAGCTTCGCAAGCCACAAACAATCGCGAAACAGCGAATCCGGCTAGCCGCGCAAATAGTTTGCTAAAATATTTGGCTCTCTGACCCAAACTGTGCTGCCGGCGGCCTCACAGCCCGCGGCGAGAGGCACGCGATCGATGTCACCCGTGACTGAGCGAAGCGTAGCGGCGACCCGCGCAAAAGCGAATGCAACGCGCAGTGTCGAACGCACGACGCAAAGCGGACATCGACAGGCGGCGCACACAAGATAACTGATTCGCTCGAATAATTTTAGGACGATTGAAGCCATGGCTAACGTTGTTGAAAACCTCGGCAAGCTCGAACGCCGCGTGACGATTTCCCTGCCGAAAGACACTGTGCAGAAGGAAGTGGATTCGCGTATCCGTCAACTCGCGAAGAACGTGCGCATGCCGGGTTTCCGCCCGGGCAAGGTGCCGCTCAAGATGGTGACGCAGCAGTACGCGGGTCAGGTGGAAGCCGAAGTGCTGAGCGACAAGGTTGGCAAGGAGTTCTTCGACATCAGCCGCGCGGAAAACCTGCGCGTCGCTGGCCAGCCGAGCTTCAGCCCGAAGACGGACGCGACTGAAGGCGACTACGCATTCGACGCGACCTTCGAGGTTTACCCGGAAGTGAAGCTGGGCGACGTCGCGACGGCTGAAATCGAACGCACGAAGACCACCATCAGCGACGCTGAAATCGACCGCACGCTCGACATCCTGCGCAAGCAGCGCGTGCACTACCACGCTCGCGGCGAATCCGGCGAGCATGGCGACGGCGGCGCGGACACGGCTGCGAAAGACGGCGACCGCGTGACGGTCGACTTCGTCGGCAAGATCGACGGTGAAGCATTCCAGGGCGGCAGCGCGGACGACTTCGCGTTTGTCCTGGGTGAAGGCCGCATGCTGCCGGAATTCGAAAAGGCCGCGCTTGGCCTGAAGGTCGGCGAGTCGAAGGAATTCGACCTTGCGTTCCCCGAGGACTATCACGGCAAGGAAGTCGCCGGCAAGACCGCGCAATTCACCATCACGATGAAGACGATCGAGTGGCCGCATCTGCCCGAAATCGACGGCGAATTCGCGAAGTCGCTCGGCATCGAAGACGGCGATCTGACGAAGATGCGCGCCGAAATCCGTGACAACCTCGAGCGCGAAGCGAAGCGCCGCACGCAGGCTGTCGTGAAGAACCAGGTGATGGACGCGCTGCTGAAGATCTCCGAACTCGACGTGCCGAAAGCGCTGGTCGAGCAGGATCAGGAGCGCCTCGTCGAAATGGCGCGTCAAGACCTCACGCAACGCGGCGTGCCGAACGCAAAGGACGCACCGATCCCCGCAGAAATGTTCGCCGAGCAGGCAGAGCGCCGCGTCAAGCTGGGCCTCGTGCTGGCCGAGCTGGTCAAGGCCAACGAGCTGCAGGCCAAGCCGGAACAGATCCGCGCGGAAGTCGATGAATTCGCGAAGAGCTACGAAGACCCGAAGGAAGTCGTCCGCTGGTATTATTCGAACCAGCAGCGTCTTGCCGAGATGGAAGCGTATGTCGTTGAGTCCAACGTCGTCGATTTCGTCCTGAGCAAGGCGAAGGTGACGGACAAGGAAGTGAGCTTCGAAGAGCTGGCAAGCGCAACGGCGCAAGCGTAATAGCATCGCTGTAACGGCGTGCTGGCTGTCCGAGCGACGGCCTGCACGCCGTTTTTCCATATGAGCACGGCCGATTATGCTAAAAGAACGCTCGTCGGCCGTTTTGGCTCTTGAAGAAACGCGCGGCCGCACCTACTTGTCCAGAACCGATTATCAGAACATTTCCTGACAAGGATCCATTGCATGACCTTTCGCGCTCAAATGCTGGACACGTTGACCTCGCAGTCGTCGCGGGATCGGGATCTCGAAGCGCAAGCGCTCGGCCTCGTGCCGATCGTCGTCGAAACGAGCGGCCGCGGTGAACGTTCGTATGACATCTACTCGCGCCTGCTGAAGGAGCGCGTGGTGTTCCTGGTTGGCGAAGTGAACGATCAGACTGCGAACCTCGTGATCGCACAGTTGCTGTTCCTCGAAAGCGAAAATCCGGACAAGGACATTAGCTTCTACATCAACAGCCCGGGCGGCTCGGTGTCGGCAGGGATGGCGATCTACGACACGATGCAATTCATCAAGCCGGACGTCTCGACGCTGTGCATGGGCCTCGCGGCCAGCATGGGCGCGTTCCTGCTGGCAGCGGGCGCGAAGGGCAAGCGTTTTGCGCTGCCGAACGCACGCGTGATGATTCACCAGCCGCTGGGCGGCGCGCGCGGCCAGGCATCGGACATCGAAATTCAGGCACGCGAAATCCTGTACCTGAAGGAGCGCCTGAACCAGTTGCTGTCGCACCACACCGGTCAACCCGTGGAGCGTATCCAGCGCGACACGGACCGCGACAACTTCATGTCGGGTGACGATGCGCAGGCTTATGGCCTCGTCGACCAGGTGCTGCACAAGCGTCCGTAAACAATCGCTGAAACATGGCTGATCCGGAGCGCTTTTTCTCCAAATTGGGGGAGGAGCGCCGGCGCGAAACCTTGTGAAATAATAAGACCCGTCTGAACGCCTGCGGCAAACGCCGTCACAGCTTTTGCGCATCCGTCCCGCCCCGAACTGAACGAGGTGGGCAAACGGCGTATCATGTCATTCGAGTGTCCGGAGGCTCACACATCTATGGCGGACAAAAAAGGTTCTAACAGCGAGAAGCTGTTGTATTGCTCGTTCTGCGGCAAAAGCCAGCACGAGGTTAAAAAACTGATTGCTGGCCCGTCGGTATTCATCTGTGATGAATGTATCGACCTGTGCAACGAAATCATTCGCGACGAAGCAGCGGGCGCGGGTCTGGAAACGGGCCTGTCCAAGTCCGACCTGCCCAGTCCTCAGGAAATCCGCGACATTCTCGATCAATACGTGATCGGGCAAGAACGCGCGAAGAAAATTCTCGCGGTTGCGGTCTACAACCACTACAAGCGCCTGAAACATCTCGACAAGAAGGACGACATCGAGCTGTCGAAGAGCAACATCCTGCTGATCGGGCCGACCGGCTCCGGCAAGACGCTGCTCGCGCAGACCCTTGCACGCCTTCTGAACGTGCCGTTCGTGATTGCCGATGCAACCACGCTGACGGAAGCCGGCTATGTCGGCGAGGATGTCGAGAACATCATTCAGAAGCTGCTGCAAAACTGCAATTACGAAGTCGACAAGGCGCAGCGTGGCATCGTCTATATCGACGAAATCGACAAGATCAGCCGCAAGTCCGACAACCCGTCGATTACCCGTGACGTGTCGGGCGAAGGCGTGCAGCAGGCGCTGCTGAAGCTGGTCGAAGGCACGATGGCGTCGGTCCCGCCGCAAGGTGGCCGTAAGCATCCGAACCAGGATTTCATCCAGGTCGATACGACCAACATCCTGTTTATCTGCGGCGGTGCGTTCGATGGCCTCGAAAAGGTGATCGTGGACCGTACGGAGAAAACGGGGATCGGTTTCGGCGCGAGTGTCAAGAGCAAGCAGGATCGTGATGCAGGCGAAGTGCTGCGCGAAGTCGAGCCGGAAGATCTCATCAAATTCGGCCTGATTCCAGAACTGATCGGACGTCTGCCCGTCGTGGCGACGCTCGGCAAGCTGGACGAAGTCGCGCTGATGAAGATTCTGGTCGAACCCAAGAACGCGCTCATCAAGCAGTATCACAAGCTGTTCAACATGGAACGCGTCGAGCTGGAGATCCGTCCGGCCGCGCTGCAAGCCATCGCCCGCAAGGCGATCCGTCGTAAGACGGGCGCACGTGGCTTGCGTTCGATCCTGGAACAGGCGTTGCTTGACGTCATGTACGAATTGCCGACAATGAAGGGCGTCAGCAAAGTCATTATTGACGACAATGTTATTGATGGTGACGGAAAGCCGCTACTGATCTACGAAGACGCGCCAAAGGTTGCGGGTTCGAATTGATCGGCTTCCCGATTTTTGAAAAAAAGCCGTTCATGGCGACGTGAACGGCTTTTTTCGTTTATCGTGTCGTCAGGATGGACTGTTTTTCTGGAGTCACTGAACTTTTCCCACACGCGAAGGCTTGCAATCTTTTTTGTCGGCCTCAACTATCGAACAAACTGATTCCACTCATGGGGAAATGAAATGTCAGGAACCCAACTCCTCCCGCCGGAACGCGTCACACTCCCGCTGCTCCCGCTGCGCGACGTAGTCGTTTTCCCACACATGGTGATCCCGCTCTTCGTGGGTCGCCCGAAGTCGATCAAGGCGTTGGAAGCCGCAATGGAAGGTGGCAAGCACATCATGCTTGTTGCCCAGAAAACGGCGGCCAAAGACGAGCCGACCGAAAAGGACATGTACGAAGTTGGCTGTATCGCCAACATCCTGCAGATGCTCAAGCTGCCCGACGGCACCGTGAAGGTGCTGGTCGAAGGTCTGCAGCGCGCAAAGACGCTGTCGATCGAAGAGCAGGAAACGCAATTCTCGTGCGAAGTGATGCCGCTCGAGCCCGACCACGCCGATAGCGCTGAAACGGAAGCGCTGCGTCGCGCGATCGTGTCGCAGTTCGATCAGTACGTGAAGCTGAACAAGAAGATCCCGCCGGAGATTCTGACGTCGCTGTCGGGTATCGATGAAGCCGGGCGTCTTGCCGATACGATCGCTGCGCATCTGCCGCTCAAGCTCGACCAGAAGCAACAGATCCTCGAAATGTTCCCAGTCATCGAGCGCCTCGAGCATCTGCTCGCGCAACTCGAAGCCGAGATCGACATTCTGCAGGTCGAAAAGCGCATCCGTGGACGCGTCAAGCGTCAGATGGAGAAGAGCCAGCGCGAGTACTACCTGAACGAGCAGGTCAAGGCCATCCAGAAGGAACTGGGCGAAGGCGAAGAGGGTGCGGATCTCGAAGAGCTCGAGAAGCGCATCACCGCTGCGCGCATGCCGAAGGAAGCCAAGAAGAAGGCCGACGCCGAGCTGAAGAAGCTCAAGCTGATGTCGCCGATGTCGGCGGAAGCTACCGTCGTGCGCAACTACATCGACACGCTGATCGGCCTGCCGTGGCGCAAGAAGAGCAAGGTCAACAACGACCTCTCGAATGCCGAACGCGTGCTGGACGAAGACCACTTCGGTCTCGAGAAGGTGAAGGAACGCATTCTCGAGTACCTCGCGGTTCAACAGCGCGTGGACAAGGTGAAGGCGCCGATCCTGTGCCTCGTCGGGCCGCCGGGCGTCGGCAAGACGTCGCTGGGCCAGTCGATTGCGCGCGCAACGAATCGCAAGTTCGTGCGCATGGCGCTGGGTGGTGTGCGTGACGAAGCCGAGATTCGCGGCCACCGTCGTACGTACATCGGCTCGATGCCGGGCAAGATCCTGCAAAGCCTGACCAAGGTCGGCGTGCGCAATCCGCTCTTCCTGCTCGACGAAGTCGACAAGATGGGCATGGATTTCCGCGGCGATCCGTCGTCGGCGCTGCTCGAAGTGCTCGACCCGGAACAGAACCACACGTTCGCCGATCACTACGTCGAAGTGGACTTCGACCTGTCGGACGTGATGTTCGTCGCGACGTCGAACTCGCTGAACATTCCGCCGCCGCTGCTCGACCGGATGGAAGTGATCCGTCTGTCGGGCTACACGGAAGACGAGAAGGTCAGCATCGCGCAACGCTATCTGCTGCCGAAGCAGAAGAAGAACAACGGCTTGAAGCCCGGTGAGATCGACGTCACGGAAACCGCCATCCGCGACATCATTCGTTACTACACGCGTGAAGCGGGCGTGCGTTCGCTCGAGCGTGAAATTTCGAAGATCTGCCGCAAGGTGGTGAAGATGCTTCTGCTGAAGAAGGCGGACAAGGCAGTCACCGTCGACGGCAAGAACATCGACACGTTCCTCGGCGTACGCAAGTACGACTTCGGTCTGGCCGCGAAGGAAAACCAGACCGGCCAGGTCACGGGTCTCGCGTGGACGGAAGTGGGCGGCGATCTGCTGACGATCGAAGCGGCCGTGATGCCGGGCAAGGGCAACGTGATCCGTACGGGTTCGCTCGGCGACGTGATGAAGGAATCCGTCGAAGCCGCGCGTTCGGTGGTGCGTTCGCGTTCGCGCCGTCTCGGTGTCAAGGACGAAGCGTTCGAGAAGCAGGACATCCACATCCACGTGCCGGAAGGCGCGACGCCGAAGGACGGTCCGTCTGCCGGTATCGCGATGACGACGGCGCTGGTGTCGGTGCTCACGGGTATCCCCGTGCGCGCGGATGTCGCGATGACGGGCGAAATCACGCTGCGTGGCGAAGTGCTGCCGATCGGCGGGCTGAAGGAGAAGCTGCTGGCAGCGCATCGCGGCGGCATCAAGCTCGTGCTGATCCCGGAAGAAAACGTCAAGGATCTGACGGAGATTCCGGACAACGTGAAGAACGCGATCGAGATCGTGCCCGTCCGCTGGATCGACAAGGTACTGGAACTGGCGCTGGAACATGGTCCGGCTCCGCTGCCGGATGAAGAGCCGAAGGCGGCTGCGCCCGTTGGTGAGTCGAAAGACTCAGGCGCAAGCGATGTCGTGAAGCACTAAGCCAAACGCAAAGTACTGAGCGCCTTAACGGCTCACTCAGTTTTCAGCGAACAAGAACCCGCGGCCTGGTCCGCGGGTTTTTTTATTGCTCGCGCAAGGGACGCAAACGTTTAATCATTAGCCGTCGATAGAGCAATTCACCCGCTATCCAGGACGCACGGAGACACGTGGCAAACTGGTTGCATCCGCATCGATCACCTTGCAAGACTTTGTCATCGACAGACCCTCGACGACCCCCTCGAATCAGGCTCAATCCCGCTTGACACAAGGGTTTCGGCCCATTCTAATGAGTGGCCGGCAAATTCTGCCGTGCCGTATATAACCGGGCGCATAAGCGCTTTCATGATTGGCCAACTACATTCTCGGGGGCTTGGAATGAATAAAACGGAATTGATCGATCACATCGCGCAGCAAGCCGACATTTCGAAAGCGGCAGCAGGTCGCGCGTTGGATGCCGTGATCGGTGGTGTCAAAGGCACGTTGAAAAAGGGTGGTTCGGTCACGCTGGTCGGCTTCGGCACGTTTGCCGTTGGCAAGCGCACGGCACGCACGGGGCGCAATCCGCGCACGGGCGCCGCAATCAAGATCAAGGCAGCCAAGGTCCCTAAATTTAGGCCTGGCAAAGCTCTGAAGGATGCGTTAAACTAATGGGCTCGCTGCTTGATGAATATGTCGATGCGAGTCGGCATCAAGCGTCAGGCAGCGGCGATCTCGGAGCGGGTGCTTAGCTCAGTTGGTAGAGCGGCGCCCTTACAAGGCGTAGGTCGGGAGTTCGAGCCTCTCAGCACCCACCAGTTCCAGATCGAAGTGACACGCTGCAGTGTATGCAGCATAAGGAGTGGTAGTTCAGTCGGTTAGAATACCGGCCTGTCACGCCGGGGGTCGCGGGTTCGAGTCCCGTCCACTCCGCCAGTATCCTAGAAAGGCGAACTCCGGTTCGCCTTTTTTATTGCCCGCTGTTGTACTATCGGGCGTTCCGTTTTTGGCATCCGACTTTTGCCTCCTCAAGCATGCTCGATTTCTTTCGCAATCACCAACGTCTGATGATGTTGATGCTCATCCTGGTCATCCTGCCGGGTTTGGGTTTTGTCGGTATCCAGGGCTTCCGTGGCTTCTTTGACGAGAGCGCGAATGTCGCTAGCGTCAACGGACACAAGATCACCCGCGGCGAGTATGACAACGCGTGGCGTCAGCAGATGGACCGCGCGCGTCAGATGCTCGGCGCACAGTTCGACCCGAAGATGTTCGACACGCCGGAGCGCCGCAAGGAAATGCTCGATGGGCTGATCCAGCAACGCGTGCTCGCCGATGAGACGCAACGTCTGCATCTGACGGTGTCAGACGATGCACTGCGTCGCGCGCTGATGGCCGATCCCGTCATCGGCTCGCTGAAGAATCCCGACGGCTCGATCGACCTGAACAAATACAAAGAACTCCTTGCGATGCAGGGCATCACGCCCGATCAATACCAGGAGCAGGTTCGCTACAGCATGGCGATGCAACAGTTGCCCGCAGCCATCACGCAGACCTCGTTCACGCCGAAGACGCTCGCGCAGCATCTGACCGAACTCGCCGAGCAGCAGCGCGAAGTGCAGGGTCTCGCGTTCCGCTCGAAGGAGTACGAGTCGAAGGTGCAGCCGACTGATGCGCAAATTCAGGCGTACTACGATGCGCATCGCGACGACTTCGCGACGCCCGCGACGGCCACGATCCAGTATCTCGTGATGTCGCCCGCGACGATCGCGGCATCGGCGAATCCGAGCGACGCAGATCTCAAAAAGTACTACGACGACAACATCGCCCACTACCGCACGGCGGGTGAAGTGCGCGCGAGCCACATCCTGATCTCGGCGCCGAAAGACGCGAGCGCCGCCGACAAGGACAAGGCAAAGCAGAAAGCGCAGGAAATCCTCGCGCAGATCAAGGCGCATCCCGACCAGTTCGCGCAGCTTGCGCAGCAGGATTCGCAGGACCCGGGTTCGGCGTCGAAGGGCGGCGATCTGGGCTACTTCAGCCCGGGCATGATCGCGGGCGGCAAGGCTTTCGACGACGCCGTCTTCAAGATGAAGAAGGATGAGATCAGCGATCTGATCCAGTCGGACTTCGGCTATCACATCGTCAAGGTGACGGACGTTAAGCCGTCGGTGACGAAGCCGTTCGACGAAGTGAAGGATTCGATCGCAAAGGATCTCAAGGCGCAACTCGCCACGAAGGCATTCAGCGACGATTCGGAAGGCTTCACGTCGACCGTCTACGAACAGTCGAAGAGCCTGCAACCGGCCGCGGACAAATACAAGCTGCAGATCCAGACGGCGACGGTTACGCCGCAGCCGAGCAGCGCGTTGCCGCCGGATAGCCCGCTCAACAACCCGAAATTCCTCGCGGCCGTGTTTGCGAACGATTCGGCGAAGGACCGCAACAACACGCAGGCAATCGACGTCGGCAACAACACGCTCATCGCGGCACACGTGACCGACTACAAGCCGGCCGCCGTGCCCGCGCTCGCCGCCGTCAAGGATGCCGTGCGTCAGAAAGTGGTCGCGCAGCAGGCTGCCGATCTCGCGCGCAAGGAAGGCGAGGCGAAGCTGGCGGACCTGCAGAAGTCGAAGTCGACGCAGGGTTTCTCGTCCGCGCTGAAGGTGTCCCGCAGCGACGCGCAAGGTGTGCCGCCCGCCGCATTGAGCGCAATTTACAAGGTCGATGCGCAGAAATTGCCGGCGTACGTCGGCGTCGACCTCGGCGCAGACGGCTATGCGATCTATCGCGTGAACGCTGTCGTGCAACCCGCGCCGACCGATGCGCAGCGTCTGGCGTCGGCGCAGCAGCAAATCGCTTCGGTGAATGCGCAGGCTGAAGCCGAGTCGTACCTGGATGCGGTGCGCACGCGGTCGAAGGTGAAGATGTACGGTTCGCTCGACAACCCGCAATCAGGCGAATAAGCCGGTCCAGGGAGCCGCATGCGTGCGGCTTCTTGATCCGCCACAAAAAAAGCCCCGCACGATGCGGGGCTTTTTGCTTTGCGAGAAGCGTTGGGAAGGATTACAGGCAGGCGCTGATATCGCCCGTTGCGTCGCTGCCGGCGCCGCCCGCGGCGCGGAAGCCAACCCAGGTGCCGGAGCCCTGATAGTTCGGCCGCACGACGGCAGCCGCGCCGTTCGGCGGCTGCTGGCCGGGTACGTAAACGTCCATCGCTGCGTCGTTGGCCAATGTATCTTGTGCAACGACCTGCTGCTGGGTCTTGTCAGCCCACTTCTTGGCAATGCACTGGCCGACGACCTTCGGCGGCTGCTGGCTGGTGCCAACCGATTGCACACCGGCCGGCGGTTGCGCGGCACAAGCGGAAATGGCGACGGCCATAGCGATAATCGGTAAGTATTTCACGTTATCTCCTTCCAGAAATCGCTCACATGGAGCCGGTTGTCGAATTCAGACGAACCTGTCTGATCGACCATGGGTGATCACGTTCCCATCATTCGGAAACAAGCTGTTAGCGCGCTGTAACACCTAATGGCGCTTTCACTTTCACTGAGACGAGGTGCGGAGCAGCGGCTTCAGCGCTGACCACACGTTGTCCAGTAGCAGGGGCTGTGCCTGTTGGGTCGGATGAATCTGATCGGACTGGAACATGTCCGGCTTGTCTTCGATCCCAGCAAGGAGAAATGGGACGAGTGGCACGCGCAACTGCTTCGATAGCTGGCCGTAGAGCCCGTGGAACTTTTGCGTGTAGTCAGGGCCGTAATTGGGCGGCACGTACATGCCGACGAGCAGAACTTTCGCGTGGCCTTGCTGCGCCTGTTCGATGATCGTGCGGAGATTGTCTTCCGTGGTGTCGAGCGGGACGCCGCGCAGCGCGTCGTTGGCGCCGAGCTCCACGATCACGACGGCGGGCTTGAGCCGCTGCATCAACGCAGGCAGGCGGGCGCGCCCGCCGCTTGTCGTGTCGCCACTGATGCTCGCATTGGCAACGTTATAATCGATTCGCTCACTCGACAAACGCTGACGCATCAGCGAAACCCAGCCGGTGTCGCGAGGCAGGCCGTACTCGGCGGAGAGGCTGTCGCCGAGCACGATGATCGTCGGCTTCGCCTGTTGCGTATTGCTGCCTGTGGGGTTTGCCATGGCAGCGGCCGCGGTGGCGTTGCCGGCGGCCTGAGCGGACGCAGAAAAAGTCGCGGCGAACACGATGGGAAAATACGCCGCAGTCAGCGCCGTGATCGACGCAACGGCGCGTACTTTCAACCTACGCTTCACCATGCAAAAGAAAACCGATCCAGTCATCGAAGTGCGGGGTTTATGCAAGAGGGTTAAGGATGCGACGGGTGAGCTGACGATCCTCGACAACATCGACCTGTCGATTCAGGCAAGCAGCCGCGTGGCGATCGTCGGCGCGTCGGGCTCCGGCAAGTCTACGCTGCTCGGACTGCTTGCCGGATTGGACAGCGCGACCTCGGGGTCGGTTCGTCTGCTCGGCCGCGAACTGACGGAACTCGATGAAGACGGCCGCGCCGCGCTGCGCAATGGTTCCGTCGGCTTTGTGTTTCAGTCCTTCCAGTTGATGCCGCATCTGACCGCGCTCGAAAACGTCACGCTGCCGCTCGAGCTGCAGGGCGAGCTGTCGGCGCGCGAGATTCACGCGCGCGCGCGGACGCTGTTGACGCAGGTTGGCCTCGGCGAGCGCATGCGGCATTACCCGAAGCTGCTGTCGGGCGGTGAGCAGCAGCGCGTGGCGCTTGCCCGCGCGTTCGCCACGCATCCCGCCATCCTGTTCGCCGACGAGCCGACGGGTAGCCTCGATGCCGCTACGGGACATGCCGTCATTGATCTGATGTTCGAGATGAATCGCGCGAACGGTGCGACGCTGGTGCTGGTTACGCATGACGTGGAGCTTGCGCGCCGCTGCGATACGACAGTGACGATCGAAGCAGGGCGCCTGATCTGATCACACAGTGTGACGTAAAAAAACGGGCCTTCAAGTTGAAGGCCCGTTTGCATTCACGCCGCTGAACGACGGGGATCAGCGCTTCAGTGCCGCGCGTGCCCGCGCGATCAATGCCGACGTCGACGAGTCGTGCTTCTTCTCGTCCAGGCTTGCGCTGGTGATATCCGCCTCGACGACCTTGCCGAGGATCTTGCCCAGCTCGACGCCCCACTGGTCGAACGAGTTGATGTTCCAGACCGTGCCTTGCACGAGCACCTTGTGTTCGTACAGCGCGATCAGCGCGCCGAGTGAACGGGCGGTGAGGGCATCGACGAGCAGCGTGGTGGTGGGACGGTTGCCCGGGAACATGATGTGAGGCACGAGTTCCGCCTTGTTCGGTCCGGCCACTTTTTCGGCTTCTTCACGCGTGCGGCCGAGCATCAGTGCTTCGCTTTGCGCGAAGCAGTTCGCCAGCAGCTTCGGATGATGCGAAACAAGCGGGTGCTCGGGTGTCAGCACGGCGACGAAATCGATCGGGACGATGGTCGGACCCTGGTGCAGCATCTGGAAGAACGCGTGCTGGCCGTTCGTGCCCGGCTCGCCCCACGTGACGGCGGATGTATCGTAGGTGACGAACGAGCCGTCCAGACACGCCTGCTTGCCGTTGCTTTCCATTTCGAGCTGCTGCAGGTACGACGACAGGAAATGCAGTGCTTCCGAATACGGCGCGACCAGATAGCTTTGCGAGCCGAAGAAGTTGCGATACCAGATGCCGATCATGCCCATTAGCACGGGCAGGTTGCGATCGAGCGGCGCGCTGCGGAAATGCTCGTCCATCTCGTTCGCGCCTGCGAGCAGTTCGTCGAACTGTTTCGGACCGACGGCGATCATGATCGACAGGCCCACGGCCGACCACAGCGAATAGCGGCCGCCAACCCAGTCCCACATCTCGAACACGTTTTCCTGCGCGATGCCGAACTTGACGACTTCGGTGGGATTCGCCGATACGCCGACAAAGTGCTTCGCCAGTTGGTTTTCAGGGCAGCCTTTCTCGACGAACCAGTCGCGCAGCGAATTGGCGTTGGTCATCGTTTCGAGCGTCGTGAATGTCTTCGAAACGATGATGGCCAGCGTTTCTTCCGGATCGATCTCGGTCAGCACGCGATACAGGTCCGCACCGTCGACGTTCGATACGAAGTGCGTGGTGATGTCTGGTGTGGCGAGGTGATGCAGTGCATGCACGACCATCTTCGGCCCGAGGTCCGAACCGCCAATACCGATGTTCACGACATAGCGAATGCGCTTGCCCGTATAGCCCTTCCATTCGCCGCTGCGGACCTTGTCGGCGAACGCGGCCATCTTCGCGCGCTCGGCCTGTATCTTGCCGTAGAACGGCGCATTCGGATTGCTGGCGCGCAGCGCCGTATGCAGCACCGCGCGGCCTTCCGTCGGATTGACGATGTCGCCCGCGAACATCGCGTCGCGGCGTTTTTCGACGTTGGCTTCGCGCGCGAGTTGCACTAGCAGCTTCAGCGTTTCGTCGGTGATGCGGTTCTTCGAGAAATCGGCCGCGAGACCGCCGCCGGCAAGGGTGAACCGTTCGGCGCGCGTCGGCGCGGGATCGTTCTCGGGTGCAAACCAGTCGCGCAGGCGCGCATCGCGAATCTGTTCGTAGTGTGTTTGCAGCGAGTTCCAGGCGGGGAGCGAGTTGAGAGTCATAACCGTCCGTCTAACGAAGGAAAACGAATGGCCGGCCGCGCATCGGGCGTGCCGGGGGTGATCTGCAGACGCGCGGTTGGCTGAGCGGTACGGTCGCCGGATGCGCGGCGGCGTGTCTCGTGCCCCGTCAGCGGGCGTCTGCGGTTCGCGTCGCGGCCGATGGACGGCCGCACGACGCAGTCAATCAGTATAGCGGGCCAGGATGACAGCCGGGATAGATGGGACACGTCGCCAGATAGCGGGATGCTCCTGTGGCACGCGCAGGGCGTCAATCCTGCAACGGATAAACGAGCCGGTTCAACAACTTGCGCACCATCGGCGCGAGCTCGCCCGCTGTGAGGCCGGCCGGACCTTTGCCGCGTGCGGTGAGCGCGTCGGCGGCGAAACCGTGCAGAAAGACGCCTGCGAGCGCTGCCTCGTAGCGCGGAAGACCTTGTCCGAGCAAGGCGCCGATCAGGCCGCCGAGCACGTCGCCCGTACCGCCCGTCGCGAGCGCCGCGTTGCCCGTCGGGTTGACGGCGACGCGCCCGTCCGGCGCCGCGATCACCGTGCCTGTGCCTTTCAGCACGATGACGCTTGCGTAACGCGCGGCCAGTGCGCGCGCCGCTTCCAGCCGGTCGCGCTGCACGCTCTTTGCGTCGGTGCCGAGCAGGCGCGCGGCTTCGAGCGGATGAGGCGTCAGCACGCACGGATCGTTCGCGGACTCGCCGCGCTGCTTCACGGCTGCGGCGAGATCGGCGTGATCGGCGATGAGATTCAACGCATCGGCGTCGAGCAGCTTAGGCACATCAAGCGGCAGCACGTCGCGCAGCACGCTGACAGCGCGCTCGCGCTTGCCCATTCCGCAGCCGATCGACAGCGCGTCCATCTCCGCGAGCGGCAGTTCGTCGAGCGGATGCAGCATCAGTTCAGGATGAGGCGGGTCGTAGGGCGGGCTGCCCGCGCCGAGAAACGCGACGTGGACCTTGCCCGCGCCCGCGTACAGCGCCGCGCGCGCCGCGAGAATCGGCGCGCCGCACATCCCTGTATCGCCGCCCACGACGGCCATGCTGCCGAACGTGCCTTTGTGCGTCGAGTAATCGCGCGGCGGGAAATGCGGAATGAAGAGGGCGGGCCCGTTGAGTCGGACTTGCGGCTCGTCAGGCCATTCGAGCCCGATGGGCGCGACGGTCACATCGCCCGCAAGGTCGCGTCCCGAGGCCATGTAAAGACCCGGCTTCGCACCAATGAACGTGACGGTGTGCGTCGCGCGAACGGCGGCGCCGCCTTCGACGACATTGCCCGTATCGCTGTCCAGCCCGCTCGGCACGTCGAGCGCGAGCACGCGGCCGCGCGTCTTTGCACGCGCGGACAAACGACCGGCAATCGACGCGAACACGCCGTCCAGAGGCCGTGCCAGCCCGATACCGAACATGCCGTCGACAACCCAGCTGTAATCGTCGAACGAGTCCGGCACGGCATTCGAGATCGGCACGCCCGCCGCGCGTGCTTCGGCCAGCGCCCAACGGGCATCGTCGGGCTTCACTTCGACGGGCATGCAAACTTCGACGGTGATACCGGCGCGATGCAGTCCAGCCGCAACGACGAGCGCGTCGCCGCCGTTGTTGCCGGGGCCGGCCACGAGCCATACCGGCTGGTGCGGATTGGTCGTACCGTCGAGTTCGATACGTTCGAGCAGAAAACGCGCGCCCGCACGTCCGGCGCGGCCCATCAGCGTGTGTGCGGGCAGCGTCGCCTCGGCATTTTTTTCGAGCGCGCGCAGTTCGGCGACGCTCAGAAGCGGAAACGGCCGGTCATACGGCTTGACGAGAACGTCGTGAAGGAAAGGCAGGGAGGTATCGGTCATGGCAGCGTACGAGAGCAACAGGGTACGCCCATGGTAGTGGCAATGCGCGTGCCGTCGCCAGCACGCGCAATGGCATAGGACGAATGACCGTCCCGTGCCAGAAGGTGTTATCCGTTGAAGCGTTCGGGGCGAAGCGCCGCGATCGTGTCAGCCGGCAATTCCGACGGTGCGCCGGACACCAGGCTCGCAATCAGCTTGCCCGAACCGCATGCGAGGCCCCAGCCGACGGGACCGTGCGCCGCGTTCACGAAGAGCCGCGGATGCAGCGCATTGCCCGTGACGGGCAGGCCGTCCGGCGACAGCAGCTTCACGCCTTCCCACGGCAGCGCGGCCGAAATGCGCGCCGAGCCCGGCACCCAGTCGTGCGTCGCCTGGCTAAGCAGCGCGAGCGCTTCCTTCGTCAGCGGCTCCGGCAGCGGCAGCCGGGTCTGGCTCGCGCTTTGCAGCACCGCGCCGCCCGCAATGCGCAGCCGGTGGTTGCTGCGCGTGATCGTGATCCGCTTGACGGCATCGATCACTGTCGTATGGGGCGCGAACTCCTCGCGGGCGATCGGCGCGACGAGGTTGTGCAGACGCAGCGGATGAAGCGGCAGATTCAGCCCGAGCTTCTCCAGCAGCGCGAGACTGCCCACGCCCGCGGCGACGACCACGGCGTCCGCGCTGATCACATCGACTTCACGCGAGCGCGACGATTCGCCGTTGGCAGGCGCCAGTTCGACGGCCGCACGCTGGTTGTCGAGGCGGATACCCGTCACTTCGCGGCCGCATTGAAACTGCACGCCGCCTTGCGAATCGAGCGTCTGCTTGATCAGCTTCGCGAACAACGGACAGTTCGCCGTGCCTTCGTCGTCGAACAGCACACCGCCCGCGAAATGCGGCTCGAGCGGAATCGAATGCTCGATGGTCTGGCATTCCTGCGGGCTCAGCACGTGATGCGGCACCTCGAACTTGCGCAGCAGGTCGAGCGCGGGATGTGTGTGGTCCCAGTCCTGCTGGCTGCGCACCAGATAAAGCTGCCCCTTCGACTGCTCGAATTCCAGATTGAAGTGATGTTCGATGTCGGCGAGCGACTGGCGCGCCGATTCGATCAGCGGACGCAGCAGCGAAAACTGCTTCTGGAACGCCTCGGGTTCGGCGAGCACCGAGAGTGTGCGGACGAAATCGCGCACCTGCCCGTTGAAGCCCGCCTTCTTGATCACCCCGCTTTTGGCTGCCTGGCGGTGCTGCATGAAGGTTGGGCCGAACCACGCATCGAGCGGGGTGGGCAGCAAAGTGCCGCCGTGACCGTAAGTGGCGCCTTGCGCGACGGTGGCGTGCCGTTCGACGACGCACACCCTATGACCGGCCGCACGAAGCTGAAAGGCGGTGGCGACGCCGACGATCCCGCCGCCAATGACAATGACATCCATGGTTAATTCGTGTTGCCGGCGGCTCGCGTGGGGCCAGGCGTATGACGTGACATGCGGCGCAGCGCGACAGCCGATGCTGCACCGATCTGATGAAAGGCCGAATGATATCAGTCAAACGACCCGTTCGGCACGCTGCCGTTCGGCGCAGGACGCATCGCTCGACAGCGGTGCACGCGCGGGATAAGCGGCGAGAAGGAACGCGCAATTCGCCTACCACGAACGGCCAGAAACGCATCTCAAAATGGCGCGGCGTATTGCCGGCGAGGCATGCAGCCATCAGGGACACGCCGCCAAAGCGCGCGGAGCGTCATGTGGGGCAGGTCTGCCGGGCCTTCCCGGGTTATAATCCTGGACTTCCTTACGCCTCACGTCGCCTCCACGCGCGACTGTCCGAGCGGTTGCCAAAGCAATCGCGCGCGGCACCCAGCGACGCAACCGATCGACGCAACGTCAAGTCCATGGCTCACTTCTCGTGTTTCCCCGGCGCTTCGGCCCTCTCCGATTTCCGTCAAACCCGCCTGCTCGACACGTTGTCGCGCATCGACACCAACATCGTCGGCGTGCGCGGCCAGTATCTGCATTTCGTGAACTCGCAGACGCCGCTTGCCGCGGAAGATAGCGCGAAGATCGAAGCGCTGATGCATTACGGCGATCCGTTCGACGCCGGCAAGGACAAGGGTGCCGTCGAAACCTTCCTCGTCGTGCCGCGCTTTGGCACCGTGTCGCCGTGGGCGAGCAAGGCCACGGACATCGCGCTTCATTGCGGCTTGACGCATGTGCGGCGCATCGAGCGCGGCATCGAGTACACGGTCGTGCTGAAAAGCGGGCTGCTCGGCGGCAAGAAGGCGCTGTCGGACGAGGCGCGTGCCGCCGTCGTCGCGGCGCTGCATGACCGGATGACGGAAAGCGTCGCGCCGTCGCGCGATCACGCGATGCACCTGTTCGACGAACTGCCCGCCAAGGCGCTGCAAACGGTCGCGGTGCTGACGGACGGCCGCAAGGCGCTGGAGCAGGCGAACACGGAACTGGGCCTGGCGCTCGCCGAGGACGAAATCGACTATCTCGTCGACGCCTTCACGAAGCTCGGCCGCAATCCGACCGACGTCGAACTGATGATGTTCGCGCAGGCCAACAGCGAGCACTGCCGCCACAAGATCTTCAACGCAAGCTGGACGATCGACGGCGAGGCGCAGGACATCTCGCTGTTCAACATGATCCGCAACACCGAAAAGCTCAACCCGCAAGGCACGATCGTCGCGTACTCGGACAACTCGTCGATCATGGTGGGCGGCATGGCCGAGCGCTGGTTCCCGCGCAAGGCAGACGACGCCAGCGAGCCGGGCGAGCGCTATGGCCGTCACACCGAATTGACGCATACGCTGATGAAGGTGGAGACGCACAACCACCCGACGGCCATCTCGCCGTTCCCGGGCGCCGCAACGGGCGCGGGCGGCGAAATCCGCGATGAAGGCGCGACGGGCCGCGGCGCGCGTCCGAAGGCGGGTCTGACGGGTTTCACGGTGTCGAACCTCGATCTGCCCGACGCGCGCGAGCCGTGGGAAAACGCCCGCGACACCACGCAGCCTATCGGTCATCGCAACGCTGCCGACCAGTTCGACACGTACGGCCGCCCGGACCGCATCGCGTCGCCGTTGCAGATCATGATCGACGGGCCGCTCGGCGGCGCCGCGTTCAACAACGAATTCGGCCGTCCGAACCTCGGCGGCTACTTCCGCACGTACGAGCAGAACGTTGCGGGCCGCGTGCGCGGCTATCACAAGCCGATCATGATCGCGGGCGGCCTCGGCAACATCTCCGACCAGCACACGCACAAGCACGATCTGCCCGCCGGCTCGCTGCTGATCCAGATCGGCGGTCCCGGCATGCGTATCGGCATGGGTGGCGGCGCGGCGAGCTCGATGGCGACGGGCACGAACACAGCCGAACTCGACTTCGACTCCGTCCAGCGCGGCAACCCGGAAATCGAGCGACGCGCGCAGGAAGTGATCAACTCGTGCTGGCAACTCGGCGCGGGCAATCCGATCCTGAGCATCCACGACGTCGGCGCGGGCGGTTTGTCGAATGCGTTCCCGGAACTCGTCGACGGTGCGGACAAGGGTGCGCTGTTCGAGCTGCGCAAGGTCCAGTTGGAAGAAAGCGGACTGTCGCCGCGCGAAATCTGGTCGAATGAAGCGCAAGAGCGTTACGTGCTGGCCATTCCGCCGTCGCGCCTCGAAGAATTTGCGGCGATCTGCGAGCGCGAGCGTTGCCCGTTCGCGGTCGTCGGCACGGCGACCGAAGAGCGGCTGCTGAAGCTGATCGACGCCGACCTGACGGACGCGGGCGCGCACCAGCCCGTCGACATGCCGATGGAAGTCCTGCTCGGCAAGCCGCCGCGCATGCACCGCGACGTGACGCGCGTATCGACGCCGCTGCAGCCCGTCGACGTCACGCACGTCGCGTTGCACGAGGCGGCCGTCAACGTGCTGCGTCATCCGACCGTGGCAAGCAAGTCGTTCCTGATCACGATCGGCGACCGCTCGGTGGGCGGCACGACGGCGCGCGACCAGATGGTCGGCCCGTGGCAGGTGCCTGTCGCCGACTGCGCGATCACGACGGTCGATTACGCGGGCTTCCGCGGTGAAGCCATGACGATGGCCGAGCGCACGCCGCTCGCCGTGATCGACGCGCCCGCGTCGGGGCGCATGGCCGTCGGCGAAGTGGTGACGAATATTGCGGCGGCGCCGATTGCGTCGCTGGACAAACTGAAGCTGTCGGCGAACTGGATGGCGGCATGCGGCAGCCCGGGCGAAGACGCGGCGCTGTACGACACGGTGAAGGCGATCGGCATGGAACTGTGCCCGGCGCTCGGTATCGGTATTCCTGTCGGCAAGGATTCGCTGTCGATGCGCACGAAGTGGGCGGACGGCGACGTCGAGAAGGAAGTGGTCGCGCCCGTGTCGCTGATCATCTCGGCATTTGCGCCCGTCGAAGACGTGCGCCGTCATCTGACGCCGCAGCTGCTGAGCCTGAAGGAAGCGGGCGAGACGGTGCTGATCGCGATCGATCTGGGTCGTGGCAAGCATCGCCTTGGCGGCAGTATTCTCGCGCAGGTGACGCAGCAGGTCGGCGACACGGTGCCTGACGTCGACGATCCGGAAGATCTGAAGCGCTTCTTCGCGGCGATCCAGGCGCTCAACGCGGACGGCAAGCTGCTCGCGTACCACGACCGCTCGGACGGCGGGCTGTGGGCGACCGTTTGCGAAATGGCGTTCGCGGGCCACGTGGGCGTGTCGCTGAACGTCGACATGCTGACGCTCGACCCCAATCACGAATTCGATTACGGCGACGCGAAGGACTGGGCGAAGCAGACCAGTGGTCGCCGCGAAGACCGCACGATCCGCGCGCTCTTCAACGAAGAACTCGGCGCGGTGGTCCAGGTGCGTGCCGGCGATCGCGACGCGGTGCTTGCGGTACTGCGTGAACATGGCCTGTCGGCGTGCTCGCATGTGGTCGGCAAGCCGAATGAGCGCGACATGGTCGAAATCTACCGCGACGCGAAGAAGATTTTCGACGCGCCGCGTGCCGAGTTGCATCGCACGTGGAGCGAAGTGAGCTGGCGTATCTCGCGTCTGCGTGACAACCCCGCGTGCGCCGACGCGGAATTCGATGCGTTGCTCGACGCGTCGGACCCTGGCATCCAGCCGCATCTGTCGTTCGATCCCGTCGAGGATGTCGCTGCGCCGTTCATCGGCAAGGGCGCGCGTCCGCGCGTCGCGATTTTGCGGGAGCAGGGCGTGAACTCGCACCTCGAAACGGCGTATGCGTTCGACCGCGCCGGCTTCGATGCGCACGACGTTCACATGAGCGACCTGCTGTCCGGCCGCGCGACGCTTGCTGATTTTGCGGGTGCTGTTGCGTGTGGCGGTTTCTCATACGGTGACGTGCTGGGCGCGGGTGAGGGCTGGGCGAAGACGATTCGCTTCAACGCGCAGCTTGCCGATATGTTTGCTGCGTTCTTTGGTCGCAATGACACGTTCGCGCTTGGGATCTGCAATGGCTGTCAGATGATGAGCAGTCTCGCGTCGATGATTCCTGGCGCGGATGCGTGGCCGAAGTTCACGCGCAACAAGTCGGAGAAATTCGAAGCGCGCTTCTCGCTGGTCGAAGTGCAGTCGTCGCCGTCGATTTTCTTTGCCGGCATGGAAGGCTCGCGGATTCCTGTTGCCGTTGCGCACGGCGAGGGTTTTGCGGACTTCTCGCAGCAGGGGGATATGGGGCGTGTGGCTGTTGCGATGAAGTATGTCGATCATCGTGGGCAGTCGACTGAACAGTATCCGTTCAATCCGAATGGGTCGCCGGCTGGGATTACTTCTGTCACTACGCCTGATGGGCGGTTTACTGTGGTGATGCCGCACACCGAGCGGGTGCATCGCAATGTGCAGATGAGCTGGCATCCGGATGCATGGAAGCAAAGTGCTACGGATGGCAGCCCGTGGATGCGGGTGTTTCAGAATGCACGGAAGTGGCTTGGGTGATGTTTTGCCCTGCGCGGGCGTTGGGGTTTCTGTTTCTTCGCTGGCGTCCGCGGTTTGGCTTTGTACTTTAGGCGTTGCCGGTCGGTGTTTTTGGCCTTTTCGCTGGCATCCGCGATTCGTTAGCTTGCTTCAAGCGTCGCCCCTGTGCGGGGCGGCACCTACTTTTCTTTGCCGCCGCAAAGAAAAATAGGCAAAAGAAAGCGGCTCACACCGCTAATTCTTGTTCCTGCCTGAGGGCCCCCAACCGGTCCCACGCTTCACACGGCAATCACGTGTCTCATGTTTGTTGCCAACGCTCCGAATTGATGCCTCACCCGCTTCATGCGCCCGCGTTGCAGCATGCCGTGTCAGATATTCCTCTGCCGCCCAGGTGGCAAACTGTGTGTAGGCCGTAGCACTACACACAGCTCACTCCGGACCGATAGCGCGTGAATACCTCCATGTATGAGCGCCAAGCTATACGACGCGACAACCTACACACAGTTTGCCACCTGGGCGGCACATATCATTCGCTGCCGCTAGCCAGTGCATGAGAATGTGAAGCGGGTGAGGCGTTTATTCAAAGCGTTGGCAACGCGCGTGAACGAACGCGGTGTCGTGTGAAGCATAAGACCGGTTGGGGGCCCTCAAGCAAACACAAGAACTGGCGGTGTGAGCCGCTTTCTTTTGCCTACTTTTCTTTGCGGCGGCAAAGAAAAGTAGGTGCCGCCCCGCACAGGGGCGACGCTTGAAGCAAGCTAACAAAACGCGGATGCCAGCGCAAAGGCCAAAAACACCGACCGGCAACGCATGAAGCACGAAGGCAAACCTCGGATGCCAGCGCAAAGGCCAGCCCAACCAAACCGCCCGCGCCGCGAAGAGCCGCCAACGCGAAATGCCGACGCAAAACCAAAACCAAAACCACACCAACAAAAGCACGCGCAGCAAAAACCCAAGACCCACAAAAACAAAAAGCCGCCCAAAGGCGGCCCTCCCGTGCGGACGCACGCAAAAAAACCCTTACTGCACCTTAGCCTTGGACCGAAGGTCCTCCTCAAAGGCCTGCAGCTTTTCTTGCTGCATCTGCTGCGCGATCTGAGCCTTAACCTGCTCGAACGGCGGCGGCGGCGTCTGCCGCACATCATCGACGCGGATGATATGCCACCCAAACTGCGTATGCACCGGCGCATCCGTCATCTGACCTTTCTGCAGCTTCTCCGCGGCAGCGGCAAACTCAGGCACATAAGCCTTCGGATCCGACCAGTCGAGGTCGCCACCATTCTTGCCCGATCCCGGGTCCTTCGAGAACTGCTTCGCGAGGTCTTCGAAGCTCGCGCCAGCCTTGATCTTCGCAATCAGATCCTTCGCCTGCTGCTCGTTGTCGACGAGGATGTGGTGCAGGTGATATTCCTTGCCGCCAATCTGCTTGACCAGTTCATCGTACTTCGCCTTCACTTCGGCATCCGTCGGCTGGTTCTTCTTCACGAAATTTTCGATCAACGCACGCAGCACCACAGTCTGCTGCGCAACCGCGACCTGCGCCTTGACGTCCGGCTTCGACGGAATGCCTTCGCGGATCGCTTCCTGCATCAGGATTTCACGGTTCACGAGTTCTTCACGAACGGCCTGTTGCAGCTTCGGCGAATCCTGTTGACCCTGCTGCACGAGTTGGGCAACCAGCGCATCGGCACGCGACTTCGGAATCGGTGTGCCGTTCACGACGGCGATGTTCTGTGCGAATGCAGGTGCGGCCGCAAATGCAGCCAGCAAGACCCAGTAGCGGGTGTTTTTCAAGGTCATCGGAAGTTTCCTAACGGGACAGCAAATTGAATTCTTCTGGCGTGTAAGCCGTGATGGCGAGAGCGTGAATGCCGCGCTGCATGGCATCGGCCAGCGCATCATACACCATGCGGTGCCGCGCCACGCGAGCCTTGCCAGCAAAGGCGGCGGCCACGATCGTCACCGCGTAGTGACCGCCCGCCGATGCGCCCGCATGACCCGCATGCAGCGCGCTGTCGTCGCGCACGGTGATCGAGTCGACGGGCGCAAGCGCCGCTGTGACTCGCGCTTCGATCAGCGCGAGCCGTTCGGCAGGACTCGCGTGCAGGAAAACGTCGTCGTTCATGTCACTCTTCCTTCATATACTTCGACAGCCACAAACTCTGCCCGACGATAAACACGACCAGGCACCCCGTCGCGCCAAACAGCTTGAAGTTCACCCACGCATCGGTCGAAAAGTTGAACGCGACGAACAGATTGAGAATGCCGAGCAGCACGAAAAAAATCGCCCACACGTAGTTGAGCTGGCCCCAGATGCGATGCGGCAACTGGATCTGCTTGCCCATCATCGCTTCGATCAGGTTCTTGTTGAACGCCAGCGCGGACACCACCAGCGCCACCGAGAACGCCCAGTACAGCACGGTCGGCTTCCATTTAATGAAGGTGTCGTTGTGCAGCACGAGCGTCGCGCCGCCGAACACGGTGACGACCCCGAGGCTCACCCACAGCATCGGGTCGACCTTGCGGTGCCGGAACGCGACCCACGCGATCTGGACGAGCGTGGCGGCGATCGCAACGGCCGTCGCCGTGAAAATGCCCCACACCTTGTACGCGACGAAGAACAGGATGATCGGAAACAGATCGAACAGGAATTTCATTGTCGGGTTGGGAATCCGGAGAGTGTTGTGCGCATCGTGCGCGCTGTCTGCAATGGTTCGAATAAGATCGGCGCAATGGCGGTGAGAGCCAGTCCGATCCGTCCGAAAAACGCTGGCCACGCCGGCATGACGATCAGACCGCACGCGACGCTATCTGGGCTCGAATTGTAGCGCAGCCGGGTTGATGCAGTCGTAGAAGCCCGTCGACGCGGCCACGCGCGAACGGCCGCCGGCTCAGGACGAACAGCTCACTTCCAGCGACGACGCCCAGTCGGGCGGCAGTCCTGCATAGGCTTCATAGTCGGGTTGCTCGTCGAACGGGCGGCGCAGCACGGTCGCAAGGCGTTCCACTTCGGAGAAATCCTTTTCCTTCGCCTGGCGGATCGCCGCCTCGGCCAGGTGATTGCGCAGCACGTATTTCGGATTCACGCGGTTCATCGCTTCGGCGCGGGCGGCGTCGTCGCGTGTCTCGTGAACCAGCCGCGCCCGATAGTCGGTCGCCCAGGCGTCGAACGCGGCGCGGTCGAGAAACAGGTCGCGCACGCTCGTATCACCGCTCGCGTCGTGCTTCGACAGTTTCGACAGATTGCGGAACGTCAGCGTGAAGTCTGCGCGGTTCGCATGCATGATCTCGAACAGTTTGTTCGCGATCGCGTCGTCGCCTTCGCGTTGGGTTTCGAGGCCGAGCTTCGCGCGCATCCGCGCTTCGAGCGCGGGAGCAAAGCGCGCCTTGAAGCCTTCGAGTACGCGCTGTGCGTCCTGCACCGCGCGCTCGCTGCGCTGCGCATCGTCGTAACGTTCGCCGAACAGCGGAAGCAAACCTTGCGCGAGACAGAACAGGTTCCAGTACGCGATCTGCGGCTGCATCCGGTACGCGTAACGGCCTTGCGAGTCCGAGTGGTTGCAGATGTGATTCGCGTCGAAGCCATCCATGAAGCCGAACGGACCATAGTCGATCGTCAGGCCGAGAATCGACATGTTGTCCGTGTTCATCACGCCATGGCAAAAACCGACCGCCTGCCATTGCGCGACCAGATCGGCCGTCGACAGCACGGCTTCGTTCAGCAGCGCGAGATACGGATCGTCGGCGTCGCGGCACGACGGATAGAAGCGGTCGATCACCTGATCGGCCAGCGCGCGCAGCGCATCGACACGATCGTTCGCGTAGAAATGTTCGAAGTGCCCGAAGCGCACGAAGCTTGGCGACACGCGCGTGACGACGGCGGCCGTTTCCATCTCTTCGCGGCGCACGGGTTGATCGGAGCCCGTCACGCAGAGCGCGCGCGTGGTCGGAATGCCGAGGTGATGCATCGCTTCCGAGCACAGATATTCGCGGATCGACGAGCGCAGCACCGCGCGTCCATCGCCCATGCGCGAATAGGGCGTGCGCCCGGCGCCTTTCAGTTGAAGCTCGAAGCGTTTGCCATCGTGCTCGACTTCGCCGAGCGTGAGCGCGCGTCCGTCGCCGAGCTGGCCTGCCCACACGCCGAACTGATGCCCCGAATACACCGACGCATACGGCAACGAAGCCGCCGGCCAATCCCGCGTCGTATTGCCCGAAAAGAACTCGGCGAAGCCCGGCGCGCTCGCCAGCGACGCATCGAAGCCGAGCATCGCCGCGACATCGGGCGCAAAGCCGACGACATACGGCGCCGGCAACGGCGCCGCTGGCAGGCGAGTCAGGAAGACGTTCCCGAGCGCGGCGAAGCTGCCTTCACGCTGGTTGTCGATCGCGCCTGCGGCCGTCGACATGGAACCCGAAAACCCTGCATTGCATGGGGAAAACGACATATTGAGCGCCTCTTTATTAACCGATATTGTAATTCCGCGCCTGCCGCGCTGCAGCGCGCGCATCCGAAGCGCATATCGAAGCGTATAGAGAAGCGCGTATCGATGTCGAATAACAACACGAGACAACACAACATCACACCTCTGGGAGACACCCGCGTATGACGACGCCGCTCTATGGACAGATGATGGACGTGCCGCTGACGGTTTCCTCGCTGCTGGCGCATGCGTCCCGCCATTTCGGCACGACGGAGATCGTGTCGAAGCGCATCGAGGGCGACGTGCATCGCTACACGTACCGCGATTGCGAGAAGCGCGCGAAGCAGCTCGCACAGGCGCTGATCGCACTTGGCGTCGAAGCAGGCGACCGGATCGGCACGCTGGCATGGAACGGCTACCGGCACCTGGAAACGTACTACGGCACGACGGGCTTCGGCGCCGTGTGCCACACGATCAATCCGCGCCTGTTTCCCGATCAGATCGCCTATATCGTCAATCACGCCGACGACCGCTACGTGCTGTTCGACATCACGTTCGCCGCGCTCGTCGATGTGCTCGCGCCGCAGTGTCCGAACGTGCGCGGCTGGATCGCAATGACGGACGAAGCGCACATGCCGCGCATGTCGACGGCCGCGTCGAGCTATGAATCGTTGCTCGCGCAGCACGACGGCGAGTTCGACTGGCCGGAAATCGACGAACGTTGCGCATCCAACCTTTGCTATACGTCGGGCACGACGGGCAATCCGAAGGGCGCGCTGTACTCGCATCGCTCAACGGTGCTGCACGCGTTCGGCGCGTCGCTGCCCGATGCGATGGGCCTGTCCGCGCGCGATTCCGTGCTGCCCGTCGTGCCGATGTTCCATGTGAATGCATGGGGCATTCCGCACTCCGCGCCGCTGACGGGCGCGAAGCTCGTGTTCCCGGGCAAGGATCTCGACGGCAAGTCGCTGTATGAGTTGATGGAAGCGGAGCGCGTCACGTATTCGGCGGGCGTGCCGACCGTGTGGCTCGGCTTGCTGAACCACTTGCGCGAAGCGGGCGTGAGGTTTTCGACGCTGCAGCGTACGGTGATCGGCGGTTCCGCGTGTCCGCCCGCGATGCTCAAGATGTTCCAGGAGGTCTACGGCGTCGAGGTGATTCACGCGTGGGGCATGACGGAGATGTCGCCGCTCGGCACGCTCGCGAAGCTCACATGGGAGCAGTCGCAGCGCTCGCCCGACGAGCAGCGCAAGCTGCGCGAAAAGCAGGGCCACGTGATGTACGGCGTCGACATGAAGATTGTCGGCGACGACGGGCACGACCTGCCGTGGGACGGCGTCGCCTTCGGCGACCTGCACGTGCGCGGGCCGTGGGTGATCGACCGGTACTTCCGCAGCGATGCGTCGCCGCTCGTCGATGGCTGGTTCCCGACGGGCGATGTCGCGACGATCGACAAGGACAGCTTCCTGAACATTACCGACCGCAGCAAGGACGTGATCAAGTCGGGCGGCGAGTGGATCAGTTCGATCGACGTCGAGAACGTCGCGATTGCGCATCCTGCGGTAGCGGAGGCGGCGTGCATCGCGTGCTCGCATCCGAAGTGGACGGAGCGGCCGCTGCTCGTCGTCGTGAAGCGGCCGGACGCCGACGTGACGCGCGACGAGATGCTCGCGTTCTACGAAGGCAAAGTCGCGAAATGGTGGATTCCCGACGACGTCGTATTCGTCGACGAACTGCCGCATACGGCGACGGGCAAGCTGCAAAAACTCAAGCTGCGCGAGCGCTTCCGCGATCACGTACTGCCGTCAGCGCTCGCTATCGAAGACTGCCCGTTCGACGAGGAAGAAGCGGACGCCGTCCGGCACGCGAGAACCGATCTGTCGTAGACCTCGGGTTTACGCCTATCACAGCACGTATCGTTCAAATTGAAGTTCAAATTGAACGAGCGTGCTTTTTTGTGTATTCTGCCTGCTATCGCAAACGAACAGCGAATCAGCGGACAATGGTCCGGGTGTTCCCACCCGAGCTGCGCATATCAGGCGCGTCCGCATCGCATGGAGGCAGGCAGATGGCAGTGGACTACACGACACACGACGGCGTCGCCGTCATCACGCTGAATAATCCCCCCGTCAATGGCCTCGGCCTGTCGACGCGCACGGGCATCATCGAAGGCGTCGAGCGCGCGCTGGGCGATCCCGCCATCAAGGCGATCGTGCTGACGGGCGCGGGCAAGGCCTTCTCGGGCGGCGCCGACATTACCGAATTCAACACACCGAAAGCGCTGCAGGAACCGACGCTGATGACGGTCATCAAGGCCGTCGAAGGCAGCGCGAAGCCTGTGGTCGCGGCGATCCACAGCGTCGCGATGGGTGGCGGCCTGGAACTTGCGCTCGGCGCGCACTATCGCGTGGCGGCGCCCGGCGCGCAGATCGCGCTGCCCGAAGTGAAGCTCGGCATCCTGCCAGGCGCGGGCGGCACGCAGCGTCTGCCGCGCGCGCTTGGACTGGAAGCTGCGCTCAACATGATCGTGTCGGGCACGCCCGTGATGTCCGAGAAGCTCGCGGGCACGCCGATTTTCGATGCACTGATCGAAGGCGATCTGCTGGAAGGCGCGCTCGCGTTCGCGCGCAAGGTCGGCGCGCAGAGCGGTCCGTACCCGAAGATTCGCGACCGCAAGATCGAGCATCCGAATGCGGCGGGCTTCATCCAGTTCGCGCGCAATAGCGTCGCGGCCATCGCGAAGAACTTCCCCGCGCCGCACAAGTGCATCGACGCAGTCGAAGCGGGCGTACTCAAAGGCTTCGAGCAAGGCATGAAGGTGGAGCGCGAATGTTTCCTCGCGCTCGTGCAAACGCCCGAAAGCAAGGCGCTGCGCCACGCATTCTTCGGCGAGCGCGCGGCAAGCAAGATTCCCGATGTGCCGTCCGACACGCCCGTGCGCGACATCAAAAAGGTAGCCGTGATCGGCGCGGGCACGATGGGCGGCGGCATCGCGATGAACTTCATCAATGCGGGCTTGCCCGTCATGATGCTCGAAACGAAGCAGGATGCGCTCGATCGCGGCATCGCGACGATCCGCAAGAACTACGAGGCGACCGTCAAGAAGGGCAAGCTGACGATGGAAGCGCTCGAGCAGCGCATGGCGTCGATCACGCCGACGCTCTCGTATGACGACCTCAAAGACGCCGATCTCATCATCGAAGCCGTATTCGAAGAACTCGGCGTCAAAGAGCAGGTATTCAAGCGCCTCGACGAAGTCGCAAAGCCCGGCGCGATCCTCGCGTCGAACACGTCGACGCTCGATCTGAACAAGATCGCCGCGTTCACGAAGCGTCCGCAGGACGTGGTCGGCATGCACTTCTTCAGCCCGGCCAACGTGATGAAGCTGCTCGAAGTCGTGCGCGGCAAGGACACGGCGAAAGACGCGCTCGCCACCGTGATGAAGGTTGCGAAGAAGATCAAAAAGACGGCCGTGGTGTCGGGAGTCTGCGACGGCTTCATCGGCAACCGGATGATCGAGCAGTACATTCGCCAGGCGCTCTTCATGCTCGAAGAAGGCGCGCTGCCCGCGCAGGTCGACAAGGCGATCGAGAAGTTCGGCTTCGCGATGGGCCCGTTCCGCATGAGCGACCTCGCAGGCAACGATATCGGCTGGGCGATCCGCAAGCGGCGCTATCAGGAGCACCCGGACATGCATTACTCGAAGATCGCCGACCGTCTGTGCGAGACGGGGCGCTTCGGGCAGAAGACGGGCGGCGGCTGGTACGACTACAAGGCGGGCGACCGCAACGCGTATCCGTCGAAGCAGATCGACGAGATGATCGTCGCGTATTCGAAGGAACTCGGCGTCGAACGGCGCAAGCTTTCCGACGATGAGATCGTCGAGCGTCTGGTGTTTGCGCTCGTCAACGAGGGCGCGAAGATTCTCGAAGAGGGCATCGCGTCGAAGGCGTCGGATATCGACATGGTGTATCTGACGGGCTACGGCTTCCCGCTGTGGCGCGGCGGCCCGATGCTGTACGCGGACACCGTCGGCCTCTACAACGTCGAGCGCGCGATCCGCCGTTATGCGGCGCAACCGAACGGCGACGCCTGGCAGATTGCAGCGGGCATCGTCGAGCGCGCGGCGCAGGGACGCGGCTTCACTAGCTGAACGCGCACGCACCGCCATCGCGAGACAACAGGAACAGTGATGAAAGATGCCAGTGAAGTTCTGCTCGTCGTTGACGTGCAGAACGACTTCATGCCGGACGGCGCGCTCGCCGTCGCGCGCGGCGACGAAATCGTGCCGCTCGTGAACCAGCTTGCGCGGCGTTTCAGCCATGTCGTGCTGACGCAGGACTGGCATCCGCCGTCGCATGTTTCGTTCGCCGCGAATCACGCGGGCCGCCAGCCGTTCGAGATGATGACCCTGCCGTACGGCGAACAGGTGCTGTGGCCGACGCACTGTGTGCAGAACACGCCTGGCGCTGCGCTGCACGCGGATCTCGACATTCCGCATGCACGCGCCGTGATTCGCAAGGGGCATCACGCGGGCGTCGACAGCTATTCGGCGTTTCTCGAAGCCGATCGCACGACGCCGACGGGACTGGCCGGCTATTTGCGCGACACGGGCGTGACGCGCGTGTGGTGCTGCGGGCTGGCGACCGACTATTGCGTCGCGTGGTCCGCGCTCGACGCGCGCGCGGCGGGCTTCGAGGTCGCCGTCATCGAAGACGCGACCCGCGCAATCGATCTGAACGGTTCGCTCGACAACGCATGGCGCGAGATGCGCGCTGCGGGCGTCGAACGCGTGCAATCGGCGGACTTGCTTGTCTGAGCCACGCAACGCGAACCACACACACTCTTTGAAATTAGCAGGAGACATGCATGACTGACGCCGTAATCGTATCGACTGCCCGCACGGGTCTCGCCAAATCGTGGCGCGGCGCGTTCAACATGACGCACGGCGCGACGCTCGGCGGCCACGTGACGCAGGCCGCCGTCGAACGCGCGAAGATCGACCCGGCGCGCGTCGAGGACGTAATCATGGGCTGCGCGAACCCCGAAGGCGCGACGGGCTCGAATATCGCGCGGCAGATCGCCCTGCGTGGTGGGCTGCCCGTGACCGTGCCGGGCATGACGGTGAACCGCTTCTGCTCGTCGGGCCTGCAGACTATTGCACTCGCCGCGCAACGCGTGATGGTCGGCGAGGGCGATGTGTTCGTCGCGGGCGGCGTCGAGTCGATCTCGTGTGTGCAGAATGAGATGAACATGCACATGCTGCGTGAAGGCTGGCTGATGGAGCACAAGCCGGAAATCTACTGGCCGATGCTGCAAACGGCCGAGACCGTCGCGAAACGCTATTCGATTTCGAAGGACCGTCAGGACGAATACGGCGTGCAGTCGCAGCAGCGGGCAGCGGCCGCGCAGGAAGCGGGGCGCTTCAACGACGAGATCGTTCCGATGACGGTGCTCGCCGGCATCGCCGACAAGGCAAGCGGCCGTCTCTTCACGAAGGAAGTGACGATTGCCGCCGACGAAGGCATCCGCGCCGACACGACGCTCGAAGGCGTATCGAAGATCCGTACGGCGCTGCCGGGCGGCGTGGTCACGGCGGGCAACGCGAGCCAGTTTTCGGATGGCGCGTCGGCGTGCGTGGTGATGAACGCGAAGGTCGCGGAGCGCGAAGGCCTGCAGCCGCTCGGTATTTTCCGCGGCTTCGCGGTGGCGGGCTGCGAGCCGGACGAAATGGGCATCGGCCCCGTGTTCGCCGTGCCGAAGCTGTTGAAACAGGCAGGTCTCAAGGTCGACGACATCGGTCTGTGGGAACTGAACGAAGCGTTCGCCGTGCAGGTGCTGTATTGCCGCGACAAGCTCGGGATTCCGAACGAACGCCTGAACGTCAACGGCGGGGCGATTGCCGTCGGTCATCCGTATGGCGTGTCGGGCGCGCGTCTGACGGGCCATGCATTGATCGAAGGCAAGCGGCGCGGCGCGAAATTCGTCGTGGTGACGATGTGCATCGGCGGCGGGCAGGGCGCGGCGGGCTTGTTCGAGGTCGTCTGAGCGCGCTTGCGCGTAGCGAATATCTGCGGATATAACAGCCCGCGTGCGAAAGCGCGCGGGCTTTTTTGCGTCGGCTTTACCTTACGCGGGCTTTGCCATGCTTCAGTGCTTCGGCTTTTTGTGCAAAGCTTCCGCGCGATGGACAGCACGTTTGCCGCTTTTCTCGCTTTCGACTTCGTAATGCACGTCGTTCTTCGACGCGGCCACCGTATGACCGTCCAGTTCCGTGTGCGTGGTGATCGCGCGGACTATTTTGCCCGTTGTCATGCCCTGCGGCGTGTTCCAGTTGACGCGATCGCCCGGTTTCAGATCGTGTTTCATGACGTGCTTCCGACAGGTTGAATGCAGGCGGATGCTGCATCCGTTGTTCCCGTATCCGCCTCATTCCTGCGGCATCAATGGATGACAGATGCCTGTCAGGCACACAATTCGCTGCTCGTTTCACGAACATATCCGCCAGACGATAAGGAGAACAATCATGCGAATGCGGGTTGCTTGCGTAGCTGTCGTGGGGGCAGTGGCGCTGTCGATCGCATCGGGTGCGGCGTCGGCGCAATCGCAGGCCTACACGAATCAGCCTGTCTACCTGTACGCAGGACCGGCGCAGGATTACCCGGTCGTCGCGCAATTGCCTGCTGGACAACCGGTGGCCGTCTACGGATGCGTGAGCGGCTACACATGGTGTGACGTGGCGATCGCGCAGGCGCGCGGGTGGGTCTATGGCGGCTATCTGACCTATCCGTATCAGGGCAGCAATGTGCCCATCATGACTTACGGGACGGCGATCGGCCTGCCGCTCATTACGTTTTCGATTGGCTCCTACTGGGACCATTACTATCGCGGACGCCCGTGGTACGGCGACCGTGGCCGCTGGGCGAATCATCCGCCGCCGCCGCACCGTCCGCCACCGCCGCCGCAGGGCGGTAATCGTCCGCCGGCCGGTGGGAACCGGCCGCCGTCCACGTCGCCCACGTCGCCACCTCCGCCTGGGCCACCCGGCGCTGGGCATGGACATCGGCCTGGGCCGCCGCAACAAGGCGATCGTCCGCCACAAGCGCCGCCACAGCAAGGCAGTCGTCCACCCCAAGCGCCGCCCCCGCAGCAAGGCGGGCGTCCGCCGGGTCAGGGCGGCAATCCTGCTGGGCCGCCGCCTGCGCATGATGGAGGACGTCCACAAGGCGGTGGTCGTCCCGCCGGGCCACCCGCCGCGGCGCCCGTTGCGCGTCCTTCGGGGCCGTCGCCCGGCTAGGGCGGCGGACATCCGTCCGGGCCTCCGGGCGGCGGTGGCAACGCCCGGCCGCCAGCGCCTTCAGGACAAGGCAACGAAGGCACGAATCACTGATCGCGAGGCAGTGTGCAGCCTTTTGTTGCACTACAGACCGCTCAGGCTGCCCATCGGCAGCGATAGCGCGCCCTGGTCGGTGAAGCGCGTGCCGCCCGTGATGCCGCCAGCAAGCCGGCCGCGCAGCATATAAGGAAGTTGGCCCGACTGCGCGCTGTCGGCGAATGCGAATGCCTGGCGGACGACGGTGAAGGCGGCCACCGTCAACGGCACGCCGATCACGGTTTCGCCGAAGCGCGGTACGGTGCCGCTCTGATCGCTGACGCCGCTCGCGAACGGCTTGCCGTTCAGGTCGAGTTCGACGGAAACGCCGTTGTAGTCGATGGGCGTTTCGTTCGGGTTCTGAACGCGCAGCTTCAGAATGAAGCGCATCTCCATTCCCTGGCCCGCGAGCGGCTCGATCCCGGCGACGGTCACGCGCAGCGAATCGCCGCCGAACATACCCGCGCAGCCGCCAAGCGACAGCAGCGCGACGAAGAAGAGCAGAAAACGGGCGAAGCGCGCGGCGCGGTCGGCGGTTATGGTCTCGATCCTCTCGAAGGGGACGCGTGAATGGCGCGCGTCGTATGCACTATAGCGGCGCAGGGCGCTGAAGCGGGCGCGATCGTGGGCTAAGCCGGGCACGCTTTGCCCGTCGCCACGGCGATGAGACAATCGCGGCGCCCTCGGCGTGCGGCTGGTTTGCGCCGAAACAGGACGGTCCGGACGCATGCCAGCGCGCGCCGTTTCGTTGTACCGTTCGGCTCGTCCCGGGGGCAAGACAAGCGCACGACTATCCGCATGAAACCGAAAATCGAAACTATCGTTCTTGGCGCCGATCTCGCGGGCACGTTCATCTTCGCGATCGAGGGCGCGGTGGCCGCGATGCACAGCGGACTCGACCTGCTCGGCGTGATGGTGATCGCGTTCGTCGCGGCGCTCGGCGGCGGTGTGACGCGCGACCTGCTGATCGGCGCGACGCCGCCCAACGCGATCCGCGACTGGCGCTATCCCGCGTTGACGTTCGCCGCGGGCCTGCTCACGTTCCTCTTCCATACCAACGCGCAAGGCTTTCCCGAGTTCTGGCTGATGGTGCTCGACGCGGCGGGCCTGTCGCTGTTCGCCGTCGCGGGCGTCGAAAAGGCGATGCTGTACCGGATCCGCCCGTTCGTCGCGGCGCTGATGGGCACGGTGACGGGTGTCGGCGGTGGCGTTATCAAGGACGTGCTGCTCGCGCGCATTCCGTCCGTGCTCGTCACCGATATCTACGCGACGGCAGCGTTCTTCGGCGCAGCCATGGTGCTGATCGCGCGGCGCTTCGGACTGTCGCCGGCGATGGCGGGCGTGGCGGGCGGCGTCGCGTGCTTCGTATTGCGCGTGGCTGCCGCGGCGTATGGATGGCATCTGCCGCGCGCGCAGCTCTGACTGCGGCGCGCGAGCACACGCTGCGAGCAACCCGCGCGGGAGGGGCCCGGCTACTTCAGACCGCCGACGATCTTTTCCATCTCCGCTTCGCTGAACGCGCGCATCGTCGCCGTGCGCACGTTGCCTTGCGCGGCGAGCGCGAGGCCGAGACGGGTCGTGGTTTCGTCGTCAGGCGAGTCGAACGAGATCACGAGGTCGTACGCGCCGAGCGTCCAGTTCACCGTGCCGACCGTCACGCCCATCGCCTTGCTGGCTTCGCGAAACGCGCGCGCCCGGTTGACGGTGTCTTTCGCGGTGCGCACACCCTGATCGGTCCAGTTGACCAGCATGAGGTAAGTGGCCATGTTGTCCTCGTGAAGTGAATGCAGATGATCCGCGCGCGTAGCGTCGGCTCTCGGTAGAAGAGGCGAACGCATCCACGGCGCGGGCCGTTTCCATGCGTGCATAAAGCGGCAAAGAGGAAGGAAGACAAGGCGGCCGGGGCGCGGCGAGCTCGCGCGGGAGGAGGAGTGGCCGCAGGTTGGTGGCGCCCGGTTTCGCGTTGCGCGTGACGGCTGCTTGCACGCACGGCCGGGCTGATTGCCTGAAAAGTATAGGCGACGCTACCTGGTGTGAAGGGGACGAATGCACGGACGACCTGTGCGTTTGTCCTATGCCGTGCAGCTCGATTCATCGTCTCGCGCAGTGCAGGTATCATCTGACGAAGCGTGTTTCATGTGTGTCCTGCATGCGCTCCGTGCGGACCGCGACGCAAGGTCAACAGCAAAGGTGAACGTCTTGATTCGTCATATCGTGATGTGGAAGTTGAACGAGGGAGAAGGCCGGACGCGGGAGCAGAATGCGTCTGTGCTGAAGCAAAAACTGGAAGCCTGCCGCGATGCCGTGCCGGGTATCGTGCATCTCGAAGTCGGTATCGCGACGCCAGGCCTCGACTCGACTTATGACGTCGTGCTCGTATCCGATTTCACCGACAAGGCAGCGCTGGACGCGTATCAGGTCCATCCCGCGCATCAGGACGTAAAGGCGTTTCTCGCGCCGATCCGCGAGGCGCGTCAGGCCGTCGACTACGAACTCTGAATGCATATGACTGACTCTTCCACCAATCAGCTGGTGATTGAAAGCCCGTTCATCGATCACATCGGCGTGCAACTCATTTCGGCGGGGGACGGCGCCAGCGAGGTCCTGCTGGCGCTGCGTCCCGAGCATCTGAACACGTGGGCCGTGTCGCACGGCGGCATCACGATGACGCTCGCCGACGTCGCGCTCGCGATGGCCGCGCGCAGCCTCGCTGCCGATGGCGTCGGCGTCGTCACGGTCGAGATGAAGGTGAATTTCATGCAGCCCGGCAGCGGCGAGTTACGCGCGACGGGCCGCGTGCTGCACCGTTCGACCACGATGGCCTATTGCGAAGGCGAGATTCGCGACAGCGAAGGCCATTTCGTCGCGAAGGCGCTCGGCACGTTCAAGTACATGCGGCGTCTCGCCGTTGGCCGCGAAGTGCGGCAGCAGCGGCTGCGCAGCGATCCGTCGGCGAAGCCGGGGCCGAGCGACGGCTGAACGCCGCGTGGTGCTCCCGCTCCCTATTTCACCCCATATTTCCGGAGACAAACCCGCCATGAGCCAGATCAATCGCCAGATTCTGCTCGTGTCGCGTCCGCAGGGCGCGGCATCCGCCGACAACTTCAAGCTCGTCGAAACGCCGCTCCCGCCGCTCGCCGAGGGTGAGGTGCGCGTGCGCAATCACTATCTGTCGCTCGACCCGTACATGCGCGGCCGCATGAGCGACGCGAAGTCGTACGCAACGCCGCAGCCGCTGAACGAAGTGATGATCGGCGGCACGACGGGCGAAGTGATCGAGTCGAAGAACGCGGCATTCAAGCCCGGCGACAAGGTAGTCGGCATGTCTGGCTGGCAGGAATTCGGCACGTCGGACGGCAAGGCCCTGCGCAAGATCGACGACACGCATGTGCCGCTCTCCGCGTATCTCGGCCCCGTCGGCATGCCCGGCGTGACGGCGTGGTACGGCCTGAACCGGATCATCGCGCCGAAGGCGGGCGAGACGGTCGTCGTCAGCGCGGCGAGCGGGGCGGTCGGCAGCGTCGTCGGCCAACTTGCGAAGCAGGCGGGCGCGCGCGCCGTCGGCATCGCGGGCGGTCCGGACAAGTGCCGCTATGTGGTCGAGACGCTAGGCTTTGACGCATGCGTCGACTACAAGGCAGGCAATCTTTATCAGGACCTCAAGGCGGCGACGCCGGACGGCGTGGACGGTTGCTTCGAGAACGTCGGCGGCGAAGGGCTCGACGCGACGCTCGCGCGGATGAACGCGCATGGTCGCATCGCGTTGTGCGGCTTCATTGCGGGTTATGACGGCGCGCCTATGCCGCTCAAACATCCGGCGTTGCTGCTCACGCAGCGACTTCTGGTTCAGGGCTTCATCGTCAGCGAGCATATGGATGTGTGGCCGGATGCGCTGAAAGAACTCGGCACGCTCGTCGCGCAGAAGAAGCTGCAGTATCGCGAGACCGTCGCGCAAGGTCTGGAAAACGCACCCGAAGCGTTTCTCGGCATGCTCAAGGGGCACAACTTCGGCAAGCAGCTCGTCAAGCTGATCTGAGTTGGCGCATATCGGAACGCGCCACGCGCAATCGCTGAACGAGGGATACGGCATGTTCGAGTTCGACGGCAAAGTCGCCGTGATTACAGGCGCGGCGAGCGGCTTCGGCCGCGCGTTCGCGGAAAAGGGCGCGTCGCTCGGCATGAGGCTCGTGCTGGCGGATGTCGACGCGAACGCGCTCGCGCAAACCGTCGATGCATTGCGCGCATCGGGGGCCGAGGTCATCGGCGTGCAAACGGATGTGTCCGATGGCGCACAGGTTCAGGCGCTCGCGGATGCCGCGCTCGCCGCCTTCGGCAAGGTTCATCTGCTTTTCAACAATGCCGGAGTCGGCTCCGGCGGCTTTCTGTGGGAAAGCTCGGCAAACGACTGGGCGTGGGTGTTCGGCGTCAACGTGATGGGCGTAGCCCACGGCGTGCGTATCTTCACGCCCATCATGCTGAAGCAGAACGAGCCGGCGCACATCGTCAATACGGCGTCGGTGGCGGGGCTCCTGTCGCCGCCGTCGATGGGCATCTACAACGCGTCGAAGCATGCGGTCGTCTCGCTGACGGAGACGCTGTATCACGATCTGCAGAATGCGGGCGGCGAGGTCGGGTGCTCGCTGCTGTGTCCTGCGTTCGTGCCGACGGGCATCGCCGGTGCCGAGCGCGCGCGTCCCGAGTCGCTTCGCAATAGCGCCGAACCCACGCGCTCGCAGCTCGCCGCCGACAAGCAACTGCAGCGCGCGGTGCGATCCGGCAAGCTGGGCGCGGCGGATGTCGCGGCACTGACGTTCGACGCGATCGCCGCGCGGCGTTTCTATATCCTCACGCATCCCGCCATTCTCGAGACGGTGCGCCTGCGGCACGAGGACATCGAGCAGCAGCGCAATCCGACCGATCCGCTGTCGCTCAAACCCGAGGTCAAGCAAGCACGCTAGCGCGCCGATGCGAGCGCGTCAACGCGCGTTCGTGGCATCATGGCGCGCTCATTCAACCGTCCGGTGCATCTGCGCCGTCGTCCGATCATGCCGCTGAATCCGAAGATCGAGCAGGTGCTCGACATGATCGCGCGCGCAAAGCGCCCCGCGTATCACGATCTGACGCCGCAAGCGGCGCGGGCATCGTACGAGAAAAGCGCGCCGATACTCGAAGTGCCCACGGCGCCGATGTTTTCCGTCGAGGACATCGACGTGCCGGTGCGCGACGGCGAGTCCATTCGCGTGCGTCTCTATCACCCCGCCGAGCCGCAATGGGCGAATCCCGCGCCCGCGCTCGTCTACTATCACGGCGGCGGTTTCACGGTCGGCAGCGTGAACACGCACGACGCGCTCTGCCGGATGTTCGCGTGCGACGCGCAATGCGTGGTGATGTCGGTCGATTACCGGCTCGCGCCGGAGTACAAATTTCCCACCGCCGTCGACGATGCGTTCGACGCGCTCAAGTGGCTGCACGAGAACGCTCCGCTTTACGGCATCGACGCGAGCCGGATCGCCGTCGGCGGCGACAGCGCGGGCGGCACGCTCGCCACGGTATGCGCCGTGCTCGCGCGCGACGCAGGCATTCCGCTCGTGCTGCAACTGCTGATCTACCCTGGCACGACAGGCCATCAACAGACGGACTCGCACGAACGCCTGGCGGATGGTTATCTGCTGTCTGGCGACACGATTCAATGGTTCTTCGAGCAATACGTCCGCGATGCCGACGACCGTCACGACTGGCGTTTCGCGCCGCTCGACGGCACGCGCGACGCGCCGGAGTTTCACGGCGTGGCGCCCGCATGGATCGCGACGGCCGAATACGACCCGTTGAGCGATGAAGGCGAGGCCTACGCGCACAAGCTGCGCGAGGCGGGCAATACCGTTGCGTTCAAATGCTACGCGGGCATGATCCACGAATTCTTCAAGATGGGTGGCTACGTGCCCGACGTGGCCATCGCGCATGCGGACGCGGCGGCGGCATTGCGCGCCGCGTTCGGAATCGAATGAAGATGAGCGGCCGTTTCGCCTTCAGGCGATATCGAACGTAAAACTGCGCTCGTAATCGCCGGGACGCACGACACGATGCGAGCCGTTGTCGTCGCTGCGTTCTAGCGCCGCGACACTCAGGCGTCCGTTCTGCGCAAACACCTGCACGGCCGTCGTGCCGCGTGTGCCGTAATCGGGCGTATCGATAAAGGCCGCCGACAGCGCGCGTTCGCGTTCGAGCGAAATGCCCGTCGCCGGCAGCTCGTCGTCGCGGGCGACGTGCGGGTCGCGCATCAGGCCAATCAGCGTCGCGAGCGGCGGACGGGCTTCGTCGGCGAGCGCCTGGGCAAGTTCGGCGCGCTTGCGCACGAGTTTCGGCCAGGGCGTATCGAGCACCGCGTTCGAGATGCCGTGCGTGCCCGGCGCGAGCAGCGTTGGCGCGGACGGCGAGCGGTTGCAGTACCACGCGAGTTCGCGCCGCGTCCAGTCGCCGACGAGCAGATTGAAGCCGTTGTACATGTCACCGTCCTGCGCGACGCGCAACAGATAGCCGAGCGGCGCACCGCTTTCGATACCGTGATCGCCCGACAGCCAGTTGCTGACCAGCGTGCCACGCGTCGGCGCATCGGCGCGCATTTCGTGGGGCGCGCGATAGTTGGTCAGCGCGGCAAAGCGCCCGTCGCGCGTCAAGCCGAGCCACGTGCCGCCGCCGACCAGATCGCGGCCCGCGAGCAAACCGGGTGCATCGTCCCACCAATGCATCGGTTCCGCCGTGCGCTTGAGGAATTCGTCGCGATTCGCCGCGAGCGTGAACAGCGGACCGTCAGACGCTTCGGGGCGCCAGTCGAACACGATCAGACACATCGGCAGAAGTCTTGGTAAAGAGAACGCGTGAATAAGGCAGGAACACGCCGCGCCAGAAATCCAGAAAGGAAGGCGCGGCGCCGTGCGGATTTGACTGGCGCGTCAGACTTCCGTCGGCAGCGCGTAGGGCAGCGGCAGGAAGGTCAGCGCGGGGCCATCGGCGGCACCCAGATGCACGCTGCCGTTTTCGAGCGCGGCCAGCTTGATCTCGACGAGGGCATCGACGCCGCCGTCAGGCGCGGCCGCCGTGTTGACGAGCATCCCGCACGGCTGGCCCGGATCGTCCGAATGAAACAGCTCGGCGCCCGGCACGACGCTCTCCGTTTCGCCCACGACGTTCGCGAGCGACATGCGCCGCTTGATCGTGCCGCGATACTGGCTGCGCGCGACCACTTCCTGGCCCGGATAGCAGCCTTTGCGGAAATTGACGCCGCCGAGCACGTCGAAGTTGATCATTTGCGGCACGAACTGCTCGACCACACGCTGCGTGATGCGCGGCTCACCGGCGCGGATGTCGAGCCAGTCCCACACGGCAGGCGACACGCGCCGCAGTTTGGCTTCGAGCACGGGCAGGCGCGCTTCGACTTCCGCTTTCGGTCCGATCCATACGTAGCGCAGGCGGCCTGCCGCATCGGGCACGCGCACCAGCGACCCGGCCGGTCCGTCCACTTTCACGTGCACGCCGTCGGGAATCGCGTCGAACACGCCCGACAGCGCGCCTCGCACGTCACCGGCAAGACCGATGGCAAGCGTATCGCCCGACGCGTCGCTGAGCTTCGCTTTCGCGCGCAGCACGAACATCGACAGACGCTTTTGCACGGCGGGCTGCACGTCCTTCGACACCAGCATCCGGATCGACTCGCCGCCGCACCATATGAGGAACGACGCCAGCAGCCGGCCTTTCGGCGAGCAGTAGCCGGCAAGGCGTGCCGTCGCGGCGTCGAGGTGCTGCGTGTCGCTGGTGAGTTGCGAGTGCAGGAAGGCAGCGGCGTCGTCGCCCTTCGCGTCGATCACGCCGAACTGCGGCAGCGGCATGAACGCGCCGCGCGAGAGGACGGCGTCGAACTCCTCGCGCGCGGGGCGCGGCAACACGGGAAGCGCGACGGAAACAGCAGCAGAAGCGGGGACAGCAGTGCCAGGAGCAGAAGCAAGCGGTGCGTTCATGGATTCGGGGAACAGTCAATTCTGACTTTGGCGGAGGCAAGCAAGTATTATATTGGCTTCACCCGAACCACGTTTCCATGTCCCTCCTGAAGAAATGCCTCATCGCCTGCGTCGTGCTCGCGATGCTGCTCGCCGCCGCGACGTACGGCGCGTACCACTGGGCCACCACCCCCGTCCCGCTCGCCACCCCGCAACTCGATGTCACGATCAAGCCGCACAGCAGCCTGCGCAGCGTCACGACGCAACTCAACCGTGGCGGCGTCCCCGTCGAGCCGGAACTGTTCGTGATGATGACGCGCGTGCTCGGACTGCAATCGGCGCTGAAGTCGGGCAACTACGAATTCAAGCAGGGCATCACGCCGTACGACGTGCTGCAGAAGATCGCGCGCGGCGACGTCAACGAGTACGTGGCGACGATCATCGAAGGCTGGACCTTCAGGCACATGCGCGCCGAGCTGGATTCGAACCCGGCGCTGAAGCACGACACGGCGGGCATGTCGGACGCGGATATCCTGAAGGCGATCGGTGCGCCTGAAACGCCGACGGGCAACGGCGAAGGGCTGTTCTTCCCGGACACCTACCTGTTCGACAAGGACACGAGCGACCTCGACGTCTATCGACGCGCGTACCGGCTGATGAAGCTGCGCATCGACGAAGCATGGGTGGCGCGCGCGCCGGGTCTGCCGTACAAGACGCCGTACGATGCGCTGACCATGGCGTCGATCATCGAAAAGGAAACGGGCAAGGCGTCCGACCGCCCGATGGTCGCGGGCGTGTTCGCGAACCGTCTGCGCGTCGGCATGCCGCTGCAGACCGATCCGACCGTCATCTATGGAATGGGCGAGAGCTACTCGGGCCATCTGCGCAAGAAGGATTTGCAGACGGACACTCCTTACAATACCTATACGCGGATGGGCTTGCCGCCTTCGCCCATCGCGCTGCCGGGCGTCGCATCGCTACAGGCCGCGCTCAATCCGGCGCAGACCAGCGCGCTGTATTTCGTGTCGCGCGGCGACGGCAGCAGCATCTTTTCTGACACGCTCGGCGATCACAACAAGGCCGTCGACAAATACATTCGAGGTCAATGATGGCTCGGGGAAAATTCATCACGTTCGAGGGCATCGACGGTGCGGGCAAGACGACGCATCTCGGCTGGTTCCGTGACCGGCTGGAGCAGAAGCTCGCGCCCACCGGCCGTTCCGTTGTCATGACGCGCGAGCCGGGCGGCACGAAGCTCGGCGAGTCGCTGCGCGACATCCTGCTGCATCAGTCGATGGACCTCGAAACCGAGGCGCTGCTGATGTTCGCCGCGCGCCGCGAGCATCTCGCGCAGGTGATCGAGCCGGCGCTCGCTCGCGGCGACTGGGTGCTGTCCGACCGTTTCACCGACGCAACCTTCGCCTATCAGGGCGGTGGACGCGGCCTGCCGCGCGACAAGCTGGAAACGCTCGAGCGCTGGGTGCAGGGCGGTTTCCAGCCGGACATGACCGTGCTGTTCGACGTGCCGCCCGAGACAGCCAGCGAGCGACGCAGCGCGGCGCGCGCGCCGGACCGTTTCGAGAGCGAATCGGATGCGTTTTTCACGCGCACCCGCACCGAATATCTGCGCCGTGCGGAGGAAGCGCCTTACCGATTCGATATCATCGACTCGACGCGCAGCATCGCTGAAATTCAGAAGCATCTTGAGGAACTGATCGTATCTCTTTGATTTTACGTCGATATAAATTCACCCTATATCTGCGAACAAATCTCAGCCGATACTTCAAATATCCTCTTCAACCTATTGAATCGAAAGAGATACGATGATTTATCCGTGGCAAACCGACGACTGGAACCGCCTGCAGCAATTGCGTGCCCACTGGCCGCATGCGCTGCTGCTTCACGGGCAGGCCGGCATCGGCAAGCTGCGTTTTGCCCAGCATCTGGCGCAGGGTCTGCTGTGTGAGTCGGCATTGCCCGACGGCCAGCCGTGCGACAGCTGCGCGGCGTGCACATGGTTCAAACAGGGCAATCATCCGGACTACCGGATCGTGCTTCCGGAGGCGCTCGCTGCGGAAGCGGGCTTCACCAGCGCCGCCGCCGACGAAAAGGCCGAAAAAGAGAAAGCCGACGCCGACGAAGGCGGCAAGAAAACACGCACGCCGAGCAAGGAAATCAAGATCGAGCAGGTGCGGGCGCTGCTGGATTTTTGCGGCGTTGGCTCGCATCGCGGCGGCGTGCGCGTCGTTGTGCTGTATCCCGCCGAGGCGCTGAACGTCGCGGCAGCCAACGCGCTGCTGAAAACGCTTGAAGAGCCGCCTGCGGGCGTCGTGTTCCTGATGGTGTCGGCGCGCATCGACCGGCTGCTGCCGACCATCATCAGCCGTTGCCGCCAGTGGCCGATGACGACGCCGTCGCCCCAGGCCGCTACCGCGTGGCTCGCGCAACAGGGCGTGGCTGATGCGCCGGGCCTGCTCGCGGAAGCAGGCGGTGCGCCGCTCGCGGCGCTGGCGCTGGCCAGCGACGAAAACCGCCCGCTGCGCGACTGGACCCTGAAACAACTGGCGGCCGGCCCCAATTGCGACGCGTTCGCGTGCGGCGAGACCTTGCAGAAGCTGCCCGTGCCGCTCGTGCTGGGCTGGCTGCAGCGCTGGATGTACGATCTGCTCGCCCAGTCCACTGTCGGCACGACGGGCACGCCACGTTATTTCCCGGCGGCGTCGGCGGCGCTCTCGCGTTGCGCGTCGCAGGCCGACGCGAACGGTTTCGCGCGCTTCATGCGGACGGTCACGCGGCAACGCGCGGTCGAAAACCATCCGCTCAACGCGCGGCTCGTGTTCGAAGAACTGTTTCTCGGCTATCGCGACCTGTTCGTCCAGTAGCCAGATCCGTTCGCAGCGCATGTGAAGCACAACCGTTTTTAGCTCATTCCATCAACGACATCGACATGACTCTTCAATACCGCGACGCTACGCTCGACGATCTGCCCGCCATCGTCGCCATCTACAACTCGACCGTGCCGTCGCGCCAGGTTACGGCCGATCTGGAGCCGGTGAGCATCGACAGCCGCCGCGCGTGGTTCGAGGCGCACGGTCCTGAGAAGCGTCCGCTGTGGATCGTCGAAGATCAGGGGAAAGTGATCGCGTGGCTGAGTTTTTCCGATTTCTACGGACGCCCGGCTTATCAGCGCACGTCCGAAGTCAGCATTTATCTGGATGAAGCCGCGCGCGGCAAGGGGCTTGGCAAGAAACTGCTGGCAGCCGCGCTGGAAGCCGCGCCGAAACTCGGTATCGACACGGTGCTCGGCTTTGTATTCGGCCACAATGAGCCTAGCGTGCGACTCTTCCAGGCGTTCGGCTTCGCGGCATGGGGCACGCTGCCGCGCGTCGCGGTGCTGGATGGCGTCGAGCGCGATCTGGTTATCCTCGGCAAGCGTCTGGACGGCGCGCAGTAAGCGTTGCCGTACGACTCGCCTCAAACGTCATCGGATTTTTCGCAGGACTTCACCATGTTTGTCGATTCCCACTGCCATATCAACTTCGAAGGACTCGGCGACCGTCTGCCGCAAGTGCTGGAAAACATGCGCTCGCATTCGGTCACGCACGCGCTGTGCGTGTCCGTCGACTTCGAAACGCTGCCGTCCGTGCTGGACATCGCGCGTTCGTACGACAACGTGTATGCGTCAGTGGGCGTGCACCCGGACCATGAGGATGCGCGGGAGCCGACGGTCGCCGAGCTGGTCGAACTGGCGCAGCATCCGAAGGTGGTCGCGATCGGTGAGACGGGGCTCGACTATTACCGCCTCGAAGGCCGCTCGATCGACGAGATGGAGTGGCAGCGCGAGCGTTTTCGCGTGCATATCCGCGCCGCGCACCAGACGGGCAAGCCGCTGATCGTCCATACGCGCGCGTCGGCGGCGGATACGCTGCGGATCATGGCCGAGGAACGCGCGAGCGTGCCGGGCGGCGTGATGCACTGCTTTACGGAACCGTGGGCCGTCGCCGAACAGGCGCTCGCGCAGAATTTTTATATTTCGCTGTCGGGCATCGTCACCTTCAAGAGCGCGACGGACGTGCAGGACGTCGCGCGCCGCGTGCCGCTCGAGCGTCTGCTGATCGAAACCGACTCGCCGTACCTCGCGCCCGTGCCGTATCGCGGCAAGCCGAATGAACCTGCGTACGTCAGTTATGTCGGACGCTTCATCGCGCAGCAGCGCGAGATGGCGGACGAAGCGCTCGCGGCAGCGACCAGCGAGAACTTTTTCCGTCTGTTCAAGATTCCGGCGCCGGCAGGCGTTTGAAGTGAAAAATACGTAGTATCAACAGGATAGGAAATACTCCTAAAGCAACACATGAAAAAATATCTGACCGAGGGCCATCATGGCGCGGCTTCCGCCCGCGCCGCCGACCTGCGCCGTAGCCTGGCGAAACTGACGCTGGCAGCAGGTGTCGCGCTCGCGACGCTCGGCGCGCTGCCTGCGCACGCCGCACCCGCCGACACGATGATCAAGGCCGTCAAGTTCGACGACGTGAAGGAAGTGAAGAAGCAGCTGGCGAACGGCATGGACCCGAACATGGCCGACAACCAGGGCATCCCGCTCATCGTGATCGCCGCGCGCGAGAAATCTGACAAGGTGGTCGCCGCGCTCATCGACAATCCGAAGACGAATATCGAGATTCTCGACAAGGCGGGCGAAAACGCGATGATGATGGCCGCGCTGAACGGCGACATCGACATCGTGAAGCTGCTGATCGCCAAGGACGCGGAAGTCAACAAGAAGGGTTGGGCGCCGTTGCACTACGCGGCGGCGAACGGCAACGACGACATCGTCAAGCTGCTGCTCGATCATGACGCGTACATCGACGCCGGCTCGCCGAACGGCACCACGCCGCTGATGATGGCGTCGCGCGGCGGCCATGTGTCGACCGTGAAGCTGCTGCTCGACAGCGGCGCGGACCTCAACGTGAAAAACCAGCTCGGCCTGACCGCGCTCGATTTCGCCAAACAGTATAAGGAGCCCGATGTCGTCGAAGGGCTGACGGCACGCCTCCAGCAAATGCAGAAACAGGCCCCGCAGGCGCCCCAGTAACGCCGCAAAACAGTGCAAAATAGCAGCTTGGGCGCGGGTCACCACGCGCCTGAATTGCAGCCGGGACGGGTGGCTAAAACCGCGCGGCAAAGACCGCCGGACACCGTCAAGTTCCGGGCTTACACCAGGAAGGAAAAAAACATGCTGCGGGTTTTGATTTGCGCCGGCGCGCTCGCCGTGCCGCTGACGGCTGCCGCGTTTACGGGGGGCGACCTCAACAAGCTGTGCACGAAGACGGACGTTGCGTCGCGTAGCGCGTGTGCAGCCTATATCGAAGGCGCCGCGGACGGCGTGTTCAACACGATCGACGCGATCGGCGGGACGACGGGCCCGCGCGTCGGCCAGTATTTCTGCCTGCCGCCCGACGCGCGCTCGCAACAACTGACGGACGCCGTGCGCAAGTACATCGCCGACAACCCGAACGTGGCGGGCTACAACGCCAGCACGGCCATCTCGCTGGGACTCGGCAAGGCATTCCCCTGCAAGTCGGGCAGCTGAGCGGCGCTTCGCTTCTGTCGCTTCAGTTTCGTTTATCGCGATTCATCTCGACGCGCGCCGTGCTTGCTGCACCGCGCGCGTTTTCTGCTTTTTTTTCACCGCTTTAGACGCGTTTTAGACACGGTTCCAAGCCGGTCTTTTGGCCTATGCCGTCCGGCCCCGCACAAATGTGCAACTGATCGGGCGCAACCGCGGTCGAACCAGCACTGAACAATGCACGCCGGCCACGGCAGACCGGCCGCGGCAACCAGAGCGGAGGGACAGCAACATGGGCCGACTGATCGTCGTGTCGAATCGCGTGGCAACACCCACGGAGACCAAAGGCTCCGCGGGCGGGCTCGCGGTCGGCGTATTCGGCGCGCTGAAGGACGCGGGCGGCGTGTGGTTCGGATGGAGCGGGGACGTCGTCAGCGAAACAGTCGCCAACGCCGGGCCGACGCTCGACGTGGACGGCACTGTGACCTTCGCGACCACGGGCCTCACGCGCAAGGACTACGACCAGTACTACCGCGGCTTCTCGAACGCAACGCTGTGGCCCGTGTTCCACTATCGCAACGACCTCGCGCGCTACGAGCGCGAAGAGTACGCGGGCTATCGCCGGGTCAACGCGTGGCTGGCGCACAAGCTGATCAAACTGCTGAAGCCGGACGACATCATCTGGGTGCATGACTATCACCTGATTCCGTTTGCCGAAGCGCTGCGATCCGAGGGCATCAAGAACCGCATCGGGTTTTTCCTGCACATTCCGTTTCCGTCGCCGCAGATTCTGCTGAACATCCCGCCGCACGAAGAGCTGGTGAAGTCGCTGTGCTGCTATGACCTGCTCGGTTTTCAGACCGACAACGACGAACTCGCTTTTCACGACTATCTGCGCCGGCACGCGCGCGGTACGGTGTCGAGCGATGGCCGGGCTGAAGCGTTCGGCCGGCAGCTGCGCACGGGCGTCTACCGGATCGGCGTGTTTCCCGACGACATCGCCGAACAGGCGAAGCGCTACGAAAGCCGTCAGCATGTGCTCGACCTGAAGCAGAGCCTCGAAGGACGCAAGCTGATCATGAGCGTCGACCGGCTCGATTATTCGAAAGGGCTGGTCGAGCGCTTTCGCGCGTTCGAAGCGTTGCTGGAGCGTTCGCCCGAGTGGCGCGGCAACGTCACGCTCGTGCAGATCGCGCCGCCCACGCGCTCGGACGTCACCACGTACCAGGACATCCGTCAGCAGCTCGAATACGAAGCAGGGCGCATCAACGGAAAGTACTCAGGGCTGGACTACACGCCGATCCGCTATCTGAATCAGCAGTACGACCGCTGGAAACTGATGTCGCTGTTCCGCGAATCGCAGGTCGGGTTCGTCACGCCTTTGCACGACGGGATGAACCTCGTCGCGAAGGAATATGTCGCGGCCCAGAATCCGGACGATCCAGGCGTGCTGGTGCTGTCGATGTTCGCGGGCGCGGCGGCCGAACTGGAAGGCGCGTTGATTGTGAATCCTCATGATTCGCTCGGCATGTGCGACGCGTTGCAGCGCGCGCTCTCGATGCCGCTCGACGAGCGCAAGCGGCGTCACGAGATGGATATGCAGGCACTGCGCAAAAACGATCTGGGCGTGTGGCGCGATTCGTTCCTGCGCGATCTGCGCAGCGTCCCCACGCCTGCGCCGTTGCCGGATAGCGTGCGCGAAGTACGGGCGCCGGCAAAGAAGGCGGGGCGCGGCTGATGCAGCGCGGGCGTCCGTTCGACATCCAGAACAATGCTGTCTTGTCCGATTTGTCCGATCGACGCGCCGGCCGTGCGGAGCCCGAATGCTGACGACGCTCGCCATCGCCAACTATCGCTCGCTGCGCGATCTGATCGTGCCGCTCGCGCGTCTGAACGTGATTACGGGAGCGAACGGCAGCGGCAAGTCGAGCGTGTATCGCGCGTTGCGGCTGCTGGCCGTGACGGCGCGCGGTGGTGTCATTCCGTCGCTGGCGCGCGAGGGAGGGCTGCAATCCACGCTTTGGGCGGGCCCCGAGCGCTTTTCCCGCGCGATGCTGGCGGGCGACACGCCCGTGCAGGGCACGCGCCGCACGGAGCCCGTCAATCTGCGGCTCGGTTTTGCAGGCGATGAATTCGGCTACGCAATCGATCTCGGTCTGCCCATTCCAGGCGAAACGCAGTTCGGGCTCGACCCCGTCATCAAGCGCGAATGCATCTGGAGCGGTCCCGTGTTGCGTCCGTCGGCGCTGCTGGTCGACCGGCATGGCGCGTCGATCCGCACGCGTGACGACGACGGCGAATGGCAGACCATTCCGCATACCGTCGCTAGTTTCGACAGCATGATGACGGAGTTTTCTGACCCGCGTAGCGCGCCGGAGATGATCGCCGTGCGCGAGCAGATCCGTTCCTGGCGTTTCTACGATCATTTCAGAACGGATGCCGAGTCCCCTGTGCGCCTGCCGCAGATCGGCACGCACACGCCCGTGCTCAGCGACGACGGCGCGGACCTGGCCGCCGCGCTACAAACGATCCGCGAAATCGGCGACGCGACCGCGCTCGATGCCGCCATCGACGACGCCTTTCCCGGTTCGCGCGTGGCGATTACCAATATCGAGGGGCGCTTCGAGGTGACGATGCAGCAGCAGGGTTTGCTGCGCGCGCTGAAGGGCGCCGAATTGTCCGATGGTACGCTGCGCTACCTGTTGCTCGTCGCGGCGCTGCTCACGCCCCGGCCGCCCGCGCTGCTCGTGCTGAACGAGCCGGAAACCAGTCTGCATCCCGATCTGCTGCCGGCGCTCGCGCGGCTGATCGCGCGGGCGTCGTTGCGTTCGCAGGTTATCGTCGTGTCGCATGCGGCGCGGCTCATCGCGGCGCTGGAACGTGAGGACGGCAGCGAATCCGTCGTGCTTGAAAAGCAGTTGGGCGCGACCCGCATCGCCGACGCCGAGTCGCGCGATCTTCCCGCGTGGAAGTGGCCAGCCCGCTAGCGCGATGCGGAGTGACGCGGCGCGACGTGGCGCGACCGGCAAAGGCAAGGCGCTTCGCACGCCGCAGTAAATCGCGAGAAAGGGCAAGAAGGGATTGCCCGAAGCGAGTGTTTCCCGACTGTAACAGCGTAATGCAATTGAAATACCTGCGGCGTTTCGAGCAACACCGGGCAATAATCGGCGCATTGGACACAAGTGGCCCGAAGGTCAGGCGCGCGTGTTTTTTGGAAAGCCCAGAACCGTTGCGCAGCCGTCGTTCAGACGTCGTCCAGACTACGCATACGGATAAACCCGACATTGCGCCACAGTGCGCATGAAATCGCCAAACCGCGTTTGATCGGCTGCCTGCCTGCTGTCATACTCGTTCGCCACCGCTCGCTGCCGCCGCTCTCATGCGGCCCCTGGAGACACAGATGAGAATTGCGCAGATCGCTCCTTTGACCGAATCGGTGCCGCCCAAGCTATATGGTGGGACTGAGCGCGTCGTGTCGTACATCACCGAGGCGCTCGTCGACCTGGGCCATGATGTGACGCTCTTCGCAAGCGGGGATTCCGTCACGCGCGCGAAGCTCGAACCCGTGTGGCCGCGCGCGCTGCGGCTCGATCCCGGTATTCGCGACCGCATCGCGCCGCACATGCTGCTGATGGAACTGGTGCGCCGTCAGGCCGAAGAGTTCGACGTGCTCCATTTTCACATGGACTACTACTCGTTTTCGGTGTTCAAGCGCCAGGACACGCCGTTCGTCACGACCTTGCACGGCCGTCTCGATCTGCCCGAGCAGCAGCCGGTGTTCGACACGTTCAACACCGCACCCGTGATCTCGATCTCGAACTCGCAGCGTCATCCGCTGCCGCAGGCTCGCTGGCTCAGCACCGTCTACCACGGCCTGCCGGAAACGCTCTACACGCCGCAGCCCGTCGAGCAGAAGTACCTCGCGTTTCTCGGCCGCATCTCGCCGGAAAAGCGCGTCGATACGGCGATCCGCATCGCGGGCCGCTGTGGCATTCCGATCCGCATCGCCGCGAAGGTCGATGCCGCCGACGCCGAGTACTTCGAGCGCGACATCAAGCCGTTGCTGGATCTGCCGTATGTCGAGTACATCGGCGAGATCGCCGATCATCAGAAGGCCGAGTTTCTGTCGGGCGCGCATGCGCTGCTCTTCCCGATCGACTGGCCGGAGCCGTTCGGGCTGGTGATGATTGAATCGATGGCGTGCGGCACGCCCGTCATCGCGTTCAATCGCGGCTCGGTGCCCGAAGTGATCGACGACGGCGTGTCGGGTTTCATCGTCGAGGACGAGATCGGCGCGGTGGCCGCTGTCAACCGTCTGCACAAGCTGCCGCGCGCGGGCGTGCGCCAGCGGTTCGAAGAGCGCTTCACGTCGCACCGGATGGCGCAGCAATACGTGGACGCGTATCAGTCGGTGATTCGCGCGCAGAAGCGTTCGCGCTTCAAGGTGATCGACGCGTCGTCGAGCACCTGAAACGAGACGTCAGAGCCGCATAAAGAAAGGGCGACGCAATCCGACGATTGCGTCGCCCTTAGTCATTCGCCAGTCATCCATCGTGTTCATCACACCCATCGCCAATGGGCGAGGGCGGCATTGCCGCACCCGCCATCGACGACTTGCCGGAACCGCAAGGCGGACTCCCGTCCGCGTCCCGTAGCGCTGCGCCGCGGCGGCCTGCATCGAGGCCGCCATGTCGTCAGATCTTGAGCTTCGACACCTTCGTACCTGCCAGCGACACGTCCGCCATCAGGCCGGTGTTCGTCAGGACAAACACATCGACGGGCGCGGTGGCCGTGGTCGTATCGACGACGCCGTTCGCGCCCAGCTTGATGAGCGCGACGGACGCATCGGCACCGACCGACCAGCCGTCCGAGCTGCGGAATTTGTCGAGCGCATCCTGCGTCATGAACAGGAAGATGATCGCTTTCGACTGCGCGCCGGCCTGCAGGCCGAACGACCCGGAGATCGTGCTGTAGTAGCCGACCGTGCTGCCGCCCACACGCAGCGAGCCCTCGCCGTACTGTCCGCCGACCACGAAGCCGACCTGCAGCACGGACGGGAACACGAGAATGCCGCGCGCCTTCGCAACCAGCTCGCGTGAGCCTTGAACCGTCGTGTAGAGACGGGACATGGTGCCGTCGACGCTAGCGTCGATCGACTGCCGCTTCGACATGTCCGTAGCGGCAGACTCCCCGCTGCTCTTGGTGGTGGTGCAGCCGGCCAGTGCAAGGGTTCCGAAAGCGAGCGCGGCGGTACTCTTCAGCATGAAGTTTCGTCTTTGCATCGTTTTTCTCCATCGTGGTTCCGGGGTGCAGCCTCAGTTCACGCGGGTTGCCTGTTTAGTTATATCACACCAACCAGTAATGCAAGGGTTCTGGGGTCACCGCGCAAACCCTTGTGCGACGGGCGCTCCGCCGATGGTCAGCGATCTGTTGGGTAATTCTGGCCGGTCGGTTGCGCGGGTGGGAAGCCTGTCCGGCTGCTGTCCGGCGCTCGTGCGCGGAGACGGCAATGCGCGTCGTTGGCCCGGATTCGAGCCGCGAGAACGTCTGCCGGAAGCAGTCGTATTTACCGCTTTTGCACTGCGTCAAACTTCGCTGTAAGCGAACGGAAAGTGTTGCGGGAAAGCCGCAGCGGCGCGTCGGAAGCGCACCGCATGCCGTACGCAAACTCGCGGGTAACGTGTTGCACGCGTTGCAGCGCGAGCACGCGCGTCGGGATCGCTAATGATTCGCCGGACTTTTATTGACGGGTGGCCGCCTCAGCGCGCGGCGCACCATGCCGATGATGAAGCCGATCGCAAAGATGGTTGCGGCAGGCACGACCCAGTAGCCGACGAACGCATGCCACAGATAGCCTGCCAAGGTGCTCTTGCGGACCGCGTACTCGTTGATCGCGTCCTGCTGGCGCGGCGCGTTCGCGCTCAGCACGTCGGCGGGGCAGCCCGCTTCGCGCGCAACGTCGGGCGTGCCGTGGCAGCGCGCGGCGGCGCCTGCGGCGCGTTGCGCGTCGGTCAGCTGCCACGTCGTGAGCGCGTTGTTCAGGTCGACCCGGTTATAGGCCATTTCCTCCTGAATCTCGCGCACGGCGACGATCGCCACGGGCACAGCCCAAAATACGATCACCACCAGCCAGCGACGCAACCAGCGATTCTTGTGTCTCCCAACCATCCTTGCCTCCGTGCGATGCGCTTGCGGCATCAACGACAAGCTGGCGGCCCGTGGGACTTGTTTTGTGTGGGGCATGGGCCGTCTGTGCCGCCATCATAGAAGAAAACGGCCGGGGAAGTGCAGGGTGTGATGACGCGAATGCACGGCTTGTGTGCGCCATGTCGCAGGCGGGACGGGAAGCGCATGCGCGACGCTTCAGGTTCGACGTAACGCCGTCGCTGCGCCATGACGAAGCCCAAAAGAAAAGCGGCGTCCGCGATGGATGCCGCCCGTCGATACCGCATCGCCAATCGTGCCGCGCGAACCTACACAACGCGACACGCAACCAGGATCTCAGCCCTTGTTGCTCAGGCAGGTGCTCATGAATGCCTTGCGGTCGTCGCCTTTCTTGTCGGCCGCCTGCTTGTTGCACATCTTCATCTTGTCCTGTTGCGTCATCGGGCCGGACGCGGCCGCCGCCGACGCCGGCTTTGCCGACAGACAGCTCTGCATAAACGCCTTGCGTTCGTCTCCCTTCTTGTCGCCTGCCTGCTTGTTGCAGTCGGTCATCTTCGATTGCTGGCTGTTCGCGGCGAAAGCAGGCGACGCGAGCAGACCTGTCAGGGCGAGGGCAGCGAGAGCGGCTTGGATCTTCATGGGACACTCCATCACGGGTTGTGAATGTTGTTGATTGTCGTGAGACGGGCATCGAGCCGGGCGCTAGCCTCGGGCAGATAGCTTTCGTTGTGTTCGCCGTCACCATTGCTATGCATGGTGCTGTCAGAACGAGCGGACCGTACAAACGGTTGACGCACGCCGCGCTCAGACTGCACAGGTCTTTCCCTAAGATCGCTTACCCTGAACGTGCGAACCGTTATGCTTGAGTCGTTGCTGTCATCGCCATCCAGGAGTTTTCGCCATGCACTATCTGCTGATCTACGATGTGTCGCCGGATTATCTTGAGCGTCGCGCGGAGTTTCGCGGCGCGCATCTGAAGCTCGCATGGGCGGCCGCCGAACGGGGTGAGCTGCATCTCGGCGGCGCACTCGCCGATCCCGTCGATATGGCCGTGCTGCTCTTTGAAGGCGAAACGCCCGCCGTCGCTGAATCGTTCGCGCAAGCCGATCCGTATGTGCTCAACGGTCTCGTCACGAAATGGCGCGTGCGGCCGTGGACCACTGTCGTCGGCGAACACGCGGCGACGCCCGTGCGCTGAGCCACCCACCGACGCCACAGATCAACGCCACCCCCACGCAATATTCGTTTCACGCAGCGGCAACGATGCAACACAAATAAAAACGCCGCTGCACACGCGCACCATATGCGTCTTACATCAAAGCGAATGTAACTGCGTCAACTCTGTTGTGCGCAATCCACGCGAACAGGCGTTGTCATCGCGACGACGCGAGCATGGACGCGCTGCGTCGCGCTGTTCGCGCAATGTTCGAAGCGTTGCAACTGACGTCATTTCTGTGACAGTCATGAACTAAACGACGCAGCAAAAAGGACAAGATTGTTTCTATCCGTAACACTTGTCTCCGTCATATTCAGACAAACCCTAGGAATGGTATGCTTCGTGCACAAATTCTCCCATGCACGAGTGAGACCACGTTTTGTGCGTCGTCCCGGTGAATTAGCGCACTATCGGTGTGCTTTTATTAATCCCGGCGCACGAACGTATAAGCATATTGTGCAACCGAGGACCCGACACGAACCGCCAAAATGAAGTTCGTGCGAGCCCAACGCCGCAGCCGGGCCAGGCTGCGTGGAGAACTCAATGTTTTTCGATGAGCTAAGCAATGACGAATGGGCGCAAGTATCAGCGCTTGTTTCCGACGAGCCAGCCGTCCGCCTGAACCGACGCGGACGGCCCCGCGCCGAACCTCGAATCGTGGCCAATGCCGTTCTGTGGATCCTGACCACTGGCGAGCCGTGGTCGAGGCTTCCCGGCCGCTATCCGTCAGGTCCTACGTGCCGGCGTCGCTTCGAGGAGTGGCAAGCCGATGGCACGCTGGCCGAAGTGATCCGTCTGTTGACGCTGAATGGGCGCGCGTTCGCGTACATTCCCGAGCCGACGCCGCCTGCTGCGCCGAAGCCGGCGCCTGTGGTCGAAGCGCCGAAGCCGCGTGACGAGTTCGCGCGCGGCGTGTTCTGGAAGAGTCCGGAGACGTGGCAATCGTCTGGTCCCGAGTCGGACGTGCCGAGCGGCGCGCCGTCGGGCTGGCGCGCGCTCGCGCCGATGGCCGACATCACGCGTCAGCTGGCGGGCTCGGCTGCCGTCGAGACGGGCTTCGTCGAGGCGCCGCGCGCAAGTGCTGTGAGCGCTGCGAGCGCGCTCGATGCCGGCGTCGTCTTCGGCGACGTGCAGCGTGTCGACGTGCAAGCTGTGCAGGCGCCGATGCAGGCGCACGTCGCAGACTCTCATGCCACGCCGGCGCAAGCCGACGCGCATGGCGAAGACGCGTCCACCGCGAGCGCTTCGGCGGATACCTCGGCGGATAGCCAGCACACGCCGCTGTGGATGAGCCTCACGGCGCCGCGCGGCCTGGAGGTCGCCGACCGCCAGGGCTATACGATTTACGTCGAGGCAGAGCAGGTGCCTAACGACGCATTCCGCGCGTGGGCCGAGATCATGAAGGACGGCAAGCGCGTCGAGCGCTCCGGCCTGATCGGCCCGCGTTTCGCCGATGTCGACGCAGCGCACCGTTTTGCGCTCGACTGGGCGCGGCAATGGATCGACCGCGAATGCCGTACGCATGAAGCAGCGGCAGGACTGCGCGCGAACCCGTCGAGCGTGGGTATGCACACGCCGAAGGTCGCCGTGCGGCCGGTCACGCGCGCCATGCCCGAACTCACGCCGACGCCAGCGCTCGCCGCGGCGAACGTTGCCGCCACAACGGGCAATCCGCATCTGCCGCAGCATCTGAATCCGCGTCTGATGCCGTTGCGGCGCTATCCGCCCGAAGTCGCCAAGGACAAAACGGGCGAACGCTACCTGTTGCCGTTGAATCTGCATTCGCACGCAGGATGATGACGATGGCGTAGGCACGCCATCGTTTGAGCCAGAACTGGAACCGGTTACTTGGGCAGACGCGCAGCGGGTAGGCGCGTCGTTGCTGTCTCGTCGTTCATTGTCGTGATTCGATGCAGTGGTTCACGCATCGCGCGCTTCACCCCCGCAGTTTCAATCTGCGCAGTTTCAATCTGAGGTATCAGCAAACACGTCGTAGCAGAGACGGGCGCAATCCATCAGCGTCCGTCTCTGCTGCGTTTGTTAGCGATGCGCGTTATCGCCGGCCGTACGTGTCGTCGAAGCGCACGATATCGTCTTCGCCGAGATACGAGCCCGATTGCACCTCGATGATTTCCAGCGGCATCTTGCCCGGATTCTCGAGACGATGCGTGACGCCGAGCGGGATATACGCCGATTCGTTTTCCGACACGATGAAGCGCTCTTCGCCGCGCGTGACGAGCGCCGTGCCGCGCACGACGATCCAGTGTTCGGCGCGATGATGGTGCATCTGCAGCGACAGTTGCGCGCCCGGCTTCACGACAATGCGCTTTACCTGGAAGCGTTCGCCCATGTCGACGGAATCGTAGTGACCCCACGGGCGATGCACCTTGCGATGGTTCACGGCTTCCGCGCCATGCGCTTCGCGGATGCGGCCCACTACCTTCTTCACGTCCTGCACGCGGCTCTTGTCGGCGACGAGAATCGCGTCGTCCGTTTCGACGACGACGAGATCGTGCGTGCCGACGCAGGCGATCAAGCGGCCTTCGGAATGCGCGAATGTCGACCCGGCGCCTTCGAACATAACGTTGCCGCGGCCGACGTTGTCGTCGCTGTCCTTCGGCAGGATGTCCCAGATCGCGTCCCACGAGCCGACATCGGACCAGCCGGCATCGAGCGGCACGACGACGCCCGAGCATACCGACGTGTCGCCGCCCAGACGTTCCATCACCGCGTAGTCGATCGAATTGGACGGGCACGCGCCGAACGCGTCGCGCTGCACGCGGAAGAAGTCGCCGTCGGTGGTGCCTTGCGCATGCGCGGCTTCGCAGGCTTCATAAATGGCCGGATGGAAATGACGCACGGCCTTGATCCACGTCGACGCGCGCAGAATGAAAATGCCGCTGTTCCACCAATACTCTTTGGACTCGACATAGCGCTGCGCGAGTTCGATGTGCGGCTTTTCGACGAAGCGGTCGAGCTGGTGCGCGTCGATCACGCGCTCGCTCGCCGTTTCGACGGCGGGCAGTGAAGCACCGATACGAATGTAGCCGTAGCCCGTTTCGGCGCGCGACGGCACGATGCCCATCGTCACGATCTGGCCGTTTGCAGCATGCTGCACGCCCGCCGCGACGGCGGCGTGAAAACCTTCAGTGTCCGTCACCGCGTGGTCGGCGGGCATCACGACCATGATGCCGTCCTGGTCCTGCGCGAGCACGGAAAGCGCCGCGATCGTCAAAGCCGGTGCGGTGTCGCGTGCGCAGGGCTCGAGAATCAGGCGGCTCTGTTTGCCGCTCACGCGCAGTTGCTCGGCCGTCGTGAAGCGATGATCTTCGTTGCAGACAACGACCAGTTGCTCGGCGACGGGATAACCGGCATCGAGCCCATCGAGCCGTTGCGTCGTCGATTGCAGCAGCGAGTCTGCGCCCAGCAGACCGATCAGCTGTTTCGGATGCTGTTCGCGCGACATCGGCCACAGCCGTGTTCCCGAACCGCCAGCCAGTATCACGGGATGAACCTTGAGCTTGACGTTGAGCCGGGTTTGATTCGCCTGGCGATTGTCGACGTCTGACGCCGTAGCAGTCATGGTGATAACTCCTCGAAGCAGGGTGAATGGCTTCGTTTTTATCACGTCGTAATGCGTCAATAAATGGACATTGAATTTCTACCGAATAATTCCAATGCAAAATGCTCAACATGCATTAACGAATAATTTCGCAATGCCAGAAAAATAGAAAATAAATCATGCAAAAATTGACGCGACACAATTCGCGGCCTTGAAATTCGGAGGCTGACCGGCACGCGTACGGCATCAACTGAAACTGCAGCGGAAAAAAAGCACAGCAAAGGCGGGTCGAGCGGTGTGAAGTGCGGTGCCAACTCGCATAATTCGGCAAAAGTTACCGAATAAAAGTGAAAAAAATATCGTAAATCGTGCTGATACATTTTGAGATTTTTTACCGCCTTGCAGCCGGAATTTTAATACCGCTTTATCTAGGCTTGTACAAGGGTATTCACTCACCGGCGCAATTCATTCGTATTCGGGTCGCAATGCAAACCGCAATGCACCGGATGCGAGGTGATTTGCTTTTCCCGCGTTGCTTTTCCATTCGCAAGACGCAAGGCCGGTTGGCGAATCACCCGACAAGCCGGCGCGCGAATTACGCAGCGCACTTTTCAACGGACCGTGGATAGAACTTGATTGAACTGACAGACAAGGCGAGGGGCAGCAGATGCTGAGCGTTCTATCGAGAATCATCGACATCGGCATGGTCGCGCTCGGCGCGCTGATCGCAGCCGCGCTGCACGCAGGGCATTTCGTATGGCTCGACGACATGCAAAGCGTGTCGCTGGCGTTCGACTGCCTGCTCGTGATCCTGTTCTTTCCGGCCCTCGGCATCTATCAGTCGTGGCGCGGCAAGCCGCTGTACGACCTGCTGTGGCGCGTGTCGATGGGCTGGTTGATGGTCGAGGTGACGGGCGTGCTGATGAGCTTCAGCCTGCACCGATCGGACATGCTGTCGCGCCTGTGGCTCGCGTACTGGGCCGGCGCGAGCGTGGTGCTGCTGATCGTCACCAAGGCGCTGGTGCACGCCGTGCTGCGCGGACTGCGCCGCGAGGGCTTCAACCAGAAGCGGGTGGCTATCGTCGGTGGCGCGCCGTACGGCAAGTTTCTGATCGAGCAGATGCGCAGCCGTCCCGAAGCAGGCTTCAGCCCCGTCATCGTCTATGACGAAAACGATAGCCGCAGCCACTACGAAGACAACGACGAGCCGGAAACTATCGAAGGCGTGCCCGTGCGGCGCGACTACGCGGCGATGATCGACGAGATGCGCCGCCGTTCGGTGCGCGAGTTGTGGATGGCGCTGCCGATGTCGAAAGAGAAGATCATCCATCGCTTCGTGATGGAGTTCCGCAACGACTTCGTGAACATCCGCTTTATCCCGGATGTGCGCAGCCTGACGCTCCTCAACCAGCCGATGGTCGATCTGCTCGGCGTGCCCGCGATCAATCTCGCCGCATCGCCGATCACCGATCTGCGCGTGCTGCCCAAGCGGATCTTCGACCGTCTGTTCGCGCTCGCCGCACTGACGGCGCTCGCGCCGCTGCTGCTCGCAATTGCCGTGGCCGTGAAGCTGTCGTCGCCGGGCCCGGTGTTTTTCCGGCAACGGCGCAAGGGCATCGACGGACGCGAGTTCGAGATTTTCAAGTTCCGCTCGATGAAGGTCCACCAGGAACAGGCGGGCAAGATCACGCAGGCCACGCGCCGCGATCCGCGCATTACGCCCGTCGGCGCGTTCCTGCGCCGCACGAGCCTCGACGAACTGCCGCAGTTCATCAACGTGCTGCGCGGCGAGATGTCGGTGGTCGGGCCGCGTCCGCATGCGCTCGAACACGACGACATCTACAAGGATCTGGTGAAGGGCTACATGCACCGCTACCGGATCAAGCCCGGCATCACCGGCTGGGCGCAGATCAACGGCTATCGCGGCGAGACCGACCGCATCGAAAAGATGATGGGCCGCGTCAAGCTCGATCTGTACTACATGCAGCACTGGAGCTTCTGGCTCGACATCAAGATCGTTGGCCTGACTTTCTGGAAAGGCTTCGTGGGCAGCAACGCGTACTGACGCGCGTGGCGTCCATCGGGTAGAACGCCAGGCGTTCTTCATTCACTGAACATTCAATCTCCGAGGTGTAATTCATGAACCTGACGATCGTTGGAACCGGATACGTGGGCCTCGTGACGGGTGCCTGTCTGGCAGACATCGGGCACGACGTATTCTGCCTCGACGTCGATCAGCGCAAGATCGACGTGCTGAACAACGGCGGCGTGCCGATCCATGAGCCGGGTCTGCTGGAGATCATCGCGCGCAACCGCAAGGCGGGGCGCCTGAAGTTTTCGACGGATATCGAAGCGGCCGTCGCGCATGGCGACATCCAGTTCATCGCCGTCGGCACGCCGCCCGACGAGGACGGTTCGGCCGACCTGCAATACGTGCTGGCCGCGGCGCGCAATATCGGCCGCCATATGAAGGGCTTCAAGGTGATCGTCGACAAGTCGACGGTGCCCGTCGGCACCGCGCGCCGCGTCGCGCAGGCCGTGCAGGAAGAGCTGAATGCGCGTGGCCTGAAGCAGATGTTCTCGGTCGTGTCGAACCCCGAGTTCCTGAAAGAAGGCGCCGCCGTCGACGACTTCACGCGCCCGGACCGGATCATTCTCGGTTGCGACGAAGACGTGCCCGGCGAAAAGGCGCGCGAACTGATGAAGCGCCTGTACGCGCCGTTCAACCGCAATCACGAACGCACGCTGTACATGGACGTGCGTTCCGCCGAGTTCACGAAATACGCGGCCAACGCGATGCTCGCGACGCGCATCTCGTTCATGAACGACCTCGCGAATCTCGCCGACCGCGTCGGCGCCGATATCGAAGCGGTGCGCCGCGGCATGGGCTCGGACCCGCGCATTGGCTACGACTTCCTGTACGCGGGCTGCGGCTATGGCGGCTCATGCTTCCCGAAGGACGTCCAGGCGCTGATCCGCACGGGCAGCGAGATGGGCCACAACCTGCGCATTCTCGAAGCCGTCGAAGCAGTGAACGAAACGCAGAAGAAGATCCTCGCGCACAAGATCGTTGCACGTTTGGGCGAGGACCTGTCGGACCGCACGTTCGCCGTCTGGGGTCTTGCGTTCAAACCGAATACCGACGACATGCGCGAAGCGCCGAGCCGTGCACTGATCGCCGAACTGCTGGCGCGCGGCGCGAAGGTCGTGGCCTATGACCCGGTCGCCGTCGACGAATCGAAGCGCGTGTTCGCGCTCGACCTGAAGGACAAGCCGCAACATCTCGCGCGCCTCACGTTCGCGGATGAAGAAATGCAGGCGGCTGAGCAGGCCGACGCGCTGGTGATCCTCACCGAATGGAAGGTCTTCAAGAGCCCGGATTTCGACAGTCTCAAGACGCTGCTGAAAACGCCGCTGATCTTCGACGGCCGCAATCTGTACGAGCCGGACACGCTGCGCGAACTCGGCATCGAGTATCACGCGATTGGCCGTCAGTCCGCGCAGTCCGAAGCGGCGGCGGCCTCGCTCGCGACGGCTGCCACGGCTGACGCGCTGTAACCCCAGGCGTCATCGACTGCAAAGAGGCCGCCCATGTTCGCGAACGTCCTGATCGTCTGCCACGCCAACGTGTGCCGCTCGCCCGCCGCCGAGCGACTGTTCAAGTCGCGTCAGGACGCGCGCGGAGCGCAGCCCATCGCGTTTCGCTCGGCGGGCCTGCGCGCGATCGACGGCTACGCCATGGACCCCGTCATGCGGCGTCTGCTCGAAGAACGCGGCGTGGAAAGCGGCGCGCATCGCGCGCGGCGGCTCGACGGCAAGCTCGTGCGCGATGCCGATCTGATCCTCGTCACCGAACAGCGGCAAGTCAAGGATGTGGAAGCGCTCGATCGCACTTCGCGCGGCAAGGTCTATCCGCTCGGCAAGTGGGACAAGTGGGGAAGCGCCGACGTCGTCGATCCGCATGGACGCGACGAAGGCGCGTATCGCGACAGCCTCGCGCACATCGAACACCTCGTCATGGGATGGCTGGACAAAATATGCTGAAACGAAATATCACGTTATCTATTCTGCTGACGACTTTTCTGTCGGCGTGCGCGACCGCGCCGGGGAATTACCTCGACACGTCGCGTCTGAAGGAAGACTCGCAGAACAAGCCGGCTGAGACGTACCCGGTCACGCTGATCGATGCCTCGGTGATCCAGAAGCAGCAGGCCCAAACGGCAGACTCCATTGCGAAGCAGGTGCTGCCGCCGCCGGGCCCGTTCGCCGATCCGACGCAGTACGTCTATCACGTCGCGCCGCAGGACATTCTCGGCATCACCGTGTGGGACCACCCGGAACTGACGACGCCGAACGGCAGCACGCTGTCTTCGGGCGGCAACACCACGCAGTCGATCGGCGGCGCGTTGCAGCAGCCGTACACCCAGGCACTGCCGGGCCAGGCCGACCCGTACGGACAGACGGTCGCGCCCGACGGCACGATCTATTTCCCGTTCGTCGGCCGGATTCGCGCGTCGGGCCGGACCACGGCGCAGATCCGCGACGAACTCGGCAAGAAGCTGATTCCGTACATCCGCGATCCGCAGGTCGATGTGCGCGTGCTGTCGTACCGCAGCCAGAAGGTGCAGGTGACGGGCGACGTGAAAACGCCGGGACCGCTTGCGCTGTCCGACGTGCCGCTCACGCTGGTCGACGCGATCACCCGCTCGGGCGGCTCGTCCGACAACGCCGATCTGCAGCGCGTGCGCCTCACGCGCAAGGGCAAGCTCTACGTGCTCGACGCGAACCGCATGCTCGACAAGGGCGATTCGACGCAGAACGTGATGCTCGAACCCGGCGACATCGTCAACGTGCCGGACCGCAGCGACACGCGCATCTTCGTGATGGGCGAAGTGAAGACACCGATCCCCGTGCCGATGAACAAGGGCGAACTGACGATCGCCGATGCGCTCACGCAGGCGGGCGGCATTCTCGACACCGACGCGAACCCGCGCCAGATCTACGTGATGCGCGGCATGAAGGACAAGCCGACCACGCCCGACGTGTATCGCCTCGACATGACGCAGCCCGACGCGATCATGCTGTCGTCGCAATTCCAGTTGCAGCCGATGGACGTGGTGTACGTGGGCACGGCCGCCTCGACGACATTCAACCGCGTGTTGCAGCAGGTCCTGCCGACGGTGCAGACGCTGTTCTACCTGAAGCAGCTGACGCGCTGATGTCCTGACGTCTCATTGCAGTTGCAATGCCTGAACCGCTGCCGGCATCCCGGCGCTTCGCATCCGGAACACGAACGGATGCAACGCACCGGATGCCGCCGGCGACCCGACCCGGGTCAACCCTGAGCACTCAAGCGAGTATCCAAGTGAGCACTCAAGCCAATCCCCATCTGGCCATGCAGGCCAGAACCGAAGAAGAGGACGTGGTCCTCGGCCAACTGCTGCAGGTGATCATCGACGACATCTGGTGGCTGATCGGCATCGCCGCGACCATCGTCGCGATTGCCGGCTTCTACTGCTATGTCGCGAAGCCCGTGTATTCGGCCGATGCGCACGTGCGTGTGGAAACGTCGGACAACACGTCGCAGGCGCTCACGCAGACGCAAACGGGCGCGACGATCTCGACGGGACAGTCGACGATTCCCACCGACGCCGAGATCGAAATGATCAAGAGCCGCGGCGTGGTCGCGCCCGTGGTTCACGACATGAAGCTGAACTTCTCGATCGCGCCGAAGACGATTCCCGTGCTCGGCAGCCTCGCCGCGCGTCTCGCGACGCCGGGCCAGCCCGCCAAGGCGTGGCTCGGCCTCGGCTCGTATGCGTGGGGCGGCGAATTGGCCGACGTCGATTCGCTCGACGTGACGCCTGCGCTCGAAGGCCAGAAGCTGGTCCTCACCGCGCTCGACAACGAACGCTACACGCTGATGACGCCCGACGGCCAGTTGCTGTTGCGCGGCCAGGCCGGCCAGCCGGCACAGGGCGGCGGCGTCACGATGCTGGTCGACAAGCTCGTCGCGCGGCCCGGCACACAGTTCACGGTGATGCGCGCGAACGACCTCGACGCGATCGGCGCGTTCCAGTCGGCGATCAACGTGCAGGAGCAGGGCAAGCAGACGGGCGTGATCTCGATCTCGCTCGAAGACCAGAGCCCCGAGCACGCGGCGGCCGTCGCCAATGCGCTCGCGCAGTCGTATCTGCTGGAGCACATCCGCACCAAGCAGGCCGACGCGAGCCGGATGCTCGACTTTCTGAAGAGTGAAGAGCCGCGCCTGAAGTCCGATCTGGAACGCGCGGAAGCGGCGTTGACGGCGTATCAGAGCAAGAGCGGCTCGATCAACGCGAGCGATGAGGCGAAGGTCTATCTGGAAGGCAGCGTGCAGTACGAGCAGCAGATCTCCGCCTTGCGTCTGCAGATTTCGCAGCTCGAACAGCGCTATGGCGACGATCACCCGATGATCAAGGCCGCGCAGCAGCAGATGGCCGAACTCCAGGCGCAGCGCACGAAATACGCTGACCGTTTCCGCGATCTGCCCGCTACCGAAGTGAAGGCCGTGCAGCTGCAGCGCGACGCGAAGGTCGCCGAAGACATCTACGTGCTGCTGCTCAACCGCGTACAGGAACTGTCCGTGCAGAAAGCAGGCACGGGCGGCAACGTGCATATCGTCGACGCCGCGTTGCGCCCCGGTTCGCCCATCAAGCCGAAGAAGGCGCTGATTCTGTCGGCAGCGACGATTCTCGGGCTGATCATCGGCACGGGTTTCGTGTTCCTGCGCCGCAATATGTTCAAGGGAATCGACGACCCCGAAACGGTCGAGCGCACGTTCCATTTGCCCGTCTATGGTCTCGTGCCGCTGTCGTCCGAACAGGCGCTGCTGGAGAACGCCGCAGTGCGCGGCGGCACGCGTCAGCGCGCGGTGCTCGCAAACGCGAAGCCGAAGGACGTGTGTATCGAAAGCCTGCGCAGCCTGCGCACGTCGATGCAGTTCACGCTGCAGGATTCGCGCAACCACATCGTGATGTTCACGGGTCCGCTGCCCGGCGTCGGCAAGAGTTTCCTGACGATCAACCTCGCCGTTCTGCTCGCGCATTCGGGCAAGCGCGTGCTGATGATCGACGGCGACATGCGGCGCGGCGCGCTCGAAAAGCATCTCGGCGGCTCGCAGGACAACGGCCTGTCGGAGTTGCTGAGCGGGCAGATTTCGCTGGAAGAAGCGGTGCGCGCGACGGAAATCGACAACCTGTCGTTCATTTCGTGCGGCCGCCGTCCGCCGAACCCGTCCGAACTGCTGATGTCGCCGCGGCTGCCGCTGTACCTCGACGGGCTGGGCAAGCGCTACGACGTGATCCTGATCGACACGCCGCCCGTGCTGGCCGTGACCGACGCGTCGATCATCGGCGGCTATGCGGGTTCGACGTTCTTCGTCGTGCGCTCGGGCATGCACAGCGAAGGCGAGATCGCCGATGCGTTGAAGCGCCTGCATTCGGCGGGCGTGCACGTGCAGGGCGCGATTTTCAACGCGATGCCGCCGCGCGCGCGCGGCAACTACGACCGCAGCTACGCGGCCGTGCAGGAATACCTGAGCACCTGATGCGCGCATTGGGTCTTGCCTGCGAGGCAAGGTCCATGCGCCGTCAACAAGCCACGGAGAGTACAGGATGAAGATAACGGTACTGGTGCCGACCTTTCGCCGCCCGCAGGACCTCGCGCGCTGTCTCGCGGCCTTGCAGAAGCAGGAGCGCGTGCCCGACGAAGTGGTCGTGGTCGCGCGTCCCGATGATGAAGCGACGCATGCATGCCTCGCCGATCCCCTCGTGGTCGGCGCGTTGCCGCTGAACGTCGCGGCCGTCGAATTGCCGGGCCAGGTGGCCGCGCTCAATCGCGGGCTGGATGCTGCGACGGGCGACGTGATCGCCATCACCGACGACGACGCCGCGCCGCACGCGGACTGGGTGCGCCGCATCGGCGCCGCGTTCGAAAGCGATCCGCGCCTGGGCGCGCTCGGCGGACGCGACTGGGTGCATCAAAAGGGCGGCGTGCTCGACGGCTCGCGCTTTCTGGTCGGCAAGATGATGAAGTCGGGCAAGATCATCGGCAACCATCATCTGGGTGTCGGTGAAGCGCGCGAAGTCGATCTGCTCAAGGGCGCGAACATGAGCTACCGGCACGACGCGGTGCGCACGATCCGCTTCGACGGCCGCTTGCGCGGCGCAGGCGCGCAGGTCCACAACGACATGGCGTTCAGCATGAGCGTGAAGAACGCGGGCTGGAAGCTGGTTTACGATCCGCGCGTCGCCGTCGATCACTACCCCGCCGAGCGTTTCGACGAGGACCGCCGCGACGCGCAGTCGCTGACGGCGGTGCGCAACGCCGCGTACAACCTGCATCTGATCCTGCGCGAGCAGTTGCCGGCTGGGCAGCGCGAAGTCGCGTGGTGGTGGTATGCGCTCGTCGGCACGCGTGTTTATCCGGGCGCGCTGCATGCGGTGCTCGCGCTGACGTCGAAAGGGGCGCGCACCAAGCTTGCGCGCTGGCATGCCGTGCGCACGGGCGCTCGCGAAGCGCGCCGGGCGTTTGCGCAGCAGCGCGGCACGGGCACCGGGACGGGGGTGCACGCATGACGACAAAGGTCCACGTGCATCTTTTTTACGGCGCCGATCCGCGTTTCTATCGACCGGGCGAGAACATCGGCTGCCTGTATGGCTATCACCACGCCGAGTCCGACGAATTCCAGTTGAGCTATTCGCAGGACGCAAAGGAGAGCAAGCCGGTACGTCTCGTGCGCCGCGCGCTGAAGACGCTGCTCGGCTTCGACCTGATCCACACGCTGCGCAACCGCGACGAGATGCTGCGCTCGGACGTGATCTGGACGCACACCGAGCAGGAATGGCTATCGGCCGCGCTGATGCTGCTGATGAACGGCAAGCGCGAGGAGCAACCGCTATTGCTCGCGCAAAGTGTGTGGCTGATCGACAAGTGGCCGAACTATGGGCTGCTGCGTCGCTGGTTCTATCGCAAGCTGATTGGGCGTGCTGATCTTTTGACGACGCTCGCGCGCGATAACGCCGAGTTGTGCCGCGAGTATTTCGACCGCGACGCGACGCAGCTTTTCTACGGGCTGAACACGCGCGATTTTCCCGTGCAGCAGCCAAAGGCATGGCAACCGAATACGCCGCTGCGCATCGCGGCCATCGGCAACGATCGCGACCGTGACTGGGAAACGCTGATCAAGGCCGTCGGCAACGATCCGCGCTTTGCGGTGCGGCTCGCGACGCGACGGCGCATTCCGCGCGCACTGCGTTCGTTGAACGTGCAGGTCGCGCCCGCAGCGGGCCTGAAGAAGCAGCGCGAACTGTACGACTGGGCCGACGTGGTCGTCGTGCCGCTGCGTCCGAACACGCATGCGTCCGGTATCACGGTGATGCTGGAAGCCGCCGCCGTCGGCAAGCCGATGGTCGTGACGAATGTCGGCGGGCTGGAGGATTACTTTTCGGCGCGCGCGGCGGCGTATGTGCCGCCGTTCGACGCCGACGCGCTGCGCGAGGCGCTGCTCGGCCTCATCGCATCGCCCGACCAAGCGCTGCAACAGGCGCAGGCGGCGTCGATGCAGCTCGTGTCGCGCGATCACACGACGCAGCACTATGCGCAGCAGCACGTGAAGCTCACGCGTGATCTGCTGCGTCAGCAAGCGCAGCACGCGCATCCCGCGCAGAAGGCGAACGCCAGTGGAAACGCCCGCGTGCCGTCGCAGAGCCGGGGAGGGATGTAAGCGATGTCGTCGATTGCACGAGCCGGGATCGATAGCGCCACTCGCGCCGTCAAGAGCGTGAAGAGCGACAAGCGCCAGAAGAGCGAGTGGCTGCCGCCCGCGTTGCTGTGGCTCGTCACGGCGATGCTGATCGTCGCGCATCAGGGCACGGTGCTCACGCTCGCGTTCCCGGTGCTGTCGATCGCCGTCGGTTTCTGGCTGTACTTCAAGGCGCCCGCGAAGTACGTCGGCTACATGTGGTGGCTGTGGTTCCTGAGCCCCGAAGTGCGGCGTCTCGCCGACTGGTCCAAAGGCGCGTTCACGCCGACCAGTCTGATCCAGGTCGCGCCCCTCGCCGTGACGATGATCAGCGGGCTGTCGCTGATCCGCTTTTACCCCGTGCTCGCGCAACGGCGCGGCCTGCCCGTCCTGCTGGTGCTGGCGGGGCTCGGGTACGCGTTCATGATCGGCGTCGTCTCCAGCGGCCCGCTGGCGGCCCTGTACGACCTCGCGAACTGGGTCTATCCGATCCTGATCGGTTTTCACATCATGGCGCACTCGCGCCGGTACCCGGAGTTCCGCGAGACCATCATCAATACCTTCATCTGGGGCATGTTGCTGATGGGCGGCTATGGCCTCGTGCAGTTCTTCATCATGCCGCAGTGGGACGCGCTGTGGATGCTCGGATCGCAGATGAATTCGCAGGGCGACCCGGTGCCGTTCGGCGTGCGCGTATTCAGCACGATGAATTCGTCGGGCCCGTTCGCGCTCGCGATGATGGGCGCGATGGTCTACGTGATGGCCGCGAACCATCGCGTGCGCTGGGTGGCGGGCGCGCTCGGCTTCCTGTCGTTCTGTCTGTCGCTGGTGCGCTCGACATGGGGCGGCTGGGTCATCGCGATGCTGATCCAGCTCGCCAAGTCGAACAACAAGGTGCGTATCCGCATCGTCGCGAGCGCGGTGCTGCTGGTTGGCCTGTGCGTGCCGCTGCTGGCGATCGGCCCGGTCGCCGAGCGGATGCAGGCGCGTCTCGACACGATCGTCAATCTTCACGACGACCAGAGCTACGCCGCGCGTAACGAGTTCTACGCGACCTTCGCGAAAACCGCGTTCACCGATGTGACGGGCGAAGGGCTGGGCGCGACGGGCACCTCGACCAAGCTCTCGAACGACGGCGGCCAGCTCGGCCAGTACGGCAACTTCGACAGCGGCGTGATGAACATTCCGTTCGTGCTCGGCTGGCCGGGCACGCTGCTGTACATGTCGGGCGTGATCTGGCTGCTGGTGCGCGCGCTACGCGCATCGTTCAAATTGCGCGACGACAAGTTCGCGTCCGCTTCGCTGTCGCTCGCGCTGGCGATCTTCGCGATGCTGGTGTTCACCAATTCGCTCGTCGGCACGGGCGGTCTGCTGCTCTTCATGGGCGTGTTTTCGATTATTTCCGCGGCGCACTGGCAGAAGCTGAACAGGCGCCGCCATTCATTCTTTCCTGGAGGCCACTGATTGAGAGTCGCCATCGTCACGCACGTAGTGCGTCATAACGACGGGCAGGGCCGCGTCAATCACGAGATCGCGCGCGCCGCGCTCGACGAGAACATCGAGGTCACGCTGGTCGCCTCGCATGTCGCGCCCGAACTGCTCGAACATCCGCTGGTGCGCTGGGCGCCCGTGAAAATCGGCCGCTTCTGGCCCACCAATCTGCTGCGCCAGCAGGTGTTCGCATTGAAGAGCGCGTGGTGGCTGCGCAAGCACCGCGCCGAATACGACGTGCTGCACGTCAACGGCTTCATCACGTGGATGCCCGCCGACGTGAACACCGCACACTTCGTCCATAGCGGCTGGTTCAACAGCAAGTACTACCCGTTCGGTTTGAGCAAGGGTCTGTGGTCCGCATATCAGTTCGTCTATACGCGCGTGAATGCCGTGCTCGAAGGCTGGGCGTATCGACGTTCGCGTGTGATCACGGCCGTGTCGCAGAAGGTCGCGACCGAGATCGCCGCGATCGGCCTCACGCCGCGCAACCGGCTCGACGTGATCTACAACGGCGTCGATACGCAGGGCTTTGCCGCCGCGCAGGGCGACCGCACGCGTTTCAAGTTGCCTGAGGACAAGTTCCTGCTGCTGTTCGTCGGCGATCTGCGTACGCCGCGCAAGAATCTCGGCACGGTGCTCAAGGCCTTGAAGCATCTGCCCGAGCACGTGCATATGGCGGTGGCCGGTTATCTGCCGGGCAGTCCGTATCCGGAAGAGGCGAAAGCGCTCGGCATTGCGGACCGCGTGCACTTTCTCGGCCTCGTCAAAGAGATGCCCGTGCTGATGCATTCCGTCGATGCGTACGTGTTTCCGTCGCGCTACGAAGCGATGAGCCTGTCGCTGCTCGAAGCGATGGCGGCGGGTCTGCCTGTCGTGACCGCGCACACGGCGGGCGGGGCGGAGATCATCACGCCCGAATGCGGCATCGTGCTCGACGATCCCGACGATCCGCAGGCGCTCGCGCAAGCCGTGGGACGTCTCGCATCGAACGACGCGCAACGGCTCGCGATGGGCCGCGCGGCCAACGAACTCGCGACGGGCTTCGGCTGGGCGCGCATGGCGCAGCAGTACATCGCGCTGTACCGGCAGATTGCGGGGCAGCGTGAAGACCGCCGCCGCGCGAAAAACATCAATGACAACGACGCCGAACCGCTGGCGGCGAACGTGCTCGCAGGCCCGCAACGCGCGGATCGCGCGTGATGCACGTGACGTACGGCGACTGAAGCGCACATCGACAACGACAAGGAAAGCACACACCATGACCACTCGTTCCATCAAATCGCTGCAGATCGGCATGCACTGGTTTCCCGAGCGCGCGGGCGGTCTCGACCGCATGTATTACTCGCTGATCGGCGCGCTGCCCGGCGCGGGCGTCGAAGTGCGGGGCGTCGTCGCGGGCTCGGAGCGCGTCGCGCAGGACACCAACGGCGCGATCCAGGGCTTCGGTTCCGCGGCGCAATCGCTGCCGCTGCGCCTGATGGCCGCGCGCCGCGCGCTGCGCCGCGAGATTCGCGAGCAGCGTCCCGACGTGATCTCGTCGCACTTCGCGCTGTACACGTTTCCGGGCCTCGACGCGATGCGTGGCATCCCGCAGGTGTCGCATTTTCAGGGGCCGTGGGCCGACGAGAGTCATGTCGAAGGCGCGGACTCGCTCGGTCAGCGCGCCAAGCGTTATCTGGAGCAGACCGTGTACGCGCGTTCGTCGCGGCTGATCGTGCTGTCCGATGCGTTCGGCCGCATTCTGACGTCGCGCTACGGCATTCCCGCCGACCGCGTGCGCGTCGTGCCGGGCTGCGTGAACGTCGATCAGTTCAATCTGCCGTTGACGCAAAACGAAGCGCGGCTGCGTCTGCAACTGCCGCTGGGCCGGCCGATCGTGCTGGCCGTGCGGCGTCTCGTGCGGCGCATGGGTCTCGAAGATCTGATCGATGCAGTGAAGGTTGTCAAACGCCGCAATCCGGACGTGCTGCTGCTGATCGCAGGGAAGGGGCGCTTGCAGCAAGAGTTGCAGCAGCGCATCGACGATGCCGGTCTCGGCGACAACGTGAAGCTGCTCGGCTTCGTGCCGGACGAGCATCTGGCGTCGCTCTATCGCGCGGCCACGATCAGCGTCGTGCCGACCGTGGCGCTCGAAGGGTTCGGTTTGATCACCGTCGAATCGCTGGCGTCGGGAACACCCGTGCTGGTGACGCCCGTGGGCGGTCTGCCGGAAGCGGTGGCGGGGCTGTCGCAGGATCTCGTGCTGCCTTCGACGGGCGCGGACGCGATCGCCGATGGCCTGGGCAAGGCGCTGGATGGAACGATCAGGCTGCCGGATTCGGATGCTTGCCGTGCGTATGCGCGGGCCAATTTCGATAATCCGGTGATCGCGAAGCGGGTCGCGGCCGTGTACAACGAGGCGATTCAGGCGGCGGCGTAGGGCGGATAACACCGTTGGGGGAAGGGACGGCCGTGAGCCGTCCCTTTCTTTTTGCGGCGACGGGCGACCAGGCATGCGTCGCTGATCAGCGTCTCTATAATTCCGATATTTAAGGAATTATCTAGATTTCACACATCCCGTGAGACTTAATTCCTTAAATATAAGAACTATTGACAGCTCACACTTCTTTTCCCCATAATTCCGATATTCTCGTAATTATCCGGCTCACGACGACCGTGAGCGGTTTTATTCCTGAAATCCCGGAACTATGGCCCGCACCTTGCCTCGACCCACCTCCGTCAATCCACTGGCTGGCGACATGGCAGCCTTGGGCCGGCTCGTGCGCAACCGGCGTGCGCAAAGCGAGCTTCGCATCGACGACGCCGCCGACATGCTCGGCATCTCCAAAGACGTGCTATCGCGGCTGGAAAACGGCCGATCGGTCAGTCTCGACAAGGTGTTCAAGGTGTTGAACGGTCTCGGCCTCAACATGCTGGTTTTCACAAATCAGGAAACCAGCGCGGTGCTCGATTACATCGAACCGTTCAACGCGCAGGCGGGCGCCACGGTCACAGCGCCCGGCAGTCCGTCGGAGGCGTCCTGATGCCTCATGCCCTTCATGTGACGGCTCACGAAGGAGCAGTCGGCCGTCTGGACTTCGACGCGCGACAGAGCCTCTACCGCTTCGCGTATGACGCAAACTGGCCCGGACGCCGGCATGCGTTTCCGCTGTCTCCGCACATCCCTCTGTCAGGCGATGAACCGCCAGGCGGTACCGTGCATCGGTTTATCGCCAATCTGTTGCCGGAGGGGCGGGCGCTCGATGTCGCGTCGGTTGTCTATCAGGTGTCGAAAGACAACACGTATGGGCTTATCCGGATGCTCGGCAAGGAGCCCGTCGGCGCCTTGAGCTTTCTCGCCACGGACGATGACGGCAAGCCCATTCACCCGGAAGAACGGCCGCCCGCGCGCCGCGAAATTTCACCCGATGAACTGAGCCAGCGCATCCGCGAGCGCGACGTGATTCCGTTCCCTGTATGGGATGGCAAGGTTCGCCTGTCGGTGGCGGGTTATCAGGACAAGCTGCAAGTACTGCTGGAAGGCGAGCGCATCGCGCTTGCGGATGGGCCGCTCAGTTCGACGCACATTCTGAAACCGGAATCGCGCAGCCCCGTCACGCCGTGCATGGTCGCCAACGAGCACTACTGCATGACGCTGGCGTCCCGCATGGGCCTGCTCACCGCGCCAGTTTCGATCCGGCGCATTCCCGAGCCGATCCTGCTGATCGGGCGGTTCGACCGGACGGTCGAGCTGGACCCCTCGGATGGCGAGTCCGTTCAGGCCGTGCGGCGGCGGCATGTGATCGACGGTTGCCAGGCGCTGGATCTACCCGTCACGTTCAAATACGAGCGGAATTTCGGCAACACACCGGACGTGCGCAACATACGCGAGGGCGTGAGCTTCGAGAGGCTGTTTGCGCTTCAGCGGCATCTCGACAATCCCGCTGCCGCGCGCACCTTCATGATCCGGTGGGCGCTGTTTCAGCTGCTGATCGGCAACAGTGATGCGCATGGAAAAAACCTGTCGTTTTTCATGCACGGCGGCGGTCTCGAACCCGCGCCGCTTTACGACCTGGTGTCCGTCAATGCCTATGGCGAGCGCGTCGAACAGGACATGGCGATGGGCTATGGCGACGCCTTCCGGCTGGAGGACATCACGCCGTTCGCGCTGGCGGATTTCGCGCGGCGAACGGGCACGGTGCCACGCTTTCTCGGCCGCGAAATGACGCGTATGGCGCAGGCCGCGAAGGCGCTTGCGCCCGAACTGGCACGTTCGGACGTCTATGTCGGCGACGAGCGCGCGCTGGTGCACACGATATCGGACTTCATCGCCGTGCAGGCCGAACGCCTGCTGCAATTCGCGCCGATGGTCCCGCAGGTCGACCGCAAGCTGCTTTAGACAAGCAAAAGGGCGCTTTACGCGCCCTTTCTCTGTCAGCGGTTCAAACCGCTATCAGCACGACAACCCGTTCTGGTTCCGCGCGATATCCGCCTCGACCATCATCTTGCACAGATGCTCGAGCGTCGTTTCCGGCTTCCAGCCGAGCTTGTCGCGCGCCTTGTCCGCGCAGCCGATCAGCAGGTCGACTTCGGCAGGGCGGTAGAACTTCGGGTTCACGCGAATCAGCGTCTTGCCCGTCCTCACGTCGATACCCTTTTCGTTCTCGTTGCGGCCCGACCATTCGAGCTGGTAACCCGCCGCTGCGAACGCCATCTTCACGAAATCGCGCACCGTTTCCGTGCGGTTCGTCGCGAGCACATAGGTGTCGGGTTCATCCGCCTGCAGCATGCGCCACATGCCTTCGACGTATTCGAGCGCGAAGCCCCAGTCGCGCTTCGCATCGAGATTGCCGAGTTCGAGCACCTCGGCCTTGCCGAGCTTGATCTTCGCGACGGTGTCGGTGATCTTGCGCGTGACGAACTCGCGGCCACGCAGCGGCGATTCGTGGTTGAACAGAATGCCGCTCGTCGCGAACATGCCGTACGACTCGCGATAGTTGATCGTCGACCAGTGCGCGAACAGCTTCGCGACACCATACGGGCTGCGCGGATAGAACGGCGTTTCCTCGCGTTGCGGCACGGCCTGCACCTTGCCGAACATCTCCGACGTCGACGCCTGGTAGAAGCGCATCTTCGGGTTCACCGTGCGGATGCCTTCGAGCAGGTTCAGCACGCCCACGCCCGTGACCTGCGCCGTCGTCGAAGGCTGGTCGAACGACACGCCGACGAAGCTCTGCGCCGCAAGGTTGTAGAGTTCGTCGGCCTGCACGGTGTCGAGCAGACGCAGCGTCGAGCCGGCGTCGGTGAGATCGTGCTCGACGAGTTGCAGATTCGGATTGTCCATCACGCCGAGTTCTTCCATCCGCCAGAAATTGACGGAACTGGTGCGGCGATACGTGCCCGTGACCTGATAGCCCTTGCCGAGCAACAGTTTCGTCAGATAGGCGCCGTCCTGGCCGGATACGCCCGTGATGATAGCTTTGCGTTGTGTGGTCATGAGTTGCCTCTCGTCGGGTTGTCGGAAGTAGAGTGAAGCGGGGATGCGGCGCGTGGCGGCTGGCGCGGCGAGTCGGCTGCGACGCCGAACAGACGCCGCACGAGCGGATCGATCACCTGAAAATCCTGCTGCGCCTTCACGCGATACAGCTCGGGCTTCGGATGCGCGCCGTCGGACATATGGGTCTTCCAGTCGGCCATTGCGGAGATTTCCGCGTAATGGTCGACGAGCGGGACCTGCTGTTCGGCCGCGATGCGCCGCGTCATCGCGGCCATTTCAGCGAGCCGTGCATTCAGACGCCCATCGGGCATCGGGTTCGAGGTCTGCAGCACGGGCAGCTTGCCGAGCGCCTGCGCGGTCTTCACGAGATCGGTTTCGGCCTGATAGAACTGCTCGGGCGTCTGGTTGTGCATCACTTCGTTGATGCCGTAATTGATGGTGACGATCTGCGCATTCGACGATGCCAGGCGGTCTTTCCACGGGCCGTTGCGGCCCGTGCCGTCGCGCAATTGCGTCGCCATCGCGCCGCCGACGCCGTCATTCACGACCGACACGCGCGCGCCGTATTCCGCGCGCAATGCATCCTGCAGATACGTCACCGCGTTATCGGCGCGCGGCCCGCAGCGGCCGTCGCTGCACGAAATGCCGAGCGTGGTCGAGTCGCCGTAGGCTTCGATCAGCACTTGCGGCTGCGCGCGTTGGTCAGCATGTGCAAGCGCGGCGGCGCAAAAGAGCGCGCACAGCGCGGCACGCAGCATCGGCGCGCGCGTCATGCGCTCGTCCTCGATGCTTCGCGTGTCGCATGCAACGCGGCGTCGGGCTGTTGGCCACGCGTCGCGCTGCCATGAATCAGGCGGCGCTCGAAGCCGAACCACGATGCGCTTGCATAAACCAGCGTGATCGCGAGCGCGAGCACGGCCGTCACGTAGCGGTTGTAATGCAGCGGCCAGAGCGCGTAGAGAACGGTCAGGTGGATCAGATAGATCGTGTAGCTGATCGTGCCGATATAGACGAGCACGGGATTGCACAGCACACGCTTGACGATCCCCTTGCTCTGCAGCGCGATCACGACGACCGACGTGCACAGCAACAGCGATACGCTATACAGGCCCGCATTCGACAGCGGCGTATTGGCCGCGCGAAAACGCGGATAGTGCAGATGCAGCCAAGCGAGCACGGCCAGCGCGACGCATACGCCGAGTACGGCAAGCACCTTGAACGGCGCGAGCGCGTTCGCATCGCGCCGCACGGCGACGGCGAGCAGCGCGCCCGCCGCGAGCAGATCCATGCGGAACGGCGTCAGGTAATAGATGGGCCAGAACGAATCGAACCACGGCGTCGCGACGGCGCGCAGCACGGGAACGAGCACGATCAGCGCGCCCGCGACATAGCCGAGCGCGCGCTCGGGCACGAGCAGGATCACGAACGGCCAGACAATATAGAACTGCTCTTCGACGGCGAGCGACCACAGCACGTTCAGGCTGTCATGGCCGCTCTGGTTCAGCGCATCGCCGATATTGGTCGCGAAGAACGCATACCACTCCCAGTGCTGCGCCCAGCCGAAGCCGAACAGCACTGACGACACCACCATCAGCAGCAGATACGGCGGCAGGATGCGGCGCGCGCGGCGTGCATAGAAGTAGCTGAAATACGACTGCTGGCGCGCCTTGCGATCCAGCAGGATGCCCGTGATCAGAAAACCGCTCAGCACGAAGAACAGATCGACGCCCATCCACAGCGGCGCCTTCAGCGCGTGCTGCGCGAACACCGCGAGCACGGCGATCGCACGCAAACCGTCGAGCTGGACGATGCGTCGGTGATGAGAAGGCGTAGCGGGCAGGGTGCTGGCTGTCATGAGCGTCCGTGTATGCGCCTGATGCGGCAGTCAATGGGCCATGCACGGTGTCGCGAGGCGATCACCATGAAGACGGTAAAAACGGGTTTGATTCTAGGTAAATAAAAACCCTAAAAAACAGGAATGAAATAAACGAATTGATTTGAATAACGAGAAGCGGATTTTCATATCTGCATACGCCCGGTTACACCTCGATACACACTCGCGACGCGAACCGGTAAGAACTTCGGATCGGATCGCCGTATCGGTAAATGGAGGGGATTTCAAGCAAAAAAATGCCCGAAAAAAATTCGACGCAAATTTTTTCTGCTTTCTTTTCGTGCGTTTCAACCGACGAATAATTTTGAATTATTTGCGAATTTCGTCCTTCATTCTTTGCACTTACCGTTAAGCGCTGATTGGATCAATGCGCATTAACGCCACTGCGCGTATTGCGCTGCCTTTCGAATTTCCGCCTTACATCCAGCGAACATGCATCGCTATCGCCTGCCTTCGTTTCGCCTCGACTGGAGAACTCGCGTTGTCCCGACTCACGCTTGCCCGCGCGTTGTGCGCGTTTGCCCTTCTCGCGACACTGCATGCGTTCGCCGAACCCGCGCTGAACGTGCAGACGTCATGGATCGGCAATACCTTCGGCTTCGGCGACGGCGCGTGGACGCAGATCAACATCACGGCGCTCGCGGTGTCGCCCGACGGCAAGGTCTATACGAACGCGCCGTGGGACGAGAGCGGCGCGGAAGCGAGCGTCTATCAGAACGGCAAGATGCTCGGCTTCGCGGGCGGCACGCATGGCTGGGGCAACAGCGGCGGCAACGCGATCGCGATCAACAAACGCTATGCGTATGTGGCTGTCGGCGTCGGCAACGAGAAGGGACATCTCACCGGTCAGGGCGTGTGGCCGGACAAGGGCCGTCAGTGGTACGGCATTTCGCGGCGCGAGATTGGCGATACGAAGCGCGTCGCCGCGTTCCAGGCCGCCGTGAGCAGCATCGATCCGCATGCGAAGGCGGCCGCCGCATTCGCGATGGTCAACGACGTGCCCACGGGCACGCGCGGCGACATCAACGGGCTCGCTGCAAGCGATACGACGCTCTACGCGTCGAACACGTCGCAGAACCGCATTGAGGTGTACGACGCCGAATCGATGCAGCGCAAGGCGCAATGGAGCGTGCCTGCGCCGGGCCGCATCGCGCGCGCGGGCGACGGCACGCTATGGGTGCTCACGGACACGCTCGGCGACAAGCCGAAAGTCGCGCACCTGGACGCAAACGGCCAGCGTCTGAAAGACGAATTGCCGCTGCCGGCCGACACGGTCGCCGTCGATATCGCCGTCGATCCTCAAGGCCGGGTGCTGGTCGCCGACAACGGCCCGCGCCAGCAGGTGCTGTTCTTCAGCAAACGCGATGGCGGCTATGCGCTGAGTTCGACGCTCGGCGAGCGCGGCGGCATCTTCTCGGGCGTCGCGGGCAAGCCGGGACCGCAGCGCTTCAACGGACTCACGGGCGTAGGCGTCGATGCGCGCGGCAACGTCTACGTATCGACCAACGGCGTCGGCCCGCGCTTCGAGCCGACGGGCGCGGGCCTCGGCGCGACGCTCGAAAGCTATGCGCCCGACGGCAAGCGCGTGTGGCAGGTCGAAGGGCTGTTGTTCGTCGATGGCGCGTGGATGGACCCGTCGCGGCCCGACAGCGTCTATACGGGCAACAAGCGCTTCACGCTCGATCTGTCGAAGCCGGCGGGCCAGCAATGGACCTATGCGGGCTTCCTGACGAACCGCTTCAGATATCCCGACGATCCCGTCTTCAACACCGACCAGTGGCCGGGCCTGCCCATCGCCCGCAAGCTGAAGGGCCGCACGTTCCTGTTCCTCACGGACATGTACGCGGACCATCTGAAGATCTATCGCTTCGACGGCGGCCGCGACGGCGAGACGGCGACGCCTTCGGGCTTTATCGCGGGCCGCGAGCGCGCCGTGCTGAAGGTGCCGAACGCGCCGAAGGGCGGCGACTGGATCTGGCGCGACAGCAACGGCGACGGCCGCTTCGATGCCGACGAATTCACGCCGAACACGACGGGCACGCACCTCGCGGGCGGCTGGGGCTGGTGGGTCGACACGAACGGCGACATCTGGCGCGCGCGCGATTCGAAGGGCATCAACCGCTTCAGGTTCGGCGGTCTCGATGCGAAGGGCAACCCCGTCTACTCGTACGCGGACATGACTTCATACCCGGTGCCGCAACCGTTCAGCGAAATCAAACGCGCGATCTACGACCCGCAAACCGATTCGATGTACGTGACGGGCTACACAGCCGAAGCGCCGTTCGACCGCGGCTTCTGGAAAGAAGTGGGCCGCGTGCTGGTGCGTTACGACAAGTGGTCGAGCGGCAACCCCGTTGCGCGCTACACGCTGCCGCTGCCGTGGGACACGAAAGCGAAACCCGTCTCGACGCTGATCGGCCTCACCGTCGAAGGCAAATACATGTTCGCCGTCGAGCCCGTCGGCACCGTGCACGTCTACGACAAGGAGACGGGCACGCCCGTCGGCACGATGCAGCCTGGGCCGGAAGTAGGCCATGCATCGGGCTGGGTCGACGTGCCTAACGGCATCAGCGCGTATCGCCGCGACGACGGCGAGTACCTCGTGTTCGTCGAAGAAGACGCACGCGGCAAGGTCCTGATGTACCGATGGAAACCAACATCAAAGACATAAACACGACGCTTCTCCACCCACACGCTACCCAAACCTATGACTGACCAGAAAGGCATCCGATGGACAAAGGCATCCTCAGAAACGTAGTGATCAACCTGATCGGACTGGTGTTGCCGACGTTTGTATCGCTCGTCACGGTGCCGTCGTACATCAAGCTGCTGGGCGTCGAACGCTACGGCGTGATCAGCCTCGTCTGGACGCTGATCGGCTACTTCAGCATTCTCGACCTCGGCATGAGCATGGCCGCGCAGAACCACATCTCGAAGGCGCGCGCATCGAACGATGAAAAGGCCTGCGAGCAGGTGTTCTGGAGCGCGACGTGGCTGAACCTGGCGACGGGCATCGTCGGCGGGCTCGTCATCTACTTCGGCGCGGCGCTCTATACCGCGTATTTCTCGAAGGTGTCGCCCGAACTGCAGCACGAGGTCTATATGGCGCTGCCGTGGCTCGCGGTAGCGATTCCGCTCGCCAACGTGTCGTGGGTGTTCGCGGGCGCGATCAACGGCGCGGAACGCTTCGGCATCTACAACACGAACCAGACGCTCGGCACATTCCTGTTCCAGCTGCTGCCACTCGCCGCCGCATGGATGATGGGACCGACGTTGCAGAACGTGCTCGCGGCGGCTGTGGTCGCGCGTTTGCTCGCCGCGATCCTGCTCGGACGCTCGGCGCTCAATGTGCTCGGCATCCGCCATATCCGCGCGCCGCAGTTCAAGGTGGCGAAGGGGCTCTTCAACTTCGGCGGCTGGATGCTGATTGCGAGCATCTCGGGGATGGTCGCGGAGTCGCTCGACCGCGTGATGCTCGGCACGAGTCTCGGCGCGCGTTTCGTCACGTACTACACCGTGCCGCAGAACCTCGTCACGCGCCTGAACATCGTGCCGACGGCGCTGCAGCGCACGCTGTTTCCGCGGCTCTCGGCGGTGGGTCGGGACGACGCCGACGTCATCATGCGGCAGTCGCTCGAATTCCTGAACGGCGTGTTCACGCCCATTGCGCTCGTCGCGATCATCGTGCTCGAACCGTTCCTGCATGCCTGGGTTGGGAGCGAAGTCGCGGACGCGGGCGGCCCGGTGGGACGCATCCTGATCATCTCGGTATGGCTCGTCGGCCAGGCGAACCTCGCGCGCATTCTCATTCAGTCGCAGGTGCATCCTGCGACAGCCGCGCGCCTCGGCCTCTTTGAGCTGCCTTTCTTCGCGGGCGCGCTGTGGTTCGGCATTGCGCATTTCGGGCTGACGGGCGCGGCCGTCGTCGTGGCCGCGCGCGGCCTGTTCGATTACGTCGCGCTGCTGAAACTGTCGGCCATTCACGCGCGTCCGATCGTGCTCGACATGCTCGCGCATCTTGCTTTTCTGGCGGGCACGTTGTGGCTCGCCACCTTGCTCTCCAGCCTGCCGATGGCCATTGCCGCGGGCGCGCTCATCGTGAGCGCGAACGTCGCGTGGTCGCTCACGATGACCCCTGCATTGCGCGATCTTGCGCGTTCGCTGCTTGTGCGTCTGAAGTTGCGACTCAATCCGAGGAATAGCGCATGAACCACGATATCGTTGAAGAAGACCTCCTGCGTCCCACGTCCGTGACGCGCGATGCGGGCCGCGATCTCATCACGACCACGCCCGTGGCAAAGCCGCCCGCGAAACGGCGCGGGGCGCGCAGCGTCGGGCCCGTGCGTGTCGCCATCATTCACGACTGGCTCGTCACCTATGCGGGCGCCGAGCGCGTGCTCGAGCAGATTGTCGCGTGCTTTCCGGAGGCGGATATCTTCAGCCTCGTCGATTTCCTCGACGACCGCACGTTCCTGCGCGGCAAGTCGGTGACGACCTCCTTCATCCAGAACCTGCCGAAGGCGCGCACGAAGTACCGCAGCTATCTGCCGCTGATGCCGCTCGCGATCGAACAACTCGACGTCTCCGCGTACGACGTCGTGATCTCCAGCAGTCATGCCGTCGCGAAGGGCGTGCTGACGGGCCCGGACCAGGTGCACATCAGCTATGTGCATTCGCCCATCCGTTACGCGTGGGATCTGCAGCATCAGTATCTGCAGCAGTCGAAGCTGACGAGCGGGCCAAAGTCCGCGGTGGCGCGGATGATCCTGCACTACATGCGCAACTGGGATATCCGCACGTCGAATTCCGTCGATGCGTTCGTTGCGAACTCCGAGTTCATCTCGCGGCGCATACACAAGGTTTATCAGCGCGATTCCGAAGTGATCTTTCCGCCCGTCGACGTCGATTCGTTCTCGCTATACGAGGAGAAGGACGACTTCTATCTGACAGCCTCGCGCATGGTGCCGTACAAGAAGATCGACCTGATCGTCGAGGCGTTTGCGCGGATGCCCGAGCGCAAGCTGGTCGTGATCGGCGACGGCCCCGACATGCAGAAGGTGCGCGCGAAGGCGACGTCGAACGTGCAGATCATGGGCTATCAGCCGTTCAACGTGTTGCGCGATCACATGCGGCGCGCGAAGGCGTTCGTGTTCGCAGCGGAAGAGGACTTCGGCATTTCCGTGGTGGAAGCGCAGGCATGCGGCACGCCCGTGATTGCGTACGGCAAGGGCGGGGCGCTCGAAACCGTGCGCGACCAGTACGAGTCGCATCCGACGGGGATTTTCTTCAACGAGCAGACGACCGATTCGATCATCGGCGCGATCGAGGATTTCGCTGACGATCCCACGCGCTTTAGGCCCGTCGATTGCCGCGCGAATGCCGAGCGTTTTTCGATCCGGCATTTCCGCGAGCGCTTCTTCGGCTTTGTGCGCGAAACGGTACCTGCGTTGCACGGGGCGACGTTGCCTTTGGATGAACCACCCGCGAAGGTTAGCGAACAGAAGCCGGCATCAAGCGCCTTGCGCGTGCTTGCGATTGATCAGAGCGGCGTGATGGGTGGCGCCGAACTGTCGCTGCTGGAAGTCGTGAAGGCGCTCAAGGCGCGCGTGCAGGTGGTGCTGTTCGACGACGGACCGTTTCGCATGGCATTGCATCGCGAAGGCGTGGCCGTCGATGTGCTCGATCCCGGCGCGACGCGCGACATCCGCAAGCAGGGCGGTACGCCGCCCATCGCCAGGGCGGTGAAGGGCGTTGCATCGCTGGTTCGCGCGACCGTCGCGCGGGCTCGGCAGAGCGATGTGATCTATGCGAACACGCAGCGGGCGATGGTGATTGGCGCGATTGCTGGGCGGTTCGCAGGGCGTCCTGTGGTCTGGCATCTGCGCGATATAGTTAGCCCCGAGCATTTCGGCAGCCGGCAGCTTGCGATCATCAAATGGTGTGCGAAATTGGGTCTTGCGCATGTGATTGCCAATTCGGCGGCTTCGGCGCGCGCGTTTGCCGAGCTGACCAGTTTTGGCGAAAAGCGCATCGATGTGGTGTTTAACGGGATTTCTGCTGCGCCGTTCAGTGCGTTGCGGGATACGCCGCAAAGCGTGCTGCGTGCGCGGCTGAAGCTGCCGCAGGATGCGTTTCTGGTCGGCTCGTTTAGTCGTCTCGCGCAGTGGAAGGGGCAGCATGTGTTGCTCGAGGCGATGGTGCTGAATCCGCAGATGCATGCGGTTTTGGTGGGCGCGCCGCTGTTTGGTGAAGATGCGTACGAGGCACGGTTACGTGAGTTTGTTGCGTCGAATGGGCTTGAAGGGCGCGTGCATTTTCTTGGGTTTCAGGATGATGTGGCTGCGTGCATGTGTGCGGTCGATGTCGTTGCGCATACTTCGATTACGCCGGAGCCTTTTGGTCGTGTGATTGTTGAGGGGATGTTGGCGCGGCGGCCGGTCGTGGCGGCACGTGCTGGCGGTGTGGTTGAGATCATCGACGATGGCGTGAATGGGGTGATGTGTACGCCAGGCGATGCGCATGTGCTGGCCGATACACTTGCTGAATTGCGGTCGGATCAGGCGCTGCGCGACCGGCTTGTTGCGCATGGGTATCAGACCGCTGTGCGGAAGTTTGGGACCCAGGCGTATGTCGAAGGCGTAGAGAAAATTCTTGCCAATGTGGCGAATGGGGTTTGAGTTTTTTTTGTCTGCGACGCTGGGGCGGTGTTTTTTTGCCCTTGCGCTGGCATCCGCTTTGCGGTGTTTGCTGTTCACGCGTCGCCCCTGTGTTAGCGCCTTCGCGGCGCGGGCGTTTTTTGCTTTTACGCGGGCATCCGCGATTTGTTAGCGTGCTTCAAGCGTCGCCCCTGTGCGGGGCGGCACCTACTTTTCTTTGCCGCCGCAAAGAAAAGTAGGCAAAAGAAAGCGGCTAACACCGCCAGTTCTAGTTTGTGCCTGAGGGCCCCCAACCGGTCCTACGCTTCACGCGGTAACGTATCTGTTCGTGTGTGTTGCCAACGCGCTGAATGAGCGCCTCACCCACTTCAAACACCCGCACAAGGGCTAGCGGCAGCGAATGGTTGCGGCCGCCCAGGTGGCAAACTGTGTGTAGGTTATTGGGGCGTATAGCTTGGCGCTCTTACATGGTGGGACGCGTGCGCTATCGGTCCGAAGTGAGACGTGTGTGGCGCTACGGCCTACACACAGTTTGCCACCTGGGCGGCAGTGGAATATCTGGCACGGCGTGCTGCAACGCGGATGCATGAAGCGGGTGATGCGTATAGAGAGAGCGTTGGCAACACACGTGAACAAGGACGTTGCCGTGTGAAGTGTGGGACCGGTTGGGGGCCCTCAGGCAAATACAAGAACTGGCGGTGTTAGCCGCTTTCTTTTGCCTACTTTTCTTTGCGGCGGCAAAGAAAAGTAGGTGCCGCCCCGCACAGGGGCGACGCTTGAAGCACGCTAACAAATCGCGGATGCCCGCGTAAAGGCAAAAAACGCCCGCGCCGCGAAGGCGCTAACACAGGGGCGACGCGTGAACAGCAAACACCGTAACGCGGATGCCAGCGCAAGGGCAAAAAACCAAACCGCTTACGCAGCAACCACCGCATCACAAATCAACGCGAACCGCGAGTAGATTTCAAACTACTGGACCACTTCATCGCCGGCAACTCAACACAACGATAAAAGACCCACGCAACAGCGAGTGCCACAAGCATAAAACCAAACGTCGGCAAGATCGACATCTGCAACGCCGAGCGATACAAAACCGAAGACAGCAGCACAAAAATGGGCAAATGAATCGAATAGAGCGAGAAGCTAAAGTCGCCAAAGCGAGAAAGCACCCGAATCACAGGCGTATCGTTCTGCCGCCGGCTCTTGAGCGCTTCATTCAGATAGCACGCAAACCCAACAGCCCAAAACTGAAACGCCAGATACTGCCCAAAGCGAAAAGCAACACACCCAAGCACCGTCAGCAAGACAGCCAACCCATACATCAGCCACGGCATGTGCTTACGCGAAGAATCATCACCGCGCTTCAGCTGCAATTCAGCGATCCAGGCCCCGAGCATCCAGGAGAACCAGAACGACGTAAAGAACTGCAAGTCATGCCGCTCGAACACAAAAACCGAAACCACATTAACGAGCGCCACAATCCCAAGCACAGGCAAGATCCCAAACCGGCGCCGCAGCGCAAAGACCAGCGGATAAACCGCATAAAACTGCACTTCGAGCGACAGCGTCCACAGCGCGCCATTCGAGCCATACGTCTTGCCGGCCAAGCCTTGCAGCGAGAACAAATTGACAAAAAGCGCCTGAGGCCCGATATCGAGAATCTTGTGATTAACGGGCGGAAAGTGCAGGCTAGCCGAGTCAAGCGCAAGCGTAAGCAGCAGCGCGGCAAACAGCACAGGGTAAATGCGTGCAAACCGCCGCGCCCAAAAATTCATCGCATCGAGCCGATACGCAGAATTGTTCGCGAGACGCCGCGCAGTGCCACGATGAATGCAATACCCGCTAATAACAAAAAAAATCGGCACACCCGCCGAGCCCCACGCAATCGGCAGCGTCAGGTAAGCAACGATCGTGTTCAGATCGAATGATTTGCCCGCGACATGGTGAAAGCTCTGCATCCCCACCCATTCGACCTGGCGGCAATGAAAATAAGCCACCAGCAACGCGGCAAAGCCGCGCATCGCATCGATGACATGTTCCTTCCCGGCGACCTTCGCCTCGCTGCGCGCCGCCGGCGCAAAGGACAGGGACGAGCCGGTGGCGTCCAGTGCTGTGTCGCTCATGCGCGGTCCTTGATCGTTGATGAATGAATTGACGCGGCGCCCTCAAGACGCAGCACGCCCGCTTGCGTATCCTAGGTGAAAGGACAGGCAAAAAATCGACAAGAAATGATTCGAATTATTCAGGCTGTCATATTGACAATGGATTGCCGAAACCGACCGAAATTCAAATAGACGCCTGAATTATTTGACGTTTTTTTCGTGTTACGTTCATGCGGGGAAAACTTCTGACAAGGGTGGGGTCATGAACCTGCATTTGATCGCCGGCGTCGCCGTGTTGCTACTACTCGTTGCCGTGTCCGCGTACCGTGAAGCATTGCGCAACGAGCCGATCAGTCGTATCCGGATGAACCCGGAAAAGATGCCGCAGTTCGAAGAAAACGAATGAGCGCATGAGGGCGGCGCTCGCGCTCGGCGTGATTGGCAAGATTTACGCGCCGCATGCATGGCGATTCAGATTGTTCACGTCATTCTTTCCGCACGAGTTTCAAATATCGGAACGAAGCATTGGAAAGGAACAATTTGAATTAATTTCAACAGGGCGCTATCAGTTCTTTCAAAATAATTTTCCGCTAGTCTTTTCCCGAACGACAATGCGCCGCCTCTCACGGCGATTGCATACATTCAATCAACCGAGTGGAAATGCATACCATGCTGAAAGTCACCAAAGCCGTCTTTCCTGTAGCGGGCCTCGGCACACGTTTTCTGCCCGCCACGAAGGCGAGCCCGAAGGAGATGCTGCCCATCGTCGATAAACCGCTGATCCAGTACGCGGTCGAAGAAGCGATCGCGGCAGGCATCACCGAAATGATCTTCGTCACAGGCCGCAGCAAGCGCGCGATCGAAGATCACTTCGACAAGTCTTATGAAATCGAGGCGGAACTCGAAGCGCGCGGCAAGGAGCAACTGCTCGATCTCGTGCGAAGCATCAAGCCGGCGAACGTCGATTGCTTCTACGTGCGTCAGGCCGAAGCGCTCGGCCTCGGCCATGCCGTGCTGTGCGCCGAAAAGCTGGTCGGCGAGAGCCCGTTCGCCGTGATCCTCGCCGACGACCTGCTGCACAGCGAACAGCCTGTGATGAAGCAACTGGTCGACGTGTTCAACCACTACCACAGCTCCGTGGTCGGTGTCGAAACCATCGCGCGCGAGGCAAGCCGCTCGTATGGCGTGGTCGACGGCAAGGAGTGGGAAGAGGACGTCATCAAGCTGTCGGGCATCGTCGAGAAGCCGGCACCCGACAAGGCGCCGTCGAATCTCGGCGTGGTCGGCCGCTATGTGCTGATGCCGACCATCTTCAAGCACATTCGCGCGTTGAAGCCGGGCGCGGGCGGCGAACTGCAACTGACGGACGCGCTGCAATCGCTGCTGACGGAAGAGCAGGTGCTCGCATATCGCTACTTCGGCACGCGCTTCGATTGCGGCAGCAAGATTGGCTATCTGAAGGCGACCGTCGAATTCGCACTGCGTCACCCGGAAGTGCGCGGCGAGTTCGAAGACTATCTGCAAAGCTATCTGCCGCTGCATCTGACCGCGGCGGCCGCCTGAAAGCAACGCCTGCGGCAGCGACGGCGCGTCTATCGGCCGTCGCGCTGCAGGTCAGTCGGTGCAAGCGCGCGCGTCATCCGGACGACGCGGGCCCGCTGGCCGACGATGCGCGTGCGAGTATTGCGAGCACATCGTCGTCGGTGGTTTCGCTGAAGTCCGAATAAAACTGGCTGACGCTGAAGAAGAGTTCCGGCGCGGTAACGCAGACATATTCGTCGACGTCCTCGCCAATGCGCCCGGCCGCGTCGTACGGCGCGACGGGCAACGCGGCAACGATCTTCGCCGGCGCGCGCGCGCGCAATGCACGCGCGGCTACCTTCATTGAAGCGCCCGTCGCGAGCCCATCGTCGACGATGATCGCGACGCGGCCTGCCACGTCGACGCTCGCGCGCCGCGGGTCGCGAAACAGCGCCTCGCGCCGCGCGAGTTGCGCTTTCTCATCCGCGAGCACGCGGTCGAATTCGGGCTGCGATACGCCCGTTTCGCGCATCAGTTCTTCGTCCACATACAGCGCGTCGCCCGATGCGATCGCGCCCATTGCCAGCTCGCATTGCCACGGCACGCCGAGCTTGCGAACCACCAGCACGTCGAGCGGCGCGCCCAGCGTACGCGCGACTTCATACGCAACAGGCACACCGCCGCGCGGCAACCCGAGCACGACGACATCGTCGCGTTGCGCGTAGTGCTTCAGTTGATCGGCGAGCGCACGGCCCGCGTCGGCGCGATCCGCAAATCGACGGTGCATGATTCGCTCCCACGTCCGCTACCTCTACGTCATTTACTATAGGACGTTGAGCATCGAGAGTGCCGATTCCTGCAGCGCGCGCAACACGCGGTTGAGCGCCGCTTCCGACGTTTCCTTACCCATCGGCATGTTCGTGCTGAGCGCCGCGACGACTTCGCCATGACGGTTCTTCATCGGCACGGCGACGCCGCGCACGCCGATATCCAACTGTTGCTCGATCACCGCGAAGCCGTCGGCCTGCGCGCGGCGGACCTTTTCGAGCAGGCCCGTCTTGTTCGTGACCGTGTGCGGCGTGAAGGGCGTGAGCTCGGCGTCGTTGAGCCACGTCTGCATCGCTTCCTGATCGCGGTGATACGCGAGCAGCACGACGCCGGGGGAGGTGAGCGGGGCGGGCACGCGCGCGCCGAGCACGAAACCCGTCGTCATCACGCGCGATGTGCCGTTGCGCGCGATGAACACCAGCTCCCAATCGTCGAGCACGCTCACGTAGACGGACTCGCCGATCGTCGCGCTCAGTTGTTGCAGGTACGGCTGCACGGTTTTCGGCAGCCGCGCCGAATCGAAATACGACCAGCCGACGCGCAGCACGCGCGGCGTCAACCCGTATAGCTTGCCGTCGCCCTGCACATAGCCGAGATGTTCGAGCGTCAACAGGTAGCGGCGCGCAGCCGTGCGCGTCATGCCCGTCAGTTGCGCAGCCTGGCTCGGCGTGAGGCGGGCGTGTTCGCTGTCGAACGACTCGAGGATCGCAAGGCCTTTTTCGAGGCCCGCGATCCAGTCGCGTTTGTCCAATGGCGGTCGGTTCATGGCAATCGTTCCCTGATTTTGCGCGGCTAACGTATCGGTATGCGCGATTATCGCTCACTTATCGCCCACTACGCGCCGTTTGTTGATATCGCCTGGCGCAAGGGGGAACGTCGCCTCGATCACTTCCGGATCAGGCGGAAAACCTCGCCGACACTGTATGCGCCATACGACACCCAGCCTGGTGCTAACCCGCGAAGCGCGCGTTAATCGCACAGAAACGTGCGATTAACGCACATTCCGGGCACCAGGAGCATTGCCCACCCCATGGCGCTTGCCTATTCTTGAGCCACCTTAGCCCTTCAGGCCGCGCCGCACCGGATGGGCACATCGGAGGCGTCGCGTAGCGGCATCACAGGTTTCATCGAGAAAGGTTCTGCCATGAGTCACGCCACGAATCAGCCTTGCATCATCTCCGTCGCCATCACGGGTTCCGTGCCGCGCAAGAAGGACAACCCGGCGGTGCCGATCTCGATACCCGAGCAGGTCGAGAGCACACATGAAGCTTATGAAGCCGGCGCGACCCTCGTGCATCTGCACGTGCGCGACGAAGAAGAGCGCTCGAGTTCCGACCGCAGCAGCTTCGCGACGCTGCAGGAAGGCATCCGCAAGCATTGCCCGGACATCATCATCCAGTTTTCGACGGGCGGGCGCGGACGTTCGTTCGAGCAACGCGGCGCGATGCTCGATTTGCGGCCCGATATGGCGTCGCTGGCGACGGGCTCGGTGAACTTCCCGACCACCGTTTACGAGAATCCGCCCGATTTCGTGCGAATGCTCGCGCAGACGATGCTCGATCACGACGTGAAGCCCGAAATCGAAATCTTCGATCTGGCCATGCTGTACAGCACCGTCGATCTCGTCCAACAAGGCCTGTTGAAAGAGCCCGTGCATGTGCAGTTCGTGATGGGCGTGAAGAACGCATTGCCCGCGCGACGCGAGATTCTCGAATTCGAAGTGGCGCAACTGCAGAAGCTGCTGCCGAGCGCGACGTGGACGGCAGCGGGCATCGGCCGGCATCAGCTCGAAGTGAACTACTGGACGCTCGAAATGGGCGGCCATTGCCGCACGGGCCTCGAAGACAACGTCCGCTGGGACAAGGACACGCTCGCAAAAAGCAATGCGCAACTCGTCGAGCGCGTCGCGAAGCTATGCGGCGAATACGGCCGTCCTGTCGCGACGGCGAAGCAGGCTCGCGAGCTGCTGGCGCTCAAGCCCGCTGCGTAATCACCATTCCCGCACGATTCCCGACCCAAGCCATATCATGCTTCGCTCCATTGCCACCGTGTCGGTTAGCGGCACGCTCGTCGAGAAACTCGCTGCGATTCGCGCGGCGGGTTTCGACGGCGTCGAGATTTTCGAAAACGATCTGCTGTACTTCGACGGCTCGCCCGCCGACATTCGCAAGCGCTGCGCCGATCTCGGCCTGCAGATCACGTTGTTCCAGCCGTTCCGCGATTTCGAGGGCGTGTCAAAGGAGCGGCTCGTACAGAACCTGAACCGCGCGCAGCGCAAGTTCGAACTGATGCACGAACTCGGCACGGATCTCGTGCTCGTGTGCAGCAACGTCAACCCAAACGTGATCGCGGACGATGCGCTGATCGTCGATCAGCTCGGCCAGCTTGCGTTGCTCGCTGAACGCGAAGGCGTGCGCGTGGGCTTCGAAGCACTGGCGTGGGGCAAGTACGTGAGCTCGTATCGACACGCATGGCGGCTCGTCGATGCTGTCAATCATCCGAGTCTCGGCCTGATACTCGACAGTTTCCATACGCTGTCGATCGACGACCCGATCGATCCCATCGCCGATATTCCGGGCGATCGCATCGCCTTCGTGCAGATCGCCGATGCGCCGCTGCAGAAGATGGATGTGCTCGAATGGAGCCGACACTATCGATGCTTCCCGGGGCAAGGCGATCTCAATGTTGCCGGCTTCGCTGACCGCGTGCTCGCGACGGGTTATCAAGGCCCGTTCTCGCTCGAAATTTTCAACGACGGTTTTCGCGCCGCGCCGACAGCCGCGACGGCCGCCGATGGCTACCGCTCGCTGCTGTATCTCGAAGAGCAGGCCGGGCTGAAGGGCGCCCGCTCGAAGGACGGTCAGCCGCTGTTCACACCGCCCGCGCCGCCCGCGCATTCGGGCTTCCAGTTCATCGAGTTCGCCGTCGATTCGACCAGCGCGCCGCGTCTTGCGCAGCGCTTCGCCGAAGCAGGGTTCCATGCGGCGGGCAAGCATCGCTCGAAGGACGTAACGCTGTATCAGCAGGGCGGGGCGTCGATCGTGCTGAACGCGGAGACCGATTCGTTCGCCAGCGAGTTCTTCCATCGGCACGGGCTGTCGCTATGCGCGTCGGCGTTTCAGGTCGACGATGCAGCGCGCGTGTTCGAGCGCGCGACGTCGTTCGGCTATGCACCGTTTTCGGGCCGCGTCGGTCCGAACGAACGCGTCGTGCCGGGCGTGCGCGCGCCCGATGGCAGCCTGCATTACTTCGTCGATGCACGGCCCGACGAGCCGACGCTCTACGAAGCCGACTTCGTGCTGAGCGCGCATGACAGCGAACGCACGCAAGCGGTGCAGGGCGAGTTGAAGCGCATTGATCACGTGTGCCTCGACCTGCCCGCCGACACACTCGATACGTGGATTCTTTACTTCAGGGCCGTGTTCGGTTTCGACGCGGAGCCCGCCTGGTTGCTTCCCGATCCTTACGGACTCGTGCGCAGCCGCGCGGTGCGCAGCGCCGACGGATCGGTGCGAATCGTTCTGAATGCATCGGTGGACGGACGGACTTCGACCGCGCAATCGCTGCACACGTATCGTGGATCGGGCCTCAATCACGTCGCATTCGACACCGACAATATTTTCGCGGCCGTCGAACAGTTGCGCGCACGCGACGTTCAGCTATTGCGAATCCCGTCGAACTATTACGATGACCTTGAAGCGCGTTACGATTTCGCCGACGGCGTGGTGAGGCAGATGAAAGAAGCCCACGTCCTTTACGACAGGGACGCGCAGGGCGGCGAGTTCTTCCATGTGTACACCGAGCAGATGGATGGCCGCTTCTTTCTGGAGGTCGTGCAGCGCAAGGGCGGTTACGACGGATACGGCGCGGTCAATGCGCCTGTGAGACTCGCTGCGCAGGCCCAGCGCAAGCACAGCTAGGCGCAACGGTGTGCAGTGAAAGGATCGCGCGGCTCGATAGTGGTGGTTACCCGTAGCGATCCGCACGGCATCCGGATTTTCCCGCATTACTTCAGCTTTTCGCACTACCCGCAGCACCGGCGGCGACGGCACGCGTTTGTCCCGCCGCCGACAAAACGATGCGACGCATCGTCATAACACTCAATGACAAAGGATCAGGAGATGAAACGACGTTACCCCGAAGTCAAAGCCGCCCTGGCTGGCGCAGCGATGCTGGCCACACTGCCCGCGTTCGCGCAAAGCAGCGTGACGCTGTACGGCATCGTCGATAACGGCATCGGTTATCAGTCGAGCTCGACGACGCTCGGTTCGACCACGGGCGGGCACTCGGCCTTCAAGATGGTCACGGGCGTATGGGCGGGCAGCCGCTTCGGCCTGAAGGGCGCAGAAGACCTCGGTGGCGGTACGAAGGCGATCTTCACACTGGAAGAGGGCTTCAGCGCGAACAACGGCGCGATGTCGACGAGCAACCTGATGTTCAGCCGCCAGGCGTTCGTCGGCGTGTCGAACAGCACCTATGGCTCGCTGACGGCTGGCCGCCAGTACGCGTCGTACTACCAGCTGCTGTCGCCGTATAGCCCGACGACGTGGCTTACCGGTTTCTACGGCGCGCACGCAGGCGACGTCGACGGTCTCGATACGATCTATCGCGCGAACAATACGCTGCTGTACATGTCGCCGCAGATTTACGGCTTCAAGTTCAGCGGCTCGTATTCGTTCGGCGGCGTGCCGGGCAGCGCGTATCAGGGCTCGACGTGGAGCACGGCGGTCCAGTATTCGCAAGGCCCGATCGGCATCGCGGTGGGCTTCTCGAAGATCAACAACTCGAACGTGAATGGCGGCACGTTCGGCACCGATACGACGACGTCGAACGCGGGCGCGCAGGCGGGCGTTTCGGCCGTGACCAACGGCTACCAGTCGGCACGCGCGCAGCAGCGCTTCGCCGTCGGCGGGGGTTATACGTTCAACAGCCAGTTCGACATCACGGCGACGTATTCGAACGTGCAGTACATTCCGGGCATCGGTTCGGGCTTCCACGACCTGTCGATCTGGAACTCGGGCGGCGTCGTGCTGCACTGGAAGCCGACGGCCGCATGGGATCTCGCAACGGGCTACGCTTACACGCGCGCGACGAAGGCCAACGGCATCACGAGCAGCGCGTCGTATTCGCAGGTCAACCTGTCCGAGTACTACTCGCTGTCCAAGCGTACGGGTCTGTATGCGTTGCAGGCGTATCAGCGCGCGAACGGCCAGACGCTCGGCACGGGCGGCCGCAGCATCATCAACGCCACGGCAACGATCGGCGACGGCTTCAATTCGACGCCGTCGTCATCGCGCAGCATGGTCGGTGTGGGCGTCGGCATGGTGCATCGGTTCTGACGCTGTACGACGTAGCTAAAGCAGGACAGGGCGCCGCGCTTGCGGCGCTTTTTTCGTTTTGTGCGTGGCGATGTGCGCTGCGCGCGCATTCGATGCGGGACTGTCGCTTGCTGCTCGCGTCGGCTGGCGGAGTCCGTTGCTTGCCGCGCCGGGATGGGGCGATGACAGGAAACGGCCATCGACCGGGCGCAAGATTGGCGGACGGCAACGAGAAGTCGCCCGATATGAAGGTGCTCAGCGGCTGCTACAATCCTGCGTCATTGCAATGAAGGTGAACACATGGGCTTTGAACAACTGGCGAAGCTGAGGGACGAACTCGCCAAGCAGGCAAAGGCGCAGCGCAAGGATAAGCAGGCTGCGGACAAGCCGGCTCCTCACGCGGGCGGCAAGGATCAGAAGGCGAAGGACGCCAGTCCGCGAGATGCTAATCCGCGCGACGCGAAACCCCGGGACCCGAAACCCCGGGACGCTCGACGGGCGCCCCGGCCTGCGGACGCGAAGACGCACGGCAAGCCGGCGTCGGCTCGTCCGGCGGCAAAGCAGCAGAATCCCGTCGATCCCGTCGTGCATACGATCGGCAAGCTGCAGAAGCGTTTTCCGTTGGCGTTTCCGAAGAATCCTGCGCCGAAGGTGGCGCTGAAGATCGGCATTCTCGACGATCTGCTCAAGGAGGCCGGCGAACTGAAGCTGACCGAGCAGGAAGTCCGCGATGCCGTGAGCACCTGGTGCCGTGGCAGCCGCTATTGGGCGAGCTTGACGGAAGGCGCGTCGCGTGTGGATCTGAATGGCGCGGAAACGGGCAAGGTCACCGCGTCGGAATCCGCGTTCGCGCGACGTCGTTCGGGTGGACGGAACAAGCCTGCTGCAAAGGCTGGTGAAGATGCGGGTGTGGTTGCGGCTGCGAAGCCTGCAGATGACGCGGCTGCGGCGCAGACGGACCAGACGGACGGTGAAGGAAATGCGCCGGCTGCGGATCAGGCGCAAGGTTGATCGGTTGCGGGTCGATCATGCGGGTCGCTGAGGCTTGAGGCTGGAGGGAGCGGTGGTTGGTTTGCTGCTGCCTGTTAGTTATTTGACATAATCTTAATTATCGAACAAAATCGTGTAGCAGCAATGTGAGAATGTCGTGTTCTAGCAAGATACAAATGTCGTGTTTTGCCGTTGCTGGCAAGCTGGCGGCTCTCTGCACGCATGCGGGAGCCGCTCATGAAGGCTGGCACACTCGTGACATTGAACATGCGCGAACTCGATCGTTTGAAGGTAATCCAGGCGGTGGTTGAACAGGGTTTGAAGCCCGGTCGTGCTGCCGAGCGGCTTGGCCTCACGGTGCGTCAGGTTCAGCGGCTGGTGATGCGCTATCGCGAATCAGGCGCCGCGGGACTGGCCTCGCGCAAGCGCGATGGCCCGGGCAACCGGAGGCTCGATGAGGGGCTGGCCTTGCGCGCCCTGACGCTCATCCGTGAGCGCTACGCCGATTTCGGGCCGACGCTGGCGTGCGAGAAGCTGCGCGAATGTCATGGACTGGTGCTGTCGAAGGAAACCGTGCGCCACCTGATGACAGAGGCCGGCCTGTGGGTGCCGCGCCGTCAGCGTCCGCCGAAGGTGTACCAGCCGCGCGCGCGGCGCGCCTGTCTGGGCGAGCTGGTGCAGATCGACGGCAGCGATCACCGCTGGTTCGAGGACCGGGCGCCGGCCTGCACGCTGCTGGTGTACGTGGACGATGCGACCAGCCGGCTGATGGTGCTGCATTTCACGGCGAGCGAGTCGACCTTCAGCTACTTCGAGGCGACGCGTACCTACATCGAACGCTACGGCAAGCCGGTGGCGCTCTACAGCGACCGTGCGAGCGTGTTCCATGTGAACCGGCGCGCGGAGACGGTGGGCAAAGGCGTGACGCACTTCGGCCGCGCGATGTACGAACTGAACATCGACACGTTCTGCGCAAACTCGAGTTCGGCCAAGGGCCGCGTGGAGCGCGCACACCTGACGCTGCAGGACCGTCTGGTGAAGGAGCTGCGGCTGCGCGGCATCAGCACGGTGAGCGATGCCAACGCGTATGCGCCCGCCTTCATCGCGGCCTACAACGCGCGCTTTGCGAAGCCGCCCCGCAGTCCATTCGATGCACACCGGCCGCTGCGTGACGATGAGGATCTTGATCTGCTGATGACCTGGCGCGAGACGCGCCGCGTGTCGAAGGCGCTGACGGTGCTGTATGACCGGGTGCTGTACCTGCTGGAGGACACACCGGCCAACCGTGGGCTCATTCACCGCTACATTGACGTGTGGGAGTATCCGGACGGACGCATCGAGATCCGGGCCGATGGCAAGGCGCTGGACTGCCGCCGCTACGACAAGCTCGCGGAGGTTGATCAGGGCGCGGTGATCGAGCACAAGCGCCTCGCGCATGCGTTGCAGGTGGCGCAGGCACTGCAGGCGCAGCGTGATGACCGGCGCATCTCGGGCGCGCCGTCGCGTACCAACCGGGGCGTGGCACCGCGTGCGAAGGACCGGCTGCCCGGCACGAAGAAACCGCGCGAGTTCACGCGGTCCGATCTCGATCAGGCAATCGTGCAGATCGCGCAGCCGTCAACGGCGCCTTCCACACCTGGCCAGCGGTCTGCACGCACTCACTGAACCGGCTGACACGCCCTGCCCGTTCAGCCCGGCATCCTTCGACACTGCGTGTGATGCAAACCGTGAAAGACAGACCCAAACCCAAGGTCAGAAACACGACATCTGTAAATAGCCAGCGCTACGACATCTGAATCTGGCTTTGACAAATCGAATTTTGAAAAATAGGGCCTGACAGCACCGCCGACGCACTAACAAGCCCACGCGCAGCGACAACTCATCCACCCGACCTACGATATCGAATCCGCGCCGGCACCAGCCGCGAGTCCGGCACGCTGTCACCCTCAAGCAAAGAAAACACGCAACGCAGACTGTGCTCAGCCAGTTGCGCGCTGTCCTGGATAATCGCGTCGATCTTGAAAGGCAGACAGTCGAGCAGCTTATGGTCATGGAACGTCATCAGTTGGCCTGGCGCCTGCGCCAGTTGATCCGCATCGTTCACAAACTGCAGAATGCCTTCGAGCAACGTAATCGAGCCTGCAAACAGCGCTTGCGGATATCGCTGGTGTTCAGCGAACCATGACTTCATCAACTCGTAACCCGATTCACGCTAGAACGACGTCCCGATCTGAAACTGGAACTTCTGGTACTGGTCACCAGTGTGCTTCACGACAGGAAAACCGAGACTGAGCTTGAGCGGTCCGATTGGCGAAATCCACGCGAGGCCCAGACCGTAGCCGTAACGCAGGCCATTTGCGCCAATGCTGTTTCCTTCCGAACCCCATACATTGCCGCCGTCGAGGAACGTGAAGACTCGCAGCGTGCGGTCGTATCCCGTGCCCGGCAACGGGAACGTCAGCTCGATGTTGCCGACGACCATCTTCGAACCCCCAATCGGATCGCCAGTTGTTGCATCGCGGGGACCGAGTGAGCTCGATTGATAGCCTCGCACCGAACCAATACCGCCCGCGTAGTAGTTCTTGAAGATCGGGTACGGATTACCGATACCGTTGCCATAGCCCCCCTGGAAATTCAGTCCGAGCACGAAGCCGCGTGAGAACGAGTGGTAATACTGGGCCTGCAGGTCCGCCTTGTAGTACTGCGTGCCGCCGAGCGGTGTGCCGTACTCGGCATTCGCCTGCGTGAAATAACCGCGGCTCGGAACAAGCGCGCTGTCACGTGCGTCGCGCGACCAGCCGACCGTGACGGGTACGTTGTTCGATACGCGGCCAAAGGTATTGACATAGTCGATATAGCTCTGCGGCGTGGCGGAGTCGACGTCAAGGCGGTTTTGTTCGAGGCCAAGGCCGAAATACACCGTGTCGGCCTCGGAGAATGGAACACCGAACTTCAGGTCTGCACCCATCGTCACGATCCGAAAACTCGTGTCGTTCGTGCTCGAGAACTCGAGGGGCTCGCTGGTGCGGTAGTAGACATCGGTAATGCGCTTGATCCCGTCGATCGTGAAATACGGGTCGACCTGCGTGACGGTCAACGTACGAAAAGTCGATGACGTGTTGACGTTGACCGCGAGGCTCGTCCCCGAGCCGAACACGTTGTCCTGCGACACGCCTGCCGAAATGATCGGCCCTTCTCCCGAGCCATAACCCAGACCCAGCGTAATCGAACCGGTCGGCTTTTCCGTCACCTTGACGTCCACATCGACCTGATCGGTCGTGCCTTCGACGGGCACCGTCGTCACGTCCACGTCCGTGAAGTAGCCGAGACGGTTGATACGGTCCTTCGACAGCGCGAGACGGTTCGAATCGAACCACGAGCTTTCGAGCTGGCGCATTTCACGGCGCACCACTTCATCACGCGTACGCGTATTACCGACCACGTTGATGCGGCGCACGTAGACGCGGCGACCCGGATCGACCTGCAGCGTCAGATCGACCTTGTGATGTTCCTGGTCGATCTGCGGCAGCGCATTGACGGTCGCGAACGCATAACCGTATTCGCCAAGCTTGTCGACGACAGCCTTCGTGGTGGCCTGCAGCTTGTCGGCCGAGAAACGGTCGCCCTGCTTGATCTTGATGAGGTTGTTCAACTCCGCCTCGCGGTCGAGCAGATTGCCCGCGAGCTTGATACTCGAAATCGTGTACGGCTCCCCTTCGTGCAGCGTGACAGTCAGATACATGTCCTCCCTGTCCGGCGAGAGCGACACCTGGGTCGACTCGATGCTGAACTCGAGATAGCCGCGGTTCAGGTAATACGAGCGGACGTTTTCGAGGTCGCCTGTGAGCTTTTCTTTCGAGTACAGGTCGTTCTTCGTGTACCACGAGAACCAGTTGGGCGTGGACAGCTGCATGTCGCGCAGCATGCTTTCGCTGAACACCTTGTTGCCGATGAAGTTGATCTGGCGGATCTTCGCGCTCGGACCTTCGACAACCGAGAACAGCAATCCCACGCGATTACGGTCGATTGGCGTGACCGTCGTGGTGACTTCGGCGGCATAGTAGCCGCGGGTCAGGTACTGGCGCTTCAGTTCCTGTTCGGCCTTGTCGACGAGCGCCTTGTCAAAATAGCGACCCAATGACAGTCCGACGGAATTCAGCGCCTTGATCAGGTTGTCTTTCTCGAATTCGTGAATGCCCGCAAAATCGATCGTACCGATCGCCGGACGCTCGATCACCTGCACGACCACGACGTCGCCATCGGTGTCGATCGTCACGTCGTTGAAGAAGCCCGTCGCATACAGTGTGCGAATCGCTTCCGAAGCCTTGTCGTCGGTAAAGGTGTCACCGTGTTTGATCGGTAGATACGAAAACACGGTGCTGGGTTCGATGCGCTGCAATCCCTCCACCCGGATATCGCGAACCACAAATGAGTCGGCGGCATTCGCCGATACGGCCGTCACACTCAGTCCAGCGAGGGGCAATACCCTCGAACAACGGGACAACAGAATCTTTGCCTTCATGCAGGATATGCGAAGATAAATTCAGCCCCAACTACAGCCGTTTTTGACCAGTGGATGATCCGCTACGTGCGGATGAGAGACGGCTCGTTGTTCTATTGCAGCCTGAGGCCCGCAATGCCGCCTGCCTTCGCGAGACCGGTGGCTAGCGCCAGCACCTGCGTCATGTGCGCGGCCTGCGAGCGATGCATCTGAAAGGACAATTCCGCGCCACCAGGCAGGCGGAACGTAAAGATCAGATAAGGGCCCCCGCCCGCATCCTTGCCAAGCGCCCACGCTTCGCAGGGCATCGCGAACTTCACGCTATTCCTCTTGCGCCGGATGCGCTCGGACGAGCCTATGGCATTCGAAAGAGCCGCCAGCAACTCATGCATGACCGAACAGTGCACGGCGATGCGATCCGACCGGTTGCCTTTCAGCATCAGGTATTGACCGTCTTCTGTCAGTTCGAAACCATGGAGCGAGTCGATCGCGAATGCGAGCGGCAGTGACATGGAGGCACTCCTTGATGAGCCAGGCATCGAGGGTAGTACGTCTCGATTCGAACAGAGTTACCTACGGATTACTGCAGTTTTCTTCCAGACTGGTAAGCCTCCCCGACTGTTCTGGCCCGAGACCTCACTTCTCGGTCAGGGCCTGAAATCAACGCTTCCATCCAGATTCTGTTCACGTAATGCGCTCTTACTCCAGGCTGTCACGTGCCTTTTTGGATAGAAAAAGCAACAGCGTTGACCATTTATGAACGTTCCCTGTCTGCTTATGGTCAGCCTTCGTTCAGCAAGATGTGTGGGTATGGAAACATTTCGCTGAAGTCTTACGCTCTCACGAATCCGTATCGCCCTTTGGTGGATCGGCTACCGTCTCGCTGGCGAACCAGGCTGCGGCCTGAGAGAGAATGCCCCCTCTCCCTCTTCAGCTGGCGCTTCGTATCATGGTGTCGTGGTAAGCGCGATGTACAGTTTCAGCGGAGGGTTCTGTCGCACTAAGGTGGCTTGTTAAGCTGCACGCAAGGAGACGAACGATTTGATCGATGAAGCAGAACCTGAGTCCGGCTGTGGCGAAGGTGCTGAAGCGCCTGCACTATCCGCTTGATGTAATCCTTCTCGGTGTGCGCCGGTACATTGCGTATCGCTGAGTCTGCGCCACCTCGAGCAGATGATGGCCAAACGAGGAATTTCGGTTGACCATTCGACCGTGCATCGCTGGGCGCTCAATGTGCCTCTTCCGCGCTGATGCCGTACTTCCCCTTTGGCTTCGTTTTCTCGATGCCCCGCTGCCGCACGCGCTCGACCAGATCGTCCTCGATGCAGCCACCCGACACCGATCCCACCACATGCCCATCGCCGCGCACGGCGAGCATCGTGCCTTCTGGACGCGGCGACGAGCCCCACGTCTTCCCCACCGTCACGAGCAGAACGCGATGCCTTCCCCGATCCATCGCGCACCGTGCTTCAAGACTTCGAGATCCACACTGTCCACGCGTCTTTCGTCTATCGCACGATGGGCGTACGGCTGAGTTCGTTATTCGTTTCGACCAGCAACAGCAGTTGCCTGAGAAACGTCGCGCGTTCGTCCGACGGCAGCGCCGCGATGGTGCGCTCGTGCGCGCGAGCGACGGGCGCCTCCAGCCGCGCGAGCAACGCATGGCCCACGCCCGTCAATTCCGCGACCTTCTTTCGCCGATCCGTGCGCGAGACACGGCTCTGCACGAAACGCCGTTGCGCGAGACGCGTGATCACGTCCGCCGTATTCGCGCGGTCGAGCCCCACGGCGCGCGACAGCACCACCTGCTCGGAAGGCCCCAACTGCTCCAGCGCGGTGAGAATGCTGTACTGCACCGGCGTGATGCCTTCGGCCGCGCATTCCTCCATGAAAAGTGCCACGTGAATCTGATGCAGGCGGCGGATCAAAAAACCGGGCCGCTCGTTGAGCGCCGTAGTGCGCCATGCGAGCACCTGGTCCGGCTCGGTGTCGTCGATGCTGCTGACTGCGGGTGGAGCGTCCATGAGCGAAGAGTTCCGTTTGCGTTCAATACGAGTTGTCCACGCATGGTGCGCGACGGTTCGTCAGCATACATCGTATTGGCCTGCCTGCCGACGCTCCGATACAAAGAATCTCGCGCGGATCTGCGCGCGGTCAATTGAACGTCGATTGCCGGTGCCGCATGGCGCAAGTCGGTGCGCAAATGCACGAATACAAGGCTTTACCAACATACGTGGTGCACCACACATTTTTGATGATCACCCTTGTCGCACCTCGTGCCCCACTGCATCCGGGACTTGCGGCGAAACAGATCGTTGGCATACCCCTTGCATATTCCATGGATGAATCGTCAGTATCCAAACGAATTATCGATTCGACGATCATCCTCCAGTGATCGCGCACGGACGAAGCCTTGCGCGCGGTTGCTACCACTACCAAAGGGGCTCTTCATGTCAGTCCGTCTTACCCGCCGCGATCCTGGCCAGTCAAAACAGCGCACCGCCGTTACGCTGCTGCGCACATGCGCGCTTGCGCTCGTCGCCACCTTAGGCATCGTTCATGCGGCGCATGCAGCGAGCGCCGAGGAAATCAAGGCGCGCGGCTATCTGAGCGTCGCGACCGAGGATGACTACACCCCGTTCGAATTCGTTGCTGAAGGCAAGAACACCGGCTATGACAACGATCTGCTCGCGCTGGTACGCAAGAAGATCGGTGTGGACGTGAAACAGCAAGTCATGCCGTGGTCCGGCATTCTGCCGGGCGTGACCACCGGCAAATACGACATGGCGCTGACCGCCGTGCTCGTCACCGAAGAGCGCAAAAAGATCTTTGACTTCGCAACCCCGACCTGCGAATCCATCACCTTCTACGCGACCAAAAAAGATTCGCCGATCAAGAACCCCGACGATCTCGTCGGCAAGGTCGTCGGCGCAGAAACGGGCAGCGCCATGCTTGCGGACCTCAAACTCTTCGATGAGCAGTTGAAGAAGAAACACGGCGGAAATGGCATCAAGCAAATCGTCGAATACCAGTCGTACCCGGAGGCGTATCAGGATCTTGGCGTGGGACGTGTCGACGCCGTCGCCAACACCCAGATCAGCCTGAACTCCCTCGTCAAGACCCGGCCGGATGCGTTCGCCGTCGGTCAGGCAATCGGCAAGCCAACCTACATCGCCTGGGCCGTGAAGAAGGGCAACACCGACGTGCTGAAGATGGTGGACGCCGCGCTGCTCGAACTGCGCAAGAGCGGCGAGATGTACCAGCTTCAGCAGAAGTGGCTCGGTGCGAGCTACAAGGACATGCCGCAGTCGGTCAACTGACGCCTTCGTGATCCCGCATCGATGAACGCCTTCGATTACTGGAGCATCGCTCAGGGCGCGCTGGCGACCGTGGTTCTCTCGGTCGCCAGCATCGTGCTCGGCGTGCCGCTGGGGCTGGGCCTCGCGCTGATCCGCTGGGCCCGCGTGCCGTTCCTGAACCGCGTCGTCGTCGCTTACGTGAGCCTCATTCGCTCGTGTCCCGCCGTGACGCTCACGCTGCTGATCTTCTTCGCGTTGCCGCAGTTCGGCATCTCGCTCGATCCGACACCCGCCGCGATACTTGCGCTCACCATCAGCACCGCCGCGTTCAACTGCGAGATCTGGCGCGCGGCCCTGATCAACTTTCCGCGCGATCAATACGACGCCGCTCTCGCCTTCGCGATGCCGCGCACGGTGCGCTTCCGCCGCATCGTGATGCCACAGATCTGGCGCGCGAGCCTGCCGGGTCTCGTCAACGAGATGACCTTGCAGATCAAGTCGACACCCGCGGTCGCGGTCATCGGTATCGTCGAAATCACGCGCGCGGCCTTGCGTGTCGGTGCGCGCACGTACGATCCTTTACCGCCCTTCGTGTTTGCGCTCGTGCTTTACGGGCTCATCGTGTTCGTGCTCATCAAGGCGCAGCGTGTGATCGAGCGCCGCCAACCCGTGGAGGCTCGTGCATGACGGAGCACTTTCTGATCGTCTGGCAACAGCGCGCGGACGTGCTGTCGGGTCTGCTCGACACGCTCGGGCTGCTTGCGGTGGCGGCCGTTGCGTCGCTCGTACTGGGCGCGCTGCTCACGCCCGCGCTGATGTCGAAGCGCCCGGCGATCGCGCGCCTCGCGACCCTCTATGTCGACGCGATGCGCTGTGCGCCCTTCCTCCTGTTCGTCTATCTGATCTATTTCGGTCTGCCCTCGGCGGGCATCCGCCTGTCGAACTGGTGGGCCGGCGCGATCGCGCTGATTCTCTACAACACCGCCTACATGGCCGAGCTGTTGCGCGGCGCGTGGGCCGGCCTGCCCACGCCGATGATCGAGGCCGCGCGCGCCTACGGCTTTCACGGATTCGGTCTGGTTCGCCGCATCATCCTGCCGCAGGTGTTCACGGTTGCCTTGCCGATGATCGGCAACCAGCTCGTGCAGATCGTCAAGGACAGCGCGTTCCTCACGGTGATCGCGGTGGGCGAGCTCACACATCAGATGAACGGCATTCAGGCCACATATTTCATTCCGTTTGCCGCGTTCATCACGGCTGTGCTGCTGTACTGGGCCATCTGCCTCGTGATCGAAGGCGGCAGCGGTTTACTGTCGAGATTCGCCGAGGAACGCAGAGCATGAACATTTCGAACGACGTCCCGCCCATCATCATGCGCGCAGCCGATGCGGCCGGACCTTCGTCCAGCCTTTGCGGCGAGGCGGTGCGGCCCGGCGCGGAAACGGTCCTGCAACTCAACGGCATCTCGAAGTCGTTCGGCGAGAACCAGGTGCTGCGCGACGTCTCGCTCACCGTGCACAAGGGCGAGACCGTGTGCCTGCTGGGACCGTCGGGATGTGGCAAGTCGACGCTGCTGCGCTGCGTGAACTGGCTCGAAATTCCCGACGCGGGCACGGTCCATGTGTCCGGCCGGCGCATGGGCGTGCGCGAAGGTTCGTCCATCAAGATGAGCGACGCCGAACTCGCGCGTTCGCGCGCGCGCATCGGCATGGTGTTTCAACATTTCGCGCTGTGGCCGCACCTGACGGTACTGCAGAACGTAATGGAAGCACCGTTGCACGTGCTCGGGCGTCCGCGCGACGAAGTACGCGCGGACGCCGAACGTTTGCTGGAACGCGTCGGTCTCGCGGGCAAGATGGATGCGTTTCCGTCGCGGCTGTCTGGCGGACAGAAGCAGCGCGTGGGCATCGCGCGTGCGCTCGCGATGAAACCCGACATCCTGCTGTTCGACGAACCGACCAGCGCGCTCGACCCGATGCTCGTGGGCGAAGTGCTGAACGTGATGCGCTCGCTCGCGCAGGAAGGTGCGACCATGGTGATCGTCACGCACGAGATGGAGTTCGCGCGGCAAGTGGCAAGCCGCGTCGTGTTCATGGATGCGGGTCAGGTGATCGAGAGCGCCCCGCCCAAGCAGTTCTTCAGCGCGCCGCAGACGCCGCGCGCGCGGCAGTTTCTCGCACGTTTCCGCTCGCCGCATCATGCAGCCGACCAGGCGGCCGACGATTGGAGCGAGGCTTCGAAGCTCGCCTGATAAGGCAAACGTTCATCGCGGCGTTCGACGCGCCACGATGAGCGTTGTGCCAATCATTGCGGCGCGATCATATCCGCTGCCTGTTTCACTTCCCCATCCTTATACTTGCCCCACGTTTGCGCGAGTTCGCTCATCGAGCGCGGATCGCAGTCGTATTCGGGCAGCGTGTCCGGGTCCCAGTGATCGAAGCGGTCGACGCCGCGCACGAGCGTCGCGCGACGGCGGCCCGAGGCCGAACGGACATGCGCCGGCACATAGAAGAACGCGAAGCCGATGCGTCTGTCGTCCGAGCGGTTGGGCAGCGAGCTGTGTGCGGTGCGTTCGTGATGCATCGAGAATTCGCCGGGCTGGAGCGGCATTTCGACAGCGAGGGCTTCGTCGATACCGACAAGCGTCTGCCCTTTCGCGAGCATGTTGTCCTTCGCATAGGTTTCGACGTGCTTCAAGTCGGGTCCGCTGTGCGAGCCGGGCAGAACGCGCAACACGCCGTTGACTGAGTTCGCGGGCGTGAGCGCGACCCACACGGTCACTTCCTCGTGCGGCGTGAGCCCGAAGTACGTCGAGTCCTGATGCCACGACACATAACGCGGATCGCGGCCGTTCTTCGCGAAGATAGACGCGCCGAACAGCATGATGTCCGGCCCGATGAGATCCTCGACGGCATCGAGAATGGCCGGACGACGCGCGAGCTCGACGATCGCCGGCAGGGCGAGATGACCCTTGATTTTCAGGGTCTTGTTGACGTCCTCGCCGGAAGACGCCTCGTATTGCTCGATGACGCGGCGATACTCCGCCGCCTCTTGCGCACTGATCGCGCGCATCGGGTAGACATAGCCGTGCTGTTTGAAGTGCGCGATCTGCGCTTCGGTCAGGTGCTTCGTCATGGACGTTCCTTTGGGTGTGCTTCGATCGGAGAGACGCTTGCTCATCAATCGCCAGGCAACGTCCTGGCGAAAACTTACCGCATGGCTTCGTGCACCGCACGCGCGGTGCGCAGCACACCTTCGTCTGCGCCGCGCGCGCCGATCAGCGACAGGCCGACGGGCGCGCCGTCGAAGCTCATCCACGGCATATTCACTTGCGGCAGGCCCGCGAGGCCCGCGACGCAGAGCATCTGCTGCGAACGCGCGCGCGTGTTATCGACCGTTTGCGCCGAAGCATCGGCGCGTGGCGCGACGCCCGGCACCGTCGGCACGAGCCAGTACGAGCCTTGCGGAAGCGCATCGGCCATTGCCCGGATCGCTTCGACGCGAACGCGCTGCGCGTCGGCGATCTGTTCGTGCGTGATGGTCAAGCTCATCTCGAAACGCGCACCGACATCGGAGCCGAAGCTCGCGGCATGCGCGCGCGCCCACGGTCCGTAGCGTTGCGCGATTTCCGCCGCCTGCAACGCACGAAACGCCTGCGCCCAATCGGCAAGCGACGCCTCGGGCGCGACGAACGTCACCACATCGCCGAGCACTTGCAGCGACGCCTCGAAGCGCGCCGCGACTTGCGCATCGACGCAGGCGAGCAGATTGCGCGGCACGTGCAGGGCAAACGGTTCGTCGCCCGCCATCACGACGCTGCGCGCCAGCACTTCGAAGATGTCGGCGAGCGTGCGGCCGTCGCGCGCGAACCAGCCCACCGTGTCGAAGCTGTGCGCGAGCGTGAGACAACCGTCCGTCGCGATGCGGCCATGTGTGGGCCGCATGCCCCACACGCCGCAATAGCTCGCAGGCAAACGCACCGAGCCGCCGCAATCGGTGCCGAGCGCGATGTCCGCGTGACCCGCTGCCACGGCCACGACCGATCCCGACGACGATCCGCCCGGGATGCGCGCCGGATCGGCGGGGTTGACGGGCGTGCCGTAGTGCGCGTTCACGCCGGCGAGGCTGTAGGTGAGTTCATCCGTGACGGTCTTGCCGATCCATTGCGCGCCTTCTTCGAGCAACCCGAGAACGGCCAGCGCGGTCCGGGCAGCGACCGGCTGCTGGTCACGCCACGCGAGATTGCCGCTGCCCGTGCGAAGCCCGGCGATATCGAACACATCCTTTACTGCGAGGCGCAGGCCCGCGAGCTTGTCGCCCGTGCGCGGCGGCCGCGCGGCGGCGGGCAGCGCATCGAAGCCATCGGCAACGAATGCGCCGTGCAGGCCCGGTTGCAGCAGATCGTTTCGCATCACGACGGGTCCATCCAGCTGACATGCGCCGCGACCACGCGCCATTGACCGTCGATGCGCGCCCACGTCTGCGACTGGCGGCCGATGCGTGACTCGCCCGCGCGCGAGAACGTGATGTTGGCGACAGCGAAGTCCGCGCCAAAAGTGGTCACTGAACGATCGATGACGTCTCGCATCAGGCCCTTGCCCGGACGCTGCGCACGAAAAGCGCGGATCGCATCGTAGCCTTGCAGGTTTTCCGTCGCGCCGTAGCGCAGCGTATGCGGGCTGTTCCAGAACAGCGCGTCGAGAACGGGAACATCGTTGGTCGTGAGCGCGCGCTCGTATTCATCCAATGCCGCTTCGACGGCCGCGAGCGTCGCGGGATCGTTGATCGGTGCTGCGCTCATGCGGCTTCACCAGAGAGGTTGCTCAGAGCGTGCGCGAATAGTTCGGGCGGCGCCGTATAAAGGCCGCGGCCCAGCAGGCCCGCGCGCCCGTCGGCACCGATCATCGCGATCGCGGCAAGGGGCGCGACGCCTTCCTGAACGACGCGCGCGGCATCGAGCACACCGGGCAATCGCCCGAACGCGGGATGCGATTCCGTATGGATGCGTGCTTGCCTGTCGCGCCAACCGGCGGGCAGGTATGCTTCGAACGCTTGCGCGGGTTCCGGTGCGAATGCGAGCGCCTGCGCGCCGAACCCCGCCGCGTCGATGACGCCGCTGTCGCCGGTGAGCGGCGCGGCAGCCGCCTGCTGTTGCGGATCGATGCGCGGGCCTTCCGGCGCGCGTGCATCGGCGGTGATCCAGCGCGATGGTGCGCCCGCCAGCCGGATGCCCACGCGCTCACCGTTACCCGCCAGCGCCACCACGAGCGTCGATTTCGACTGGCCCGCTCGCGCTGCCGCCGACAGCATCAGTGCGCACGCGGCCATCCAGGGCGTGAGAAAAAAGAGCGGTGTCCTCGCGAGCATCGCGTCGATGTCGGCATGATCCAGACGCGAGGCGAGCTGCGCGCGCAGCGCGGCGGTGGCGCCGGTGGTGCGCGCATGCAGGTCGTCGCCGTCATCGAGCCCGGCTTGCGCCAGTGCGAGCAGATCGAGCGGGCCGTGCGCCAATGCTTCGTCGAGCACGGACGCGAGCACTGAGTCACGCCACTGCATGCGTTCGAGTATGCGCATGTCGCGGCTGCCGAAACGGATCTGCGGGCCCGCGCCGCTGCCCAGCAACGACCACGCGCGGGCTGCGGGATCGCTCGCATCCGTGACTTCGACCAGCGTCGTGCGCGGAGAAACGACGGCGGCGAGCGGCGTCACCACACCGTACGACTGCGCGCATTCGAGGCGCACTTCGCCTTGCTCGATCAGCCGCTCGGCGTGCGCTTCGTCGTTTGCCCAGCCTTCGTATAGACAACACAGGATCGCCGACGAGCGCACTGGCGCGGAGGGCTTGCGCGGGTCGTCGAACGGCGGCCCCGCGTGCAGTAGCGTGAAGTCCGGGAGACCCACCGCGTCGCGCGCCGCCACGACGCCGCGCCATTGCGGACACACCGCATGGACGCGGCTCAGGGCGATCGCATTGGCATCATCGGCGCGCATGGTCAGCGGCTCGCGAAGCTGAAAATGCCGCGCAGGCGCGACCACAGCATCTTCCAGAACAGATTGCCGACATCGAGTGGCGCGTTCACCGGTTGAACGCGCGCGGCCGGACGCGATTCGACGCGCGGCGCTTGCACGGGCGCTTCGGCTTCAGGGCCGGACGGCTCCGTTGCAGTAGCTGCCTGCGCGACGGGCGTTGCGTCGGCTTGCGCGACCGCACTGCCCGCCGCCGTTCCCGCTTCGTCCAGCTTCGCCTTGAGATTCGCCGCGAACGCTTCCGTCATGCGCGTGGCCAGTTCCTTCACGATGCCGCTGCGCGAGAACTGCGCGAGGCTGCCGCCGATCGTGTAATCCACCTTCACGTCGACGCGCGTTTCGCCCGCCGCCTCTTCAAGCGCGAACGACGCCACGCCCTTGACGCGCGACGCGCTCTTTCGGTCCACGCCGGTTCCGGTGATGCTGCCGCAATACTGCGCATCGTCGAGCTTCATTTCACCGTCGCCCGCAAACGACGCGACGATCGGTCCGAGCTTGACGGTCATCGCCAGCTTGAGCATCCCGTTATCGACGGGCGCGGTGAGCGACGCGCCCGGCAGGCACGCGACGATACCAGGCGTATCGTGAAAGCGCGCCCACACGTCATCGCGCGGATACGGCACGGTGAAGCTTTGTTCGATTTCCATTGCGTATCAATCCGTATTCGATGTTTCAGGCGGTCACCGCGAGCGGCGCGGCCGCACACGCACGACGCGCATCGAGCACGCGGCGGATCGCACGCACGATGCCCACGTAACCGGTGCAGCGGCACAGATTGCCGGAGAGTTCGAGGCGCACGCGTGCGTCGTCGGCATCGGGCAGGCGCGTGACGATGTCGCGCGCGGTCATCAGCATGCCCGGCGTGCAGTAACCGCATTGCAGCGCGTGCTCGGCGGTGAACGCGGCGCGCAGTTCGTTCATGGTCACGTCGTCGTCGAAACCTTCGATAGTGCGCACCGCACTGCCCGCGCAACTGATCGCGGGCGTAATGCAGGAGCGTGTAGGCACGCCGTCCACGTCGATCGTGCACGCGCCGCAGACGCCCTGCTCGCAGCCGATGTTGGTGCCGCACAGCATGCGCTGCTCGCGCAGAAAATCCGCGAGGCTGGTGCGCGGCTCGACGCGGTCCGCGACGCAAGCCTGATTGACGACGAGTTCGATTGTCTTGATGAATGGGTCGCTCATGATGCTTTCCCGTCCTGATTGCGAATGCCTGCCGCTGCGCGCACGAGCGCGACGCGATGCACCTCGTGTTCGTAGCTTCCCGCTTCGATGCCCGCCGCTTCGAGATGAACATCGAAGCACGATGTGTTCGGATCCGCGTCGCGAAGCAGCGCGCGGGCATCGTCGATCGCGTACGGCGGCGCGTCAATCGCGCCGATCACGGCGCGGCACACGCCGCGCGCCGCGTCGTCGATGAACACCGCGATAGCCTCCGCGAACTCGCCCGGCTTGCGGTTGAACTTGTAGTAGCTCCAGCGCGCCGTCGGCGAAAGGCGCGCGAAGCGCACGCCGGTGAGGATCTCGTCCGGATCGAGCGCGGTCGTGAATGCGCCTGCCATCCACTCGCCGTTACTTATCACCCGTGCGCCTTTAGGACCCGAGACGAGAAACACCGCATCGAGCGCGCGCATCGTATTGATCCAGTCTGCAGCGGGATCGGCATGTGCGAGACTGCCGCCGAGCGTGCCGCGATTGCGCACAGCGCGATAGGCGATGCCGCGCGCGACATGCTCCATGAGGCCGCGCGTGCCGGTGTCGATCTTGCCGTCCTCGATCTCCGCATGCGTGATGCACGCGCCAAGCGTGACGGCTTCGCCTTCAATGCAACACGCGCGCAGCGCGACGATGTCGCGCAGATCAACGAGCATTTCGGGCTGCGCGAGCCGCAGGTTCATCATCGGCCCAA